>JACPVT010000307.1 GCA_016191685.1 Rhodospirillales bacterium | reverse complement strand
TTCATGACGCAGACCAAGATCCGGCCGCCGACCTACATGATCTCGGTCAGCCAGCCCGAAGAGCTGGGCGACGACTACCTGCGCTTCCTGGTCAACCGGTTGCGCGACGACTTCAGCATGCCGGGCGTGCCGATCCGCGTCACAATGCGCAAGCCCGACAATCCCTTCGCGTCACGGGCCAAGCCGCAGCGCTGAGCAATTTGCGGCCGGGTTGTGCTTGCGTGCGAGCGTGGCACACTTGTTCGCGTCTCCGACCGCAATATCCAAGGGTGCTCTCGTGGACTCTGCCGATGCAGTCAATCTCCTCAAGGAGAAGCTGAAACTTCCGGAATGGGCCGGCTCCATCTCGGCTTTGGAGTTGGATGACGCGGAAACCATCGTCATTCGCGTCGAGCTGCGATACGCCCGGACGTTGCAGAATGTCCCCAGGACATTCGAAGGCTATCCGGTTGTTGTCCAGATCCACTCGACGACGGTCGCCCATTGATGAGGGGATGATCCAATCGGTTTGGGCCAAATTTTCTGTCATGATGGGAGACGCCCGCAGGAGAAATCCGGCGGGCGTTATTTTGAGGTTCATGAATGGCCCACTTCGCCGAACCGGCAGCGGAACGGCGCCGGGATTCGGGGCCGCGCCGCGACCGCATCGGGCCTGTGTCGCGGCATAGTCCACGCTAGCGGTGTGGTGCCTCGTCGCCGGCCACCCACTCGCCGTTCATCGTACAGGAGGGCATCGCCAGCCGGATCAGGCCTTCGGCATGGGCCTCCAGCGGCGGCAGCGTCGCCTGATCCTCGCCAGGAAAAGCCTCGCGGCGCATGAATGTGGGCATCGGGCCGGGATTGTAGAGGTTGACCCGCACCTTGGTATGGGCGCTTTCGGCGGCATAGACGCCGACCAGCATGTCGAGTGCGGCCTTGCTGGCGGCATAAGCGCTCCAGTAGGGCACGATCCGGCGCGAGATTCCCGAGGTCACGAAAATGGCACGCCCGGCGTCTGAAGCGCGCAACAGCGGATCGAGCGAGCGGATGAGCCGCCAGTTGGCGGTAACGTTCACCGCCATGATCTGTTCGAAATGCTTGGGCTCGATATGGCCGATCGGCGACAGCGGACCCAGTACAGCGGCATTGCCAAGAAGCACGTCGAGACGACCGAAACGCTCGTGGAGGGCAGCACCCAGGCGATCGATGCCGGCGCCGTCGGTGACGTCGAGCGGCACCAGCGTGGCCGAGCCACCCAGCGCCTTGATCTTGTCGTCCATCTCCTCGAGGCCGCCAACGGTGCGGGCGACCAGCACGCAGTGGGCACCTTCGCCGGCAAAGGCCAGGGCGGCGGCGGCGCCCAGACCGCGAGACGCCCCGGTGATCAGCGCAAGGCGGCCGGCGAGACGGCCAGCTGGAGCGGCTGTCATGACGGCGAACTCAGGCGGGTTCGGCGAGGAAGGAGAGCTGGCGATCCTCGATGCCGATCTGGTCGTCGAGCGGGATCGGATAGTCGCCGGTGAAGCAGGCGTCGCAGAAGGCCGGCTGTGCGGGATCGCGACCGCCGGGCAGGCCCATGGCGCGGTAGAGACCGTCGATTGATATGAAGGCCAGCGAATCGACGCCGATGAACTTCGCCATGCCGGCGACGTCGTAGTGCGAAGCCAACAGCTTGTCGCGTTCGGGCGTGTCGATGCCGTAGAAGCACGGATGGGTGGTCGGCGGGGCGGCGATGCGCATGTGGACTTCGCGGGCGCCGGCCTGTTTCACCATCTCGACGATCTTCTTCGACGTCGTGCCGCGCACGATCGAATCGTCGACCAGAATCACGCGCTTGCCGTTGATCAGCGCACGGTTGGCGTTGTGCTTGAGGCGCACGCCGAGATGGCGGATGTGATCGGCCGGCTCGATGAAGGTGCGGCCGACATAGTGGTTGCGGATGATGCCGAGTTCGAACGGCAGGCCGGATCCCTGGGCGTAGCCGATCGCGGCCGGCACGCCCGAGTCGGGGACCGGTACAATGACGTCGGCCGGCACCGGGCTTTCCTTGGCCAGTTCCATGCCGATGCGCTTGCGCGCCTCGTAGACGCCGACGCCTTCGAGGCGGGAGTCGGGGCGGGCGAAATAGATATGTTCGAAGACGCAGAAGCGGCGGGGCTGCCGGGTGAAAGGCTTGATCGAGCGCGGGCCGTTGCCATCGATGATGACGATCTCGCCAGGATCGACGTCGCGCTCGAAGCGGGCGCCGATGATGTCGAGCGCACAGGTTTCCGAGGTCAGGATCCAGGAATCCTCGAGCTTGCCCAGGACCAGGGGGCGCACGCCCAGCGGATCGCGTACGCCAATCAGCGCCTCGTTGGTCAGCATCAGCAGCGAGTAGGCACCCTTGACCTTGCCGAGGGCGTCGATCAGCCGGTCCTGCACCGTCGAATAGTCCGAGCGGGCGATCAGATGGTTGATGACTTCGGTATCGGTCGTCGACTGGAACAGGCTGCCGATGCGCACCAGTTCCTTGCGCAGGAGATAGGCATTGGTGAGGTTGCCGTTGTGCGCGAGCGCCAGCCCGCCGAAATCGAAGTCGGCGAAGATCGGCTGGATGTTGCGGTCCGAGGCGCCGCCGGTGGTGGCGTAGCGGGTGTGGCCGATCGCCGAATAGCCTTTTAGGCGGGCCATGACCGGCTGCTCGCCGAAGATGTCGCCGACCAGTCCGGGTGCGCGGTGATCGTGGAACTGGCGGCCGTCGAAGGTGACGATGCCGGCAGCCTCCTGGCCGCGGTGCTGAAGGGCGTGGAGCCCGAGGGCGGTGTGGGCGGCGGCATCCGAAGTGCCGTAGATGCCGAACAACGCACACTCCTCGTGAAACTTGTCGAGGTCGTGGTTGGGGCGCTTCGGTGTGTCTGGCACGGCGGGGTTATATCTGGGACCTGCCGGCTGCGCCATCAAGGATAACTCCCCTCAAGGACAAACTTACTGCGGCGGTTTGGTCTCTTCGGTCGTCTCGGACGGGGGGGCAGCCGGCGAAGGTGGCGCGGTCGTGCCGCCGCCCGCTTCCATGCCCGGCCGCTGCAGGCGGTTCCGGAAACCCGTGGGCAGGTGGGGTTCGACGAAATTGGCCATTTCCTTGACCATCGGGAAGGTGGCGGCGCCCTCGACGGCCGGCGGCAGCGTGCGGGGTCCGAGATAGCCGTAAAACAGGAAGGCAACGCCTACCGCGACCCAGGCGCACAGGACACCGAATCCGGCCCCCAGGATGCGGTCGGGCTTGCCCAGCGGGCTCGACTTGATCGACCGCGACAGGGCATTCGTCAGCATCACCAGGACGATCAGGGCGGCGACGAAAACCGCCAGCATGGAGATGAAATAGGCCAACTCGGTGCTGCCGACGAGCTGCTCGACCTCGGGCTGCACGACCTTGGAGAACCGCCAGGCGAGCCAGCCGGCGCCGATCCACGAGCCGATGAACAGGATGGCATGGGCGAAGCCGCTCGACATGCCGATGGCTGCCCCAAAAACAGCCACAGCGATGACGGCGACGTCGAAAACCGTGATTCCAAGCTGTTCCATTCGACTCCGTACGCCCCGCGAGACCTTGGCCGTGACCTATTCGCGCCGACGGTCCTGAGCGCCCTCGCGCCGCGGGCGCTTGGGGGCCCGGTCGGCCGGCTGAAAGCGAGCCACAAGGTCTGTCAGATGCTCGATTTCGTCAATGGCGATGCCCTCCGGTGGCCTTGGCGAGGGGGCAGTGCCGGCCCGGCCGCGCGGCACCAGGGCGCTGCGGAAACCGAGTTTGGCCGCCTCGCGCAGGCGCGCCTCGCGCTGACCCACCGGGCGGACCTCGCCGCCAAGCCCGATCTCGCCAAAAACCACCATTTCCGGCGGGACCGGCTCGTCGGCGAGAGACGAAACGACGGCTGCGGCCACGGCGAGATCGGCCGCCGGTTCGCCGATCTTCAGGCCGCCTGCAACATTGAGATAGACGTCGTTGGCGCCGATCGCGACGCCGCAGCGCGCTTCGAGCACGGCCAGCACCATGGCGAGCCGGTTGGAGTCCCAGCCGACCACGGCATGGCGCGGCGTGCCGAAGGAAGAGGGCGACACCAGCGCCTGGATCTCAACCAGCAGCGGCCGGGTTCCTTCGATGCCGGCAAAGACGCAGGCGCCCGAGACGTTGCCGCGGCGTTCGCCCAGGAACAGCGCCGACGGGTTGGCGACATCGGAGAGGCCGCGATCGGACATTTCGAACACGCCGATCTCGTCGGTCGGACCGAAGCGGTTCTTGACGGTGCGCAGGATGCGGAACTGATGACCGCGCTCGCCCTCGAAGTAGAGCACGGTGTCGACCATGTGCTCGAGCACGCGGGGCCCGGCGATGGCGCCGTCCTTGGTGACGTGGCCGACTAGCAGCACGGCGATGCCGCGGCGTTTCGCCAACTCGACCAGCGCCTGCGAGGAGGCGCGCACCTGGGTCACGGTGCCCGGCGTGCTGTCGACCGTGTCGAGCCACATGGTCTGGATCGAATCAATCACCGCGACTTTCGGCGCGTCGGCGCGCTCCAGCGTCGCCACGATATCGCGTACCGAGGTGGCGGCCGTCAGCTGTACCGGCGCATCGCCCAGGCCCAGGCGGTCGGCACGCAGCCGGACCTGGTCGAGCGCCTCTTCGCCGGAAATGTAGGCACAGGCCGTGTGCTGGCGCGCCAGCGCCGCGGCGACCTGCAGCAGAAGGGTCGACTTGCCGATGCCGGGATCGCCGCCGATCAGCAGCGCCGAGCCCACCACCAGCCCACCGCCGCACACGCGGTCGAACTCGGCAATGCCGCTCCG
This sequence comes from Rhodospirillales bacterium, assembly GCA_016191685.1. Classification (GTDB taxonomy): domain Bacteria; phylum Pseudomonadota; class Alphaproteobacteria; order Reyranellales; family Reyranellaceae; genus Reyranella. Next base: position 25,406 of record JACPVT010000307.1, on the reverse strand, counting down.
GTAGCGCGGCGGCTGCGGCGTCGTTCCCGTAAGGCCGGCGAACTCCAGCAGGCGGCCCTTGCCGCCGCGCGCCAGCCCACCGCCAGCCGGACCGGGTGCCGGCGCCGATTCCTCGGTGATGGTATTCCACTCGCCGCAGGATTCGCAGCGGCCACTCCATTTGTTCGTGACCGCGCCGCACGACTGACAGACGAAGCGCTTCAGCGGGCGGGCCATGTCAGTGCAACTCCTGCTTGGAGAGGCACCAGCCGTCGCGGTGCAACCAGCACGAACCGTCCTTTTCGTGGTGGTCGCGGCGCAGCATGCGGATTGCCTGCTGGCCCGCCGGGTCGGCGAGCGCTTCCTCGAGGGCAGCCGCATCCGCCTCGCTGCGCGCTCCGGCACAGGGATAGAAACCGACCCAACCGGCGGAACGCGCCGCCAAGGCGCCGCCGCGCCGATCGAGGCGCAGCATGAATCCGCCACGGCGTCCGTTCGCCGTCAGAGGCAACAGCAACCGTCCGCCGTCTGCCAGCGCATCGAGCCACCAGGCAAGCGGCGCGGTGGCACCGGCGAACGCCACGACGACGTCCCACTGGCCGTCGATCGGCCGGCTGGCGTCGGCCAGCCGGACATGGGCAGTGGGAGACGCCCTGAGGTTGCGTCGCGCGGCGGCAGCGAGCGGTTCGTCGATCTCGATGGCGTCGACCCGCCCTCCCGGCCCGGCCAGTTCGGCCAGGATCGCGCTGTAGTAGCCCGAGCCGGCACCGATTTGCAGCACGCGGTCGCCTGCCTTCACGCCGATCCGGTCGAAGTGGCGTGCCCACAGCAAGGGCTCGCCGATGTTGAGGCCACGCGCCTCATCGAGCGCGACGAGCACGTTGTGATAGAGGTGGCGCGGGTCGGCATCGGGCGTCGACCAGTAGCCGTCGGCGATATGAAAGATGCGCCACGGGCCGGGGCCGGCGAAGCGTTCGCGGCGCACGGCGGCGAAGGCCTCGACGACGCGTTCGTCGCCGACATGGCCGGTGGCGCGCAATTCCTCGGCGAACCAGCGGCGGGCCTCGGGGAGGCTGGGCGCGCGCGCCATGGTCAGAACTTCCGGACCTGCATGCGGATCGGCCCCTCGGCGCGGCCATGGATGAATTGGTCGACATGGGCGTTGCCGGAGTGGTCGATGTCGGCGACCGGTCCCTGCCAGATCAGTCTGCCCTCGTAGAGCATGCCGATGCGGTGGCCGATCTTGCGCGCGCTCGCCATATCGTGGGTGATCGACACGGCGGTGGCGCCGAGGTCGCTCACACACTTGACGATCAGGTCGTTGATGACGTCGGCCATGATCGGGTCGAGGCCGGTGGTCGGCTCGTCGAAGAAGATGATCTCCGGTTCGCGGGCGATGGCGCGGGCGAGCGCCACGCGCTTCTGCATTCCGCCGGAAAGCTCGGACGGGAACAGTTCGCCGATCTCGGGCCCGAGGCCAACGGCGCCAAGCTTTGCGATCGCGACCTCGCGCGCCTGCTCGGGCCTCATGCCGTCGCTCTGGATCGGGCCGAAGGCGACATTTTCCCAGACGCGCAGCGAGTCGAACAGGGCGCCACCCTGGAACAGCATGCCGAACTTGCGCATGACGCGGGCGCGGCTGCGGTCATTGAAATCGACGGTCTCCTCGCCATCGACGCGGATCGAGCCGCGGTTGGGCGCCATCAGTCCCAGAATGCACTTCAGCAACACCGACTTGCCGCTGCCCGAACCGCCGATCACGACCATCGATTCACCCGGCGCCACGTCGAGATCGATCCCCTGCAGAACCTTCTTGGGGCCGAAGGACTTGGCGACGTCGCGCAGCGAGATCTTGGCGGCGGCCATTTGGGGTGCGTCGGCGTTCATCGGGAGAAGAACGCTTCGGTGATGAAATAGTTGAAGGTGAGGATCAGGATCGACGCCGAAACCACCGCGTTGGTTGTCGCCATGCCGACACCCTGGGCGCCGCCCTTCGACGTGTAGCCGTGGTAGCAGCCCATCAGCGTGATCAGGAACCCGAACACGGCAGCCTTCACGAGACCCGAGAAAACATCCTGGAACTCCAGGAAATCGAGCGTGTTGCGCAGGTAGGCGGTGTCGTTGAAGTCGAGCTTGTAGACCCCGACGAGGAACCCGCCCAACACGCCGATGATGTCGGCAACCAGCACCAGGATCGGCAAGGTGACAATGCCGGCGATCACGCGCGGCACGACCAGATACTTGAAGGGGTTGGTGGAAAGCGTGGTGAGTGCGTCGATCTGTTCGGTGACGCGCATGGTCCCGATCTCGGCCGCCATCGCGGCACCGACGCGGCCGGCGACCATGAGGCCGGCCAGGACCGGGCCCAGTTCGCGGGTGAGCGAGACCACAACGACGTTCGGAATGGCGCTTTCGGCGGAGAATCGGGCAAAGCCGGTATAGCTCTGCAGCGCTAGCACCATGCCGGTGAAGATCGCCGTCAAGCCGACCACGGGCAGCGAGTAGTAGCCGATCTCCAGCATCTGGCGGAGCAACTGCTGGCGATAGAAGGGGGGCTGCACCGACAGGCGGATCGCCTGGAAGGCAAACGAGGTGACGGCCCCGGCGGCCTCCAGGAATGCCAGCGTCATGCGGCCCAGAACGGTCAGCAGCGGAATGGTCACGCTTCTTCTCCCGCGACGTCGCCCTGGCCGTCGACATAGACACGATGGTAGCGCCGGCCGAGGGCCGTCATGATTTCATATCCGTTGGTGCGCGCCCGCTCGGCAAGATCGTCGGGCGACAGGTTCGGGCCCAGCACCTCGACGACGGCGCCCGGCTGCGAGGAGTCTTCCGGCACCTCGGTCACGTCGACCGTCACAAGATCCATCGAGATGCGGCCGATCACGGGCACGGGCTGTTGGGCAATGTAGACGACGCTGCGGTTGACCAGTGCGCGGAAGTAGCCGTCGGCATATCCGAGACCGATGGTGGCGACGCGCGTCGGCCTCGCTGCTCGCCACGCGGCACCGTATCCAACGGTCTGTAGAGCGTCAACGCGACGGGTCTGGAGGATACGCGCCTGCAGCGTCACGGTCGGCAACATCGGATTGGCCTGGCCGGGCAGAGGGTTGATGCCGTAGAGGGCGGCGCCCGGCCGCATCAGATCGAAATGATAATCGGGGCCGAGAAAGATTCCGGAGGAGTTCGCCAACGAAGCCGGGGCTCCGGGCATCGCCTTGACGAACGAACGGAAGCGGGAAAGCTGCTCGCCGTTGATCGGATTGGCCTGCTCCTCTGACGCCACCAGATGGCTCATGAACAGAGCCAGTCGCAGTCCGCGCAGGCGGCCGCGTTCGTTGATCAGCGCCTGGGCGTCTTCGGGGCCGAAACCGAGGCGATTCATACCGGTGTCGAGGTGAATGACTGCGTCGAGCGCCCGGTTAAAGCGTTGTGCCGCGGCGCGCCAGGCGTTGAGCTGGCCGAGATGATTGAGCACGGGTGTGAGATCGTGCTCGACGAAATCGGCCTCGGTGCCGGCGAGCAGGCCGTTCAGCACGTAGATCGGATGCTCGGGCAGCACGCGGCGAAGTTCGATTGCTTCGTCGATGTGCGCCACGAAGAACTGCCGACAGCCCTCCGCTGCCAGGCGCGGCCCCACGACCGCGAGCCCGGTGCCGTAGGCGTCGGCCTTGAGCACCGCGGCGCAATCGACCGGGCGGCCACCGGCGCGACCGGCGTCGCGCAGGCCGCGCCAGTTGGCGGCGATCGCGCTGAGGTCGATCGTCAGGATCGCGCCGGCCCGGCGCGAGGCGTCGTCGGCGGGAGTGGACATCGAACCGCCTAGAAAGCCGGGCCGCCCGGCCGTTCCTCGTCGGCGGGCAGGTTGTCGAACTTGGTGAATTGGCCCTCGAAGGCCAGGCGAACGACGCCCGTGGGACCATGGCGCTGCTTGGCCACGATTACTTCGGCCTTGCCGTAGGTCTGCTCGCAGCGTTGGCGCCACGCCTCGTGGCGCTCGTTGAAGCGCTGGTCATTCTCCTCTGCCCGGCGCGTCGGCTCGGAACGTGTGAGGTAGTATTCCTCGCGATAAACGAACATGACGACGTCAGCATCCTGCTCGATCGAACCCGACTCGCGAAGGTCGGCGAGCTGCGGCCGTTTGTCCTCGCGCTGCTCGACCGCACGGCTCAACTGAGACAGCGCCAGCACCGGCACATCGAGCTCCTTGGCCAGTGTCTTGAGGCCGCGCGTGATCTCGGAGACCTCCTGCACGCGGTTTTCCTGTCGCGATCTGCCGGAGGGGTTGAGGAGCTGGAGATAGTCGACCACCAGCAACCCAAGCCCGTGGGTGCGCTTCAACCGGCGCGCCCGGGTCCGCAGCGCGGCGATGGAGAGCGCCGGCGTGTCGTCGATGAAGAAATTCAGGTGCTCGAGTGCCTGGCTGACCGACAGGACCTTGTCGAAATCGCCACTGATCAGCTCGCCCTTGCGGATTTTCTCGGACGGCACCTCGGCCTGTTCGGCAAGCATTCGGGTGGCCAACTGCTCCGATGACATTTCGAGCGAAAAGAACCCGACCACGGCGCCGTCGACGGCCTTGGGCTTGCCGTCCTCGCCATGCTCCTCGCGGTAGGCCTTGGCGGCGTTGAACGCGATGTTTGTCGCGAGCGCCGTCTTCCCCATCGAGGGACGGCCGGCAAGAATGATGAGATCCGAGCGGTGGAGGCCGCCCAGGAGTTGATCGAGCTGGAACAGGCCCGACGCCACGCCGGTGAGCTGGCCGACCCGGTGGTAGGCCGCCTCGGCCGCAATGGTCGCCTCGGTCAAGGCGGCGCGGAACGGCTTGAAGCCACCTTCGGTCTGGCCGGTGGTCGCGAGTTCGAAGAGCTTCTTTTCCGCGGTTTCGATCTGGTGCAGTGCCGTTTCGTCCACATCGCCGCCAAAGGCGCCGTTGACGACCTCTTCGCCGAGATCGACGAGTTGCCGGCGCAGGTAGAGATCGTGCACTGTGCGTCCGAAGGCGGCGGCGTCGATGACGTGCACCGAAGCCGCAGCCAGGCGGGCAAGGTAGGGCGCGGCACCGCCCGCCGACTTCATCGCTTCGTCCTGCTCCAGATAGGTCTTGAGGGTGACGGCACTTACCACTTGGCCGCGTTCGATCAGGCGGGACAGCGAATCGAAGAGCTTGCCGTGCAGCGGATCGGCGAAGTGTTCGGGGCGCAGGAACTCGGCCACGCGCTGATAGGCGGCGTTGTTGACCAGGATGGCGCCGAGAAGCGCCTGCTCGGCCTCAAAATTATGCGGCGGCTCGCGCAGACGGGCATCTTCAGCGCCGGGCAGGCGGGTGACGTTGGTCGTGTTCTTTGATGGCTCCATGTAGAGCCTTGGTTAGGGACGCGAGGGGGCATTCACCACTGCAAACGCAGCGGCCCGTCTAGGATAGCCTGAAAGCTGGGGACAACCGAGTCCCCGTCACTCCGCCGCCATGGACGGTGCCGTGCTTTCGCCATGCTCGGTCGACGCCATGTAGTCGCGGGTGAGCGGTACGGCGTCCTGGCGCTTGGCGATCTGGACCTGGAACACCATTTGATTCATGTATCGAAAAGAAACCTCGCATCCGGCAAGGTAGAATTCCCACATGCGGCAGAAGCGTTCGTCATAGCCGACCGTCCGCTTGACCCTTTCCCGGTTGGCCTGGAAGCGCTGGCGCCAGTGACGGAGCGTTTCTGCATAGTGCAGGCGAAGCACCTCGATATCGGTTACCCACAGCTCGGCCTTCTCGATCGCCGTCAGAACCTCGGACATGGCCGGCGTATAGCCGCCCGGAAAGATGTATTTGCGTAGCCAGGTATTGGTGCCGCCCGGCGGCTCCATGCGGCCGATCGAATGCAGCAGCATCACGCCATCGTCCGCCAGCAGGTCCTTCACCTTGGTGAAATACTCGACGTAGTGGGCAGCGCCGACGTGCTCGAACATGCCGACCGAGACGATGCGGTCGTAGCGACCGGGTTCCTGTCGGTAGTCGAGCAGCTTGAAGCGAACGCGGTCGGCAACGCCGCCTTCGAGCGCACGCCGACTGGAAACGGCGTGCTGTTCCTTGGAGAGAGTGACGCCGGTGACGTCGACTCCGAACTGCTTCGAGAGGAACAGACCCATGCCGCCCCAGCCCGAGCCGATGTCGAGCACGCACTGGCCCGGCTTCAGCAGGAGCTTGGCCGCGATGTGGCGCTTCTTGTCGATCTGGGCCTGCTCCAGGCTTTCGCCCGGTGTCGTGAAGTAGGCGCAGGAATACTGCCGGTCGCGATCGAGGAAGAAGTCGTAGAGCTGGTCGTTGAGGTCATAGTGGTGGGCGACGTTGCGCTGCGCCCGGCCGATCGGATTGTACTGCTCCAGCGTCCGCAGGAGTTTCTGGAGAGCAAACGACCAGCGCACCAGCGGCGTGGACTCGATGGCGGCGATATTGCGTCCAAGCAGGTCGAGCAGATCGTAGATGTTGCCATTTTCGACGGTGAGCTTGCCCTCCATATAGGCTTCGCCAAACGCCAACCGGGGGCGAAGGGTGAGGCGGATGCCTGTCCACCAGCTATGGATCCGCATCGTCACGGCCGGTCCCGGCCGGGCGCCCTTCAGGCAGTGCGATTGCCCTGTCGCATCGATGATCGTCAATTGGCCTTCACCCAGGACACGGGTGAGTACTTTGACTAGCAACATCGTCGTTCCCCCCAGGGCAACGATCGTCGGGCGGAGGCAGTCTCCTCCCGCAACTCCACGTGGTTGTTGTTAAAATGTTAAACCCAATGGCGAATTCAAGGCAAAGGGTCGCAGGGCAGAAAACCGCTTTTTTTGATGTAGAACAATTGCAAACGATTTGCAGTCTCTACACTTGGGTGTTAGCAATCACGTTATTGACACTCACTCGCAAGTGGAGACTGAAGTGAAGCGACGCATCCTGATCACAACGGGACTGTCCACCGGCCTCGGTCTGATGTTGATGCCACGGCGCTCGCAGGCGCAGGGCACGACGCTCAACCTCTACTCCGCGCGGCACTACAACACCGACGAGGCGCTGTACGGCAACTTCGCCGATCTGACCGGCATCAAGATCAATCGTATCGACGCCGAGCCCGATCCGCTCGTTGAACGGCTCAAGGCCGAGGGTGACAAGAGCCCGTGCGATGTCCTGATCACCACCGACGCGGGCCGCATCGAACGCGCCCGCCAGATGGGGCTCCTGCAGCCGACATCGTCGGCGGTGCTCGCCAAGGCAGTTCCTGCCCACCTGCGCGACCCGGACAACAACTGGTTCGGCTTTTCCAAGCGCGCACGCGTGATCCTCTTCAACAAGGAAAAGCCCACGGCCGCGACGGCGCCGAAGAACTACGAGGATCTCGCCGATCCCAAGTGGAAGGGCAAATTGCTGATCCGCTCCTCGGGACACATCTACAACCAGTCGCTGGTCGGGTCGCTCCTGGCGGCGCTGGGTCCGGAGAAGACGGAAGCGTGGGCCAAGGGCGTTGCGGCCAATCTCGCCCGGCCCCCGCGCGGCGGCGATACCGACCAGATCAAGGGTGTTGCTGCGGGCGAAGCCGAGATTTGCGTCTCGAACACCTACTACTATGTCAATCTGATGCGTTCCAAGAAGCCCGAAGATCGTGCGGTTGCGGAGAAGGTGGGCATTGTGTTTCCCAACCAGTCGAACCGCGGCACCCACGTCAATATCAGCGGGGGGGCGATCGCCAAGTATGCGCCCAACAAGGAAGCGGCGGTGAAATTCCTGGAATATCTCGTGTCGCCGCCGGCCCAGAAGTACTTCGCTGAGGGCAACTCGGAATTCCCGGTGGTGGCCAGCGTCGAACTATCGCCCCAACTGAAGGCGCTCGGCTCCTTCAAGGAAGACCAGCTTAACGCCCGCGTCTATGCGCAGAACAATGCCGAAGCGCTCAAGATCATGGACCGGGCGGGCTGGAAGTAGGCGCGCCCGAGAAGGGCGGCGGGGCAGCGATCGCGCGGCTGAGCAGGATAACCGGCACCAGCGAGACCACGACGATCAGGATGGCGCCGACCGCCGCCTGGGCGAGGCGTTCGTCGGACGCGAAGCGATAGACTCCGACCGCCAGCGTGTCGAAATTGAACGGCCGGATCAGCAGCGTCGCCGGCAGTTCCTTCAGCACTTCCACGAAGGCAATCACGCCTGCCGTCAGGGCGGGCCCGCGCAGCATCGGCAGATGGATGTAGCGCAGCACCTGGCGCGGCCGGGCGCCCAACACACGCGCACTTGAATCCATCGCCGGATCGATCGCGGCAAGGCCCGGCGCGATATTGGCCATGCCGACGGCCAGGAAGCGCACGACATAGGCAACCAGCAGCGCGAAGGCGGTGCCGCTCAGCAGCAAGCCGCTCGACAGGCCGAACAAGTCCTGGGTCAACCGGTTGATACCGTGGTCGGCCGAGGCCAGGGGCAGCAGGACACCGACCGCGATCACGGCACCGGGGATGGCGTAGCCCAGAGAGGCGAATTCGATGACGCGATTGAGCGAGCGGCGGCGGACGAGGCGGCCGGCGTAGCTCAGGAACAGCGCGAGTACGACGATGATCACGGCAGAGACGGACGCCAGGATGAGGCTGTTGGTGGCGTCGCCCAGGAAGCGCCGATCACCGAGTTCGGCGCCGGACGTGAGCGCCAGCCACGCGAGATGAAGCGTCGGCAAGACAAAGCCCATCAGGATGGGCAGGCCGCAGGCAAGCGCCGCCGCCGCCGCCGGCCAGAACGAGAGGGTGACCGGCTCAGCCTGGAGGCGCAGGCCGGAGGCAACGTGAAAGCGTGCACGGCCGCGCGACTGGCGCTCGATGAGGATCAGTAGCGCGGCGATGGCAATCAGGATCAATGAGATCTGGGCGGCGCCCTCGCGATTCCCCAAGCCGTACCAGGTCCGGTAGATCGCCGTCGTGAAGGTGTGAACGCCATAATACTGAACGGTGCCGAAATCGGCGAGGGCCTCGAGAAGCGCCAGCGTCACGCCCGCGGCGATGGCAGGACGGGCGAGCGGCAGCGCGACGCGCAGGAAAGTCCGCCATGGGCCGTGCCCCAGGATGCGGCTTGCCTCGAGCAGCGGCTGAGATTGCCTCAGGAACGCCGCACGGGCGGCCAGATAGACGTAGGGATAAAGGACAAGCGTGAACAGCAGCGCGACGCCGCTGGCCGAGCCGAGATCGGGAAACCAGTAGTCGCCGTGTCCCCAGCCGGTCGCGGTGCGCAACGCTGCCTGGAGCGGGCCGGCGAAAGCCAGGAGGTCGGCATAGGCATAGCCGATGATATAGGTCGGGAGCACGAGCGGCAGCAGGAGTGCCCATTGCATCGTCCGACTGCCGGGAAAGCGGCACATGGTGACCAGCCAGGCCGTGCCGGTGCCGACGATGGTTGTGCCGAGGCCAACACCCACCAGCAGGACAAGAGTATTGCCGACTATGTCCGACAGCTGTGTTTCGGCGATGTGCCGCCACAGCTCGCCTTGCGACGACAGAAGGCTCGATACGACGCCGAGCAGCGGCAATGCCACGACCCCGGCCACCGCCAGCGCCCCCAGGCGCCAGATCATGGCCGAGCCAAAAGAAAACGCATGCCACTGCGGAACAATGGCATGCGTTCGGTGGAAGATACGGTGCCAGGCGGCACGCGTTCTACTTCTCTTCGGCCGGCACTTCCTCGGTGGCGGCCGGAGCTTCGGCGTTCTCGCCATCGGCCGGCTTGGCTTCGAACAACGCCGCCGCCTGCTCGGCGACCCGTTTGGCGGCTTCCGCCGCCTCGAGCGCGGCGCGCTCGTTCTCGGCGACCAGAGCGCCGCCCTTGGCGAGGAACTCGGCCTCGTCGGCCGAACGCGCCACCACGGCCGTGATCTCGATCGTGACCTCGGGATGGAGGTGGACCTTGATCTTGTGGGCGCCCAGGCTCTTGATCGGCTTGTCGAGTTCGACCTGGCTGCGCTCGATCCTGACACCGGCGGCGACGGCGCCGTCGGCGATGTCGCGCGAGGTCACCGACCCGTAGAGCTGCAGCGCTTCGGACGCCTGGCGAATGAGGACGACCTTGAGGTCGGTCATCTTGGCGCCAACGGATTCGGCTTCCTGGCGACGTTCGAGGTTCTGGGCTTCGAGCGTCTTACGCTGCGATTCGAAGTAGGTGATGTTGTCCTTGGTTGCGCGAAGCGCCTTCTTCTGCGGCAGCAGGAAGTTGCGGGCGAAGCCAGGCTTCACCTTCACGACATCGCCCATCTGACCGAGCTTCGGCACACGCTCCAGCAGGATGACGTTCATCGGCATGATTCGATCCCCCGGCTAGGCGATGAGGTAGGGCAGGAGCGCCAGGAAACGCGCGCGCTTGATCGCCTGGGCGAGCTCGCGCTGCTTCTTCGACGATACCGCCGAGATACGGCTGGGAACGATCTTGCCGCGCTCAGAGACGAAGCGCTGGAGAAGACGCACGTCCTTGTAGTCGATCGTGGGCGCATTGTTGCCGGAGAACGGGCAGCTCTTGCGGCGGCGCGTGAAGGGGCGGCGTTGGGCGCTCATTCTTCGTCTCCCGTGATGGCGGCGGCAACCGGCGGCACACCGCCCTCATCGCCGAAGCGAGGACGTTCACGGCGCGGCGGACGATCGCCCCAGCGGTCGCCGCGATCGCCACCCGGACGGTCGGACTTCTCGGCGCTGCGCACCATGATGGCCGAAGGGCCTTCCTCAAGCGCGTCGACGCGCACGGTCAGGAAGCGGATGATGTCTTCGTTGATCGACATCGTGCGCTCCATCTCCTTAACGGCGGCGGAGGGCGCGTCGATATTGAGCAGGGTGTAGTGACCCTTGCGGTTCTTCTTGATGCGGTAGGTCAGGGAACGGAGGCCCCAGTACTCCTTCTTGGAGACGGTGCCGCCCAGGCCGGTGACGATTTCGGCGAACTGGTTGGTGAGAGCCTCCACCTGCGTCTGCGGGACATCCTGACGCGCAATGAAGACGTTTTCGTAGAGTGCCATGTAGTTTCGGCTCCTTATGGCTGTTTGGTGACCCGGAGTTCGTCGCGCCCTCAGGAGGGTCGACCGGCAACCGCCCGGATCTAGCCGGCCCTTTGCAGAATGCTTGGACCGGCAAGGAGATCGGGGCCGATTTAGGCCCCGAAGAGCGGGGGTTATACAGGCCTGCAGGCCGAAATCAAGCCATTCCCGGCCCGGCTTGACTGCATTCGGTACCCCGGTATGACTGCGCCAATTCGCGTCAAATCAGGGGGAAAACGCGCATGAGTCGGGCTTTCGTCTTTCCGGGCCAGGGATCGCAGGCCGTTGGCATGGGCGCCGACCTGGCGGCGGCCTTCGCCACCGCCCGGGACGTCTTCGGTGAAGTCGACGAGGCGCTGAAGCAGAATCTGTCCAAATTGATGCGGGAAGGGCCGGAAAGCGATCTGGTCCTGACCGAAAATGCCCAGCCGGCGCTGATGGCCGTCAGCTTGGCCGTCGTGCGCATCCTCGAAAAGGACGGGGGCAAGCCGTTGCCGGCGATGGCGTCCCATGTTGCGGGGCATTCGCTCGGCGAGTATTCGGCCCTGGCGGCGGCCGGGACGTTGAAGGTCGCAGATGCGGCACGGCTCCTGAAGTTGCGTGGGCAGTCGATGCAGAAAGCCGTTCCGGTCGGTGTCGGGGCGATGGCAGCCCTGCTCGGCATCGAACTGGAAGCGGCGCAAGAGGCGTGCAAGGAGGCGGCGCAAGGCGAGGTGGTCGCGGTCGCCAACGACAATGGCGGCGGCCAGGTTGTCGTGAGCGGCCACAAGGACGCCGTCGAGCGGGCGATCGAGGCCGCCAAGGCGCGGGGCTGCAAGCGCGGCATGCTGCTCCCGGTGAGCGCACCTTTTCATTGTTCGCTGATGCAGCCTGCCGCCGATGCCATGAGAGCCGCACTCGAGGGCGTGACGATGTTGCCGCCGCGGGTGCCGCTGGTTGCCAACGTGCTTGCCTCCGAGATCAGCGATCCTGCCGCCATCAAGCAGCGGCTGGTGGAACAGGTGACCGGCCTCGTGCGTTGGCGCGAGAGTGTGCAATATATGAAGTCGAAGGGCGTCGAGATGTTGGTCGAGTGCGGTACGGGCAAGGTGCTGTCCGGACTCGTCAAGCGCATCGACAAGGACATGACGGGCCTGGCACTGAACATGCCGGCAGATATCGAAGCCTTTCTGAAGACCGTCTGAGGAAGGGAAGGCCATGTTCGACCTGAGCGGCAAGACGGCCCTCGTTACCGGCGCGTCCGGTGGTATCGGCGGCGCGATCGCCCGCGCGCTGCACCGGCAGGGAGCCACGGTCACCCTCTCCGGCACGCGCGCCGAGGCGCTGGAACAGCTGAAGGCCTCGCTCGGCGAGCGGGCACATGTCGTCGCGGCCAAGATGGACGATGCGGCCGACATCGATCGCCTCGCCAAGGAAGCCGAAGCCGCGATGGGCAAGCTCGACATCCTGGTTAACAATGCCGGCATCACGCGTGACAACATCTCGATGCGCATGAAGGACGAGGAATGGGAGAAGGTGCTTCAGGTGAACCTTACCGGCACCTTCCGGCTCACGCGCGCGGTCATGCGTGGCATGATGAAACGGCGCTTTGGCCGGGTCGTCAGCATCACGTCGATCGTAGGTGTCACGGGCAATCCTGGACAGGCCAACTACGCTGCCGCCAAGGCGGGTCTCATCGGCATGTCGAAGTCCCTGGCCCAGGAACTCGCCTCGCGTGGCATCACGGTCAATTGCGTGGCGCCGGGCTTCATTGCGACGCCGATGACCGACGGCCTGACCGACGACCAGAAGAAGGGCATTCTTGCCCGGGTGCCTGCTGACCGGCTGGGTACGCCGGACGAGATTGCCGCGGGCGTGGTCTATCTGGCGAGCGAGGAGGCGGCCTATGTCACCGGCCAGACGCTGCACATCAACGGCGGCATGGCGATGATTTGACGGGGCCACTCTCGGGTAAGGCCTACAAGTGCCTGATTCTGTGGGCTTTTCGACCCTAGCCAATGGCCGGGGAGCTATGTTAGGAACGCCGGAAATCGCCAGCCCCCTTCGGCGAAACGATATTTGAAGACACGGGAAGGACAAGAGAATGAGCGACATTGCCGAGCGCGTTAAGAAGATCGTGGTGGAGCATCTCGGCGTCGAAGCGGCGCAGGTGAAGGAAGATGCGAAGTTCATCGACGATCTGGGCGCCGACAGCCTCGATACCGTCGAACTGGTGATGGCGTTTGAGGAAGAGTTCGCCATCGAGATTCCCGACGACGCTGCCGAGAAGATCCAGACCGTCGGCGACGCGATCGGCTTCATCAAGAGCAACGCGAAGTCCTGATCTTCGCCGGTTCCTGCAGCAGGAAGGGCGGATGATGCGGCGAGTTGTCGTTACGGGCATGGGGATGGTGACGCCGTTGGGTGACGGCGTCGACACCAACTGGCGGCGGCTGACTGCCGCCGAGTCGGGAATCCGCTCGATCCAGGCGTTCGATACATCGGATCTTGCGACCCGGATCGCCGGGGAAGTGCCGCTGGGCGACAAGGCCAACGGCCACTTCAATGTCGACAGTTACATCGCGCCCAAGGACCAGCGCAAACTCGACCGGTTCATCGTCTTCGGCCTCGCCGCCGCCGAACAGGCGGTCGAGGATTCGGGCTGGAAGCCGCAGGATGAGGAAGGTCTTGCCCGAACCGGCGTCATGATCGGCTCGGGCATCGGCGGTCTGCAGACCATCTACGAGACCTCGCTGATCCTGAAGGAGCGGGGACCGCGTCGGGTCAGTCCGTTTTTCATCCCATCAGCCTTGATCAACCTCGTTTCCGGCCAGGTCTCGATCAAGTACGGCTTCAAGGGTCCCAACCATTCCGTCGTCACCGCCTGCGCCACCGGCGCACATGCCCTGGGCGACGCGGCGCGGCTTATCCAGCTTGAGGACGCCGACGTCATGGTGGCCGGCGGCGCCGAGGCCGCGATCTGCCGCATAGGTATCGCCGGCTTCAACGCCTGCAAGGCGCTTTCGACGGATTTCAACGACACTCCGACCCAGGCATCGCGCCCCTGGGACAAAAGGCGTGACGGCTTCGTCATGGGCGAGGGCGCGGGCTGCGTGGTACTCGAGGAGTACGAGCACGCCAAGAAGCGCGGCGCCAAGATCTACGCCGAGATCATCGGCTATGGCCTTTCGGGCGACGCCTACCACATCACGGCTCCCTCGGAAGATGGTGACGGTGCAATGCGCGCCATGAAGGCGGCGCTGAAGCGCGGCAAGCTCAATACCGACCAGATCGACTATGTGAATGCCCACGGCACGTCGACCATGGCCGACACCATCGAACTCGGCGCCGTGAAGCGCACCTTTGGCGCGGATGTCTACAAGCTTTCGATGTCCTCGACCAAGTCGGCGACGGGTCATCTCCTGGGTGCGGCCGGTGCCATCGAGGCGATCTATGCGATCAAGTCGATCAACGATCAGGTCGTGCCGCCGACGCTCAATCTCGACGAGCCGGACGAAGGTTGCGACATCGACCTGGTGCCGAAGCAGGCCAAACAGCGCAAGGTCCGCCATGCGCTCAGCAACTCGTTCGGTTTCGGCGGCACCAACGCGTCGTTGATTTTCGGCCCCGTCTGATTCCGGAGGCTGAGGGTGCTCAGCTACTTCCGTTGGGTTCTCTTCTTCGTTGCCTTGTTCGCGACGCTGATGGGTGGTGCGCTTTATCTTGGTCACTCGATGCTCGTCGCCGAAGGACCGCTTCGGGCGACCAAGACGGTCGTGATCCCGCGTGGCGCGGGTCCGGTAACGATGGCGAAGGTGCTGCAGGAGGAGGGCATCATCTCCCACGCGCGACTGTTCCGCATCGCGTTGATGGTCGATCCGTCCCCCAAACCGATCAAGGCCGGCGAATACGAGGTTCCGGCCCGAACCTCGATGCAGGCCCTGGTCGAACTTCTGCAGTCCGGCAAGGTCGTGCAACGCCGCCTGACCGTGCCGGAGGGGGTGACGACGGCCGAGGTTCTCGAGCTGGTACGCAAGACCGAGGCGTTGACCGGGGAGATCACGCTCGACGTCAAGGAAGGAGACCTGTTGCCCGAGACCTACTTCTATTCGCGCGACGACACCCGCGATGGCCTGCTGTCACGCATGAAGGAGGAGATGGAAAAGACCCTCGATGCCGCTTGGCGGAAGCGCGCGCCGGGCCTGCCTTTGGCCAACCGGCGCGAAGCCCTGGTGCTGGCGTCGATCATCGAGAAGGAGACGGCCATTCCGGCCGAGCGGGCCAGGGTGGCCGCGGTGTTCATCAACAGACTCCGGCGCCGGATGAAGCTCGAGAGCGACCCAACGACGATCTATGGCCTCACTGCAGGCAAGGCGCCGTTAAATCGCGAACTCACCCGCGCCGATCTGCAGTCTACCTCACCATACAATACTTATGCGGTGACCGGCCTGCCGCCGGGCCCGATCTGCAATCCCGGCCGCGCCTCGATCGTGGCGGCGACCAATCCCGCCCGCGACCGCTCTCTCTACTTCGTTGCCGACGGTCAGGGCGGACATGCTTTCGCGACGACGCTGCTCGAGCACAATCGCAATGTTGCGCGCTGGCGCGAAATACAGCGCGAGCGCCTGGAACAGTCGCAATCGCCGACGCCGGGGCAGCCGACGACGCCAGTTGCGCCGGCGACTCCCCGGCAGTGAGCCATGCCGGCGATCCTCCTGGGGCTTGTCCTGCTGGTGGCCATGGCCTTCGGCATTGCCTGGTTCCTGCGTGCCAATCCATCAACGCTCGCCCGTCTGCTCCGGCCGATACTCGTCGTCCTGGGCGTCATCGGCGCCGGCGGCTTGCTGATCTTCGGCATCAGGTTTGTGCCGAGTTTTTTGCCAGAATTGATGGGGCTGGCCGGCGTCGTGATCGCGGCTCTGATCGCCCGGTCGGCGCGCCGTCGCACGTCCGGCGGGTTCAGTTCGCCGGGCACCGGTGCCGGGCAGCGGACGGAGGTCCGCACCGCATTTCTGCAGGCCTGGATCGACCACGCCACCGGCGACGTCGGCGGCACGGTCCTGTCGGGTCGCTTCGTCGGTCGCATCCTGGACTCGCTTGCGGACAACGAGTTGCTCGACCTGCATGCCGAGTGCGCGCGGGATCCCGATTCTCTGAAAGTCCTCGAAGCCTATCTCGATCGCCGGCTGGGTGGGGACTGGCGCAATGCGCGTCGCCCGCCCCCGGCGGGGCCAAATTCGGACATGTCACGCGATGAGGCGCTGGCCGTCCTGGGCCTGGTCGAAGGCGCCACCACCGACGAGATCCGGGCCGCCCACCGGCGTCTGATTCAGCGCATGCATCCCGACGTCGGCGGAAGCGCCGACCTTGCCGCCCGTATCAACAGAGCCAAGGACATCCTGCTGGGGGGATGACCTTGCCAGCGCCCGCATCACCGTGGCATCAACCGCGACCTTTTGGAGCGCGGCGCGGGCAGTTCCTGTCAAATTGCCATATTGGTCATACAATATCCAACTGCTGAACGAGGTCGATGAGCATGGCGCAACGTGTCCGCAAAGCCGTTCTGCCGGTCGCTGGACTGGGCACCCGCTTTCTGCCCGCCACCAAGGCGATGCCGAAGGAGATGCTGACGGTCGTCGACCGGCCGCTCATCCAGTATGCGGTCGAGGAATGTCTGGCAGCCGGGATCGAGGAATTCATCTTCGTCACCGGTCGCAACAAGGGCGTGCTCGAGGATCACTTCGATTCCGCCTACGAACTCGAGGCGACGCTCGAGCAGCGGCGCAAGGCGCCGGAGCTGAAGCAGAGCCAGGACGCCACCCTGAAGGCAGGTAATGCGATCTTCACGCGCCAGCAGAAGCCGCTGGGTCTCGGGCATGCCGTATGGTGCGCTCGGCACTGGATCGGCCGCGAACCCTTCGCGGTCCTGTTGCCCGACGAGCTCATGATCAGTTCGCCGACATGTACGGCCCAGCTCGTCGCGGCGCATGAGAGAACAGGCGGCAATGTTCTCGCCGTGATGGATGTTCCCCGCGAGCAGACCAAGAGCTACGGCATCGTCGCGATAAAGAACGAGAAGGACGGATTGGCCGAGATGACGGGCATCGTGGAGAAGCCCAAACCCGAGGAGGCCCCGTCTTCCCTCGCCTGGATCGGTCGGAGTATCGTCTTGCCGGAAGTATTCGACCATCTCGGCAAGCACGAAACGGGGGCGGGTGGCGAGACCCAGCTCACCGACTCCATGGCCAAGATGATCGGGCACTCGCCGTTCCATGCGTTGCGCTATACCGGTCAGCGCTACGACTGCGGCAGCCGGCTCGGCTTTCTCGAGGCCAATGTCGCCATCGCGCTGGGGCGTCCCGACTCGGGCGCGGAAACGCGGGCGCTTCTCAACAGGCTGCTGAAAGGCTGACCGCATGCGCATCGCCATGATCGGATCCGGCTATGTCGGGCTCGTGTCCGGTGCCTGCTTCGCGCAGTTCGGTCACGACGTCGTCTGCATCGACAAGGACGCCGACAAGATCGCCCGCCTGAGCAAAGGCGAAATGCCGATCTATGAACCCGGCCTCGACAAGCTTGTCGCCGACAACGTGC
Source organism: Rhodospirillales bacterium (assembly GCA_016191685.1). Lineage (GTDB taxonomy): Bacteria > Pseudomonadota > Alphaproteobacteria > Reyranellales > Reyranellaceae > Reyranella. The sequence continues at coordinate 7,833 of JACPVT010000307.1, read as the reverse complement.
GCGCCGGCAGGCTCGACTTCAGCACTGGTCTCGTCGATGCCGTTGGCAACGCCGACGCGGTGTTCATCGCTGTCGGCACGCCGACCCGACGAGGCGACGGTCACGCGGACCTGAGCTACGTCTATGCGGCTGCCGCCGAGATCGCCGAGGCAATCCGCCACTACACCGTCGTCATCACCAAGTCGACCGTGCCGGTCGGCACCGGTCGTGAGGTGGCGCGTATCATCCGCGCGGCGCGACCGGAAGCCGACTTCGACGTCGCCTCCAATCCCGAGTTCCTGAGGGAGGGTGCGGCGATCGAGGATTTCATGAAGCCTGACCGGGTCGTTATCGGCGTCGAGAGCCAGCGCGCGCGCGACCTGATGGCGGCGGTATATCGGCCGCTCAATCTGATCCAGACGCCGATGGTGTTCACCAACATCGAGACGGCGGAAGTCACCAAGTACGCGGGCAATGCCTTCCTCGCGACCAAGATCACCTTCATCAACGAGATCGCCGATCTCTGCGAGAAGGTCGGCGCCGACGTTCATGACGTGGCGCGCGGCATCGGATTGGATGGCCGGATCGGCCGCAAATTCCTCCACCCCGGCCCCGGCTTCGGAGGCTCGTGCTTTCCAAAGGACACGCTCGCGCTCGCCTACACGGCGCGCGAGGTCGACGCGCCGCAGACGATCGTCGAGCAGGTGATCGAGGTGAACAACGCCCGCAAGAAACGGATGGCGCAGAAGGTCATCGACTTCTGCGATGGCTCCGTGGCGGGCCTCAGGATCGCGGTGCTCGGTCTCACCTTCAAGCCCAACACCGATGACATGCGTGACGCCCCGTCGCTCGATATCGTGCCGGCCCTGCAGGCGGCCGGCGCTTCGATCGTGGCGTTCGACCCCGAGGGAATGAAGGAGGCCGCGCGCATGTTGCCGGGCATAGCCTTTGCCCGCACCGCCTATGACGCGGTCAGTGGCGCCGACCTGCTGGTCGTGATCACGGAGTGGCATGAGTTTCGCGGTCTTGACCCGCGACGTATCAAGGAGACCATGCGCCAACCGCGCATCGTCGATCTGCGCAATATCTTCAATCCTGACGAAATGCGCGGTCTCGGCTTCGCCTATGAAGGTATCGGCCGTCCCCAGCCAAACGCCTAGCGTCAACGTCTTTTCCGGAGTCATTGCATGAGCCAGACTGCGCACAAGTTCGATCCGACGATCCTGCGCGAATACGACATTCGCGGGATCGTGGGGGATACGGTGCACGCAGCGGATGCCCGTGCCATCGGCCGGACGTTCGGCACGCTGGTGCGCCGCAAGGGTGGCAAGCATGTGGCCTTGGGCTATGACGGTCGTCTCAGTTCACCGGAGCTTGCCGCGGCCTGTATCGAGGGTCTGACCGCTGCCGGCGTCGACGTGACGAACGTCGGCCTCGTCGCGACGCCCATGCTCTATTTTTCCGTCTATCACCTCGATGCCGATGGCGGCATCATGATCACGGGCTCGCACAATCCGCCCGACTACAACGGCTTCAAGATGATGATGGGCAAGAAGTCGTTTTTCGGTACCGACATCCAGACCCTGGGTGCGATGGCGGGCAAAGGCGACTGGGAAAGCGGGCAGGGCAAGGCCGAGAAGAAGAACATCCTGGCCGACTATGCCGCGCGGCTGCTGAGGGACGTGAAGCCGGGCAGGAAGCTCAAGGTCGCCTGGGACACCGGCAACGGTGCCGTGGGCGTGTCGATCCGCGCCGTTGTGGACAAATTGCCGGGCGAGCATTTCGTGCTGAACGAGAAGGTCGACGGCACGTTCCCCTCGCACCATCCCGACCCGACGGTGCCGAAGAACCTCGAGCAGCTCATCGCCGAGGTCACGAAGCGCGGCTGCGATCTCGGGATCGCCTTCGATGGCGACGGCGACCGTATCGGTGCCGTCGATGGCAAGGGACGCATCCTGTGGGGAGATCAGCTCTTGGTGCTGTGGTCGCGCGATGTGCTGAAGACCCATCCCGGCGCCACGATCATCGCCGACGTCAAGGCGAGCCAGGTGCTGTTCGACGAAATCGCCAAGGCCGGCGGCAAGCCGATGATGTTCAAGACCGGTCATTCGCTGATCAAGAGCAAGATGGCTGAGATCGGTGCGCCGCTCGCTGGCGAGATGAGCGGTCATATCTTCTTTGCCGATACCTTCTACGGCTTCGACGACGCACTTTATTGTGGCCTGCGGCTGCTCAATATCGTCGCCGCCGGCAAGGAAAGTCTGGCCGATATGCGCGACGGCCTGGCCCAGCCGGTGAATACGCCGGAACTGCGGTTCGACTGTGCCGACGAACGCAAGTTCGGCGTCGTCGACGAAGTCAAGGCGCGGCTGCTGAAGGCCGGCGCCAAGCTATCGGATATCGACGGTGTGCGCGTGAGCACGCGGGACGGCTGGTGGCTGCTGCGCGCGTCGAATACCCAACCCGTCCTTGTGGCGCGTTGCGAGGCCGCCGATGAGGCCGGCCTTCAGCGGCTCATGATCGATCTCAAGGCGGCGCTGGCGGCGAGCGGCGTCGAGCTGCCGGACGATGCCGGCTCGGGGCATCACTGATGCGCTTTTTCTTCTACGGCAGCCTGCTCGACAACGACGTCACGGCGCTGGTGATCGGCCGGCGCCTGCCGCCCGGGGCGTGGGTGCCGGCGAGTCTCGCGGGCTATACGCGGCGCAAGGCCAGGGGCGTGAGCTATCCCGTCGTGGTCCCGGATCCCAAAGGAGAGGTGCAGGGGGCTGTCGTCGGCGGCTTCAGCAGGAAAGAGGTCGAGCGCCTCTCGGCCTACGAGGGGCCGCGCTATCGCATCGCGCCGCTCAAGGTCCGGATCGACGGCAAGCTGACCGTCGTGTCGGTGTTCGAGCCGAAGGAAAAGGCGTTTCAGCCGGTTGACGGCGAGTGGTCATTGACGCTCTGGCAGCGCCGCGACAAGCGCAAGTTCGTCGAGCGGATCCGGAAGGTGTTCAGCGAGCACCCGGCGTATTCCAGGACGTGACCTGCAGCGGCGCGCAGTAGATTTTCTGCTTCTCAAGACGCTTGCATCCGTCGACTGCCTGTTCCTGCGAGAGATTGGTCAGCCGTGCGCGGTGGAAAACCTTGTTGGCCATCTGCACCTCGTCGACGGTCGCTGCGGCGGTCGAGCGCATGGTGCTGGGTAGTGCGGCGGACGCGCGTTCGAGGGCGAGCTGGGCAGCCTGCGATTCGTTGAACGAGCCGACCTGGATCACCCAACTGCCGACTGACGGTGTTTCCGGCTCGCGGGGTGCGGGGGCAGCCGGACCGGCAACGCGAAGCGCCTGAGCCTGCGGCTGCGCGGCCGGCGGGGGCGACGGATCGGCCTTGGCGACCGACACGGCGCGTGGGGTTTCCTGGATGGGCACGCCGGGAGAGAATTGGGCAGCGCTGTAGCGGGCCGACGGTGGCTTGCGGATCGACGTCCAGGGCGAAATTCCGATGGCTTGCGCGCTCGCGAAGCCACGGTCCATCAACTGGGCCATCTGGCGGTCGCGCCGGCCGGCGCTCTCGCCGCCCATAACGACCCCGATGAGACGACGATTATCGCGTATCGCCGACATCACGAGATTGAAGCCGGAGGCCGCCGTGTATCCGGTCTTCAGACCGTCGGCCCCCTCGTAGCTGGCGAGCATGCGGTTGTGGTTTTCGAGCGGGCGGCCCCGGTAGGTGTAGCTCTGGACCGCGAACACCGCGTAGTAATGCGGAAAATCGCGCATCAGGGCGTTGGCAAGCCTGACCTGGTCTCGTGCCGTCGTGACCTGTTCGCGATGAGGCAGCCCTGAAGCATTGCGGAACACCGTCGAACTCATGCCGAGTTGGCGCGCCTTCTGGGTCATCAGACGGGCGAAGGTCGGCTCGTCGCCGCCAAGCGCCTCGGCAAGGACAATGGCGGCGTCGTTTGCCGAACGGGTGACAAGTGCCATTGCGGCGTCGCGTACGCTGACCGATCCGCCGGGCGTCAGGCCCATCTTGGTCGGAGGCGCGTTCAGGGCGTTCGAGGATACCGGCAGCCCGTCGCCCAGCGACAACCGGCCGGAGTCGAGAGCCGAGAAAGTGAGGTAGATCGTCATCAGCTTGGTGAGCGACGCGGGGTGGCGCAGTTCGTCGGCCTGGTCGGAGGCGATTTCACGACCGCTGGTCGCATCGACGACCAGGTAGGCGGCCTTGCCGGAAACCGAAGGGTTGGGCACCCACGGCGAAGGGGGCTGCACAACCTTCTTGGCCGCGGCGCGCGCCTTGGAAGGCGGTACGGCGCGCTTCGTCGTGACCGACTGGGCATCGGCGTTTGACGAGATGGCGATTGCACCGACAAATAGAAGACCGACGGCGAGCCAGGAGAAGCTGACCGCGATGCGCTTGAGAGGAAAGGTCATCGACAGTTACGCCATTACATTTATGTCAATATTCTTGTGCTCCGCCAAGATGTTAGGAGCAATTCCTACGACAATACTAAAGTTTGTGGGGTTATGCAACTTTCCCTCGCCGCGCTACTGCCCTAGTTGGTTCGGAAAGTGCTTGGAAATCCCAGGGAGCCGGCGATGAAATGGATGTTCATGGCAACGGTCGGATTGGCGCTGCTCGTTGGCGGCAATGCCTCGGCGCAGCGGGCGGACCGCAACGTCGATCCGCCGATTGCCCGCAGTTTCAACTGGTTCGCCTACGTCGGCGCCAACGACATCCGGCAAGCCTGCAAGCCCGAAGGTCGAAACCGCATCCGTCTCATTTACAATGCCCTCTATGATGAGCAGGTCCGGACTTACGAGATCTTTCTGCAGCCGGACGGCTTCGCCGGCATGGGTATCGGCGTGCTCGCCGATCAGGGCAACGTCAGCAATTTGACGATCGGCAGCGCTGCCGACGTGCTTGGCCCATGGAGCATGAAGCGTGGCCAGCGCATCCTGAACCCCGGCGAAACCAGGGAATTGCTGGGGTTGCTGGAAGCAACTGCGGCTTTCGGCCCTCCGCGCGACGGCCTGAGACTGCCCGACAACGATTTTTTGTGGACCATTGCTTCCTGCCGCAATGGCATTTGGGGCTTTCAGGCCTATCACTATCCAACCGACGGCTTCGTTGACGTGAAATTCGCGGAAAGGCTTTTCGCCTGGGACAACGTGCCGGTGCCGGTCAACCGGCCACGCAAACTGGAGCCCTCGGAGCTTCGCCGAGATTTCAACGCCCCAATGTATCACGCCGGCACCGCCAATCGCTGGATGCTCGTGGTGGGGAAGGATGGGCTGCGGCCGAGGTAGCGAAAGCGCGGCCACTGCCTATATAATTGGTTAGTGTTCTGATCGGGAGTTCGAGCCGGACGATGGTCTCTGTGCGTACCGTATGCGAATGGCGCCTCGAGGGCGATCGGCTGGGTGGCCCCAACGAGCCGCCCGGTGGGCCGCCGCGACAGCCGCCGCCTCGCCGTGACGACGGGGATGGCGACAATGACGGGCGGACCGGCGCACTGACGCTAACCCGGGTGCGGACCAAGAAGCCGTCGATGTACAAGGTACTGATGCTGAACGATGACTATACGCCGATGGAATTCGTCGTCGATGTACTGCAGCACATCTTCCAGAAGACCCGCGACGAGGCAACCCAGATCATGCTGCACGTCCATCAGAAGGGCGTCGGCATTTGCGGTGTCTATACCTACGAGATCGCCGAGACCAAAGTGACGCAAACGGTGGATTACGCCCGTAAAAACCAGCACCCTCTCCAGTGCACGTTGGAGAAAGAGTAGTTCGAGAAAGTAGTTCGTTTCTCTGTCGAGGTGGTCCGATGTCCATGTTGTCCAAGAACCTCGAGAAGTCACTCCATCGCGCGTTCGGCTTGGCCGGTGAGCGCCGGCATGAATATGCGACGCTGGAACACCTGCTTCTGTCGATGACGGAGGACGAGGACGCGATGCCGGTTCTCAAGTCGTGCGGCGTCGATATCGACCGCCTGCGGCACGACCTCGAAACCTTCGTCGACAACCGCCTCAAGGGCATCGTCACCCAGACGCCGAGCGAGCCGCTGCCCACCGCCGGCTTCCAGCGCGTCGTCCAGCGGGCCGCCGTCCATGTCCAGTCGTCGGGCCGCAACGAGGTGACGGGAGCCAACGTCCTGGTCGCCCTGTTTTCCGAGCGCGACAGCCACGCCGTATCCTTCCTCGAGAACCAGGGGATGACGCGGCTCGATGCAGTCGACTATATCAGCCACGGCAAGGCCAAGGTCCCGGGCCGTGCGCGCACGCGCCGGGTCAGCGGCTCCGAGGAGGAAGGCGGCGAGGCCGCAGCCAAGCAGGGCAACGAGGCGTTGGCCGCCTATTGCGTCGACCTCAATCAGAAGGCGCGCGAGGGTCGGGTCGACCCCCTGATTGGCCGCGAGCACGAGGTCGAGCGCACCATCCAGGTCCTGTGCCGGCGCACAAAGAATAACCCGCTCTATGTCGGCGAGCCGGGCGTCGGCAAGACGGCGATCGCCGAGGGCCTGGCGCGCAAGATCGTCGACGGCGAAGTGCCGGAAGTCCTGCGGGAATCGGTAATCTACTCGCTCGACATGGGCGCCTTGTTGGCTGGCACGCGCTATCGCGGTGACTTCGAGGAGCGACTTAAGGCCGTGCTGAGCGAGCTCAAGAAAAAGCCCAACTCGGTGCTGTTCATCGACGAGATCCACACCATCATCGGCGCCGGCGCCACGTCGGGCGGCTCGATGGATGCATCAAACCTGCTGAAGCCGTCGCTGCAGTCGGGCGAACTGCGCTGCATCGGTTCGACGACCTACAAGGAATACCGCAACCACTTCGAGAAGGACCGTGCGCTCGTTCGCCGCTTCCAGAAGATCGACGTGCCGGAGCCCAGCCTCAGCGACGCCATCGAGATCATGCGGGGCCTGAAACCGGTCTACGAGAAGCACCATCACGTTTCCTACACCGACGACGCCATCAAGGCGTCCGTCGAGCTGTCGGCGCGCTACATCCATGACCGCAAGCTGCCCGACAAGGCAATCGACGTCATCGACGAGGTCGGCGCCGCCCAGATGTTGCGGGCCCCTGATCAGCGGAAGAAGACCATCGAGGTGCCGGACATCGAGGAGATCGTCGCCAAGATCGCGCGCATCCCGCCCAAGAGCGTGTCCAAGAACGATGCCGAATTGCTGCGCAACATCGACCGCGACCTCAAGACCGTCGTGTTCGGGCAGGATCCGGCGATCGAGCATCTCGCCGCCTCGATCAAGCTGGCGCGTGCCGGCCTGCGCGCGCCGGAGAAGCCGATCGGCAGCTACCTGCTGGCCGGCCCGACCGGCGTCGGCAAGACCGAGGTGACGCGGCAGCTCGCCCGTCTGCTCGGGCTCGAGCTGATCCGCTTCGACATGTCGGAATACATGGAACGGCACAGCGTCTCGCGCCTGATCGGCGCGCCGCCGGGTTATGTCGGCTTCGACCAGGGTGGCCTGCTGACCGACAAGGTCAACCAGCACCCCCACAGCGTCGTGTTGTTCGACGAGATCGAGAAGGCGCATCCCGACGTCTTCAACGTGCTGCTGCAGGTGATGGACTACGGCAAGCTCACCGATCACAACGGCCGGACGGTCGATTTCCGCAACGTCATCCTGTGCATGACGACCAATGCCGGCGCCGCCGACATCGCCAAGCCCGCCCTCGGCTTCGGCCGGGAACAGCGGCACGACGAAGACGACGATGCCATCAACCGCATGTTCTCGCCGGAGTTCCGCAACAGGCTGGACGCGATCATCAAGTTCGCCAGCCTGGGTCCGGAATCGATGGGTCGCGTCGTCGACAAGTTCGTGGCCGAACTCGAAGGCCAGCTCGCC
>JACPVT010000306.1 GCA_016191685.1 Rhodospirillales bacterium | reverse complement strand
GGCAGGGTCGTCAGGCTCGCCACATAGTCCTTGCCGCCGTGGACGAAGGAAAACAGCTTCTCGCTGTCCCGCGGCCGGGCGCTGAAAGCGATGGCCGGCAGGTCGTTGCCGAGCGAGGTGATGTGCTGCAGCTCCACTCGACCGTTGTAGTTGGTGTAGGTCTTGGCGCGTTCGGAATTGGCGATCACCCGGCCCTGGTGATCGAGGATGTAGCTCAACGTCCCCGGGCTGATCTTGCGTTCGGCGAGATAGTCGGACAGACCGTCGAGGGTGATGTCGGCAGCGGCGACGCCCAGCATCCTGCCACCATCGAAAATCGGCGCGGCCACAGTGAAGCCGATCAGGCCGAGAGCGGCGAAGACGTCCGGATCGGTGATCACCGGCGCCCCGGCCTGCTGGGTCATGCGGTACCACAGGCGCGCGCGCGGGTCGTAGGCCGTGACCTGCTCGGATTTGCCGACTTCCTTCTGCTGGGCGTCGAGGAAGACGTAGTGATCGGTCGGCGCCGTTCCGCGCGGGACGGCGTCGATCCAGCGATAGGCATAGCGCACGCCCGGCGGCGGCAGTTTGCCCTGAACCTCGACCGTAGGCTCGATCTGGCGCGCCTGCCGGAACGACCCGTCGGTGAGGCCGACGTACATGCTGATGATGCGGTCGCTGTGCTGGATGATGCTGAAGAGGTATTTCAGCGAGCGGTTGTCGGAATAGAAATCGGGCTGGTCGGCACCGACGGCGGCGGCGCTGCGCACCAGCGATTTGACCGGATGGAAGACGTTCTCGATGTTCTCGATGGCATTGACGCGGAAGCGCTCGACGAGTTCGTCGGCATTCGAGCGCGCCATCTTCTCGTTCGAGACGTAGGTGACGGCGACGATCGCGAAGAACACCGGCACCGTCAGCAGTACGAACAAAGTCAGAATACTTGGCCGCAGGCGCAGGTTTTTGATGAGGCTGTTCTTCATGCACCGGCTGTCGAGGAAGGCACGAATCAGTATAGGTGAAAGGAGATTCACCGTCCATGCAGATGGGCCGCCTGCTACAGCGGCGGGCGCCTAAGGTGCCAGTCGGTCGACTTCTGATAGACGTGGCCGGCGGCAAGGATACCGGCTTCGTCGAAGGCACGGCCGACGATCTGGAAGCCGACGGGAACGCCATCGCCCGTCACGCCACCCGGCAGGGTGAGGGTCGGATGGCCGCTCAGATCGAAGGGCGCGGTGTAGCGCAGGCGGGCCGCGACCGTCTCGGCCGAACGACCTGCGGCGGCCATCGCCTCGATCGACCACGCGGCCGTGCCCATCACCGGCACCAGCAGGAGGTCGACCGACGCCAGCAACCGGTCGATCTCGCCCTTCACCCGCGCACGCAGCAGCAGCAACTTGCCGAGATCGAGCGCGGAAAGGCCACGGCCGAGATCGAGCAACGAAGCGAACTCAGCACCGTACGCGTCGCGCCGCGACGGGAACGTCGCCTCGTGCGCCAGCGCCGCCTCGACGCCGCAGAGCTGCCGCCACTTCAACGCCGCCTCGTCGAACTCCGGCAGCACGACCTCCACCGGCACCGCGCCCGCCCCTCCGAGCGCCGCGACGGCACCGTCGAATGTCCGCTGCGAATCGGCATCCATGCCGATCAGGTTGGTCGGAATGCCGAGCCGCCGGCCCTTCACGCCGTCATCGATCGATCCGGCGTAGTCGGGTACCGCAAGCGGCGCGGCGGTCGGGTCGTCGGGGTCGGCGCCGGCGATCACACCCAGCACCAGCGCCGCGTCGAGCGCGCTGCGGCACATCGGGCCGACATGATCGAGCGATTCGGCGAGCGCAAACACGCCGGCGCGGCTCACCCTGCCCCAGGTCGGCTTGAGGCCGGTGAGGCCGTTCATGCTCGAGGGAAAGCGGATCGAACCGCCGGTATCGGAGCCCAGCGAAGCGAAGCAGAGGCCGGACGCCGTCGCCACGCCCGAGCCCGACGACGACACGCCGGGCCAGTAGGCCGCGTTCCAGGGATTTACCGGGGGGCTGATCTCGGGATGATGCAGGCCGTAGGCGCCCTCGGTCATCTGCAGCTTGCCCAGAATCACCGCGCCGGCGGCTTTCAAGCGCGCCACCACCGTCGCGTCCTTCGTAGGCACATGGCTTCGGTGGATCGTCGTGCCGGCAGCCGTGGCAATGCCGGCGGTATTGCAGAGATCCTTCACCGCGATCGGCACGCCATGCAGCGGTCCGTGCGACCTGCCGGCGCCGGTCTCGGCATCGAGGCGTGCCGCGTCAGCCAGCGCGCGCTCGGCCGTCAGGGTGGCGTAGGCCTTGAGCCTGGGATCGAGCTTTTCGATTCGGCCGAGGATCGCCTGCGTCACCTCGACCGAGGAGAGCTTGCGCGCCTTCAGGCGTCGCGCGACCTCGTCGAGCGACAGATAGTGCAGATCTTCCGGCATGCGCGTTCCCTCACAGCGTCCTGTCCATGACCTGGATGTGCTCGCCGCGATAGTCGCGCTGCTCAAGGGGGCGCCAGCCGAGGTCGGCGTAGAGTTTGGGGGCCGTCGAGGTGAAAAGATAGAGCCGCGCGTAGCCAAGTCGCCGGGCGGCGCCCTCGACGGTGCGCACCAGCGCCGAAGCGATGCCCTTCATGCGCTGCTCGGGCGGCACGTAAACGCTGGCGAGCCAGGGATTGCGCGGATCGCCCTCGAGATCGTCGAAGATCAGCGAGGCGGTGCCGACGATGCCGGCATCGTCGTCAAGGGCGACGAAGGCAATCGGTACGCGATCGACGTTCATCTTGCCTTGGATCCGGATGACGCGCTGCGCCAGCGTCTCCTCGGGATTGAGATGGCCCCACTCGGCGAAGCCCCAAGCCGCGACCTGCGCGGCCAGATCGGGACGCTCGACGAGCGGGGCGATCCTCACCTGCTCAGCCGACCGCCTTGAGGTTCACGGCGGCGTCGCGACCGCGTTCGCTGGCGACCTCGTAGCTGATCTTCTGGCCCTCGTTGAGGCCGTTCATGCCCGAGCGCTCGACGGCGCTGATATGGACGAACACGTCCTTGCCCCCGCCGTCCGGCTGGATGAATCCGAAACCCTTGGTGGCGTTGAACCACTTCACCGTGCCTGTAGCCATCGTCTCTCTCCGTTGGGCGAGCACTCACACAGAGGTGCCGGCGGTGCGCTCGCAGCTGCCGCCGGCGACCAGCTCACATCGTTGCGCCGATTTTCCACGGCTCGAATTCATCGTCGCCGATACCCAGCGCCTCCGATTTGGTCTTCTGCCCCGACGCCGTGGCAAGAATGAGGTCGAAGATGCGCCGACCGTTCTCCTGGATGGTCTCCTCGCCGTCGACGATGGTTCCGCAATTGATGTCCATGTCGTCGGTCATGCGCCGGTAGAGCGCGGTGTTCGTCGCCAGCTTGAGCGACGGCGTGGGCTTGCAACCGAACACGCTGCCGCGGCCGGTCGTGAAGCAGAGCACGTTGGCCCCGCCTGCGACCTGGCCGGTAGCCGAGACCGGATCGTAGCCCGGCGAATCCATGTAGACGAAGCCCTTGGCGGTGATCGGCTCGGCATATTTGTAGACGTCGACCAGGTTGGTGTTGCCGCCCTTGGCCACCGCGCCCAGCGACTTCTCGAGGATGGTGGAGAGTCCGCCCGCCTTGTTGCCGTGCGAGGGATTGTTGTTCATCTCGCAGCCGGTCTTAGCACAGTG
>JACPVT010000192.1 GCA_016191685.1 Rhodospirillales bacterium | reverse complement strand
GTCGACCGTGAACAGCGACGGGCCGGAATTGCCGCCGGGTTCGCGGAAGAACATCACGACGCGGCCGTTCGGCGCGAAGGTCGGGCCCTCATTGTGATAGCCCGAGGTCAGGATGCGCTCGCCAGAGCCGTCGGTCTTCATGATGCCGATCGCGAATTGTCCGCCACCCTGCTTGGTGAAGGCGATGTAGTCGCCGCGCGGCGACCACACCGGCGTGGCGTAGCGGCCTTCGCCGAAGCTGATGCGCCGCTCGCCGCCGCCTCCGGCCCCCATCACGTAGAGTTGCTGCGAGCCGCCACGATCGGAGTTGAACACGATCTGCGTGCCGTCGTTGGAGTAGCAGGGCGACGTGTCGATCGCCGGTCCGCTGGTCAGGCGGCGCAGCGCGCGGCCGCGCACGTCCATCTCGAAGATGTCGCTGTTGCCGTCGGCCGATATGCTCATCACGACCTTGGTGCCGTCCGGCGAGAAGCGCGGCGCGAAGCTCATGCCGGGGAAATTGCCCAGTAACTCGCGCCGGCCGCTGTCGACGTTCTGCAGGTAGACGCGCGGCGGCGTGTTGTTGTCGCCGTACGCCATGTAGACGATTTCCTGCAGGGTCGGCGAGAAGCGTGGCGTGAGAGCAATGGTGCGGCCATCGGTGATGTAACGGTTGTTGAAGCCGTCCTGGTCCATGATGGCGATGCGCTTGACGCGGTTGCCGAGCGGGCCGGTCTCGGAGACGTAGGCCACGCGCGTGTCGAAGTAGCCTTCCTCGCCCGTGACGCGCTTGTAGATGGCATCGGCGATGATGTGCGCGAGGCGCCGCCAGTTATTGGGCTGGCTGGTGAACGAGAGCCCCGTCGCCTGCTGGCCGACCACGACGTCCCACAGGCGGAAATCGACCTTGATGTTGCCACCCGCCTGCACGACCTGGCCGACGACGACGCCGGCCGCGCCGATTTGGCGCCATTCGGGAAAGCGCGGCGGCTGATTGGGATCGATGTTCTGCTGGATGAATGTGCTGGGCGCGATCGACCGGAACAGGCCGGAATTCTGCAGGTCGTTTCGAACCACGCCGGCGATGTCGGCGCCAACTCTGTCGCCCTTGAAGTCGACGATCGCGATCGGCACCGGCTCGAAGCTCGGCTTCGTCATATCGATGGTGAGCTGCGCCTGGGCGGACGTTGCCGTCCCGGCAGCCAGCGCAACACCACCCAGAATCGTCTGCCGTCGGGGGAGCATCATGTCGAACCTCGTGTTCATGAGCGCATTGCCTCTGTAGCTATAGCGCGACACCGGTCAGTAGTCGCGTGGATCGAAGTTGAAGGTGATCGTACGCCAGTTGTTGAATTTCTCCGCCGAAAGCGGCCACGGCTGGCAGCGTGGATTCATGATCGCGCGATGCGCGGCATCGGCGGCGGCGCGATAGGTCGGGTCGTTGTTGTAGCGCCCGGGCTCCTTGAGATCGGCCTTCACCGGCGTGCCATCCTGGTTCATCTGCACGACCAGGGTGACAATCAGCCCGGCCTGATCCCTCACGCCGGCGGGGAAATTCCAGCATGGCCGGATCTTGCTCCTCACGCCTTCGATCTCGCTCGCCGTCACGACGGCGGCAAGATTGGGCGCCGCCGGCGCCTGGCGCGTCACCTGCTGCACCGGCTTGGGCTGCTGTTCGGGCGTCTGGACCTTCGTGGTCGATTCCTTGTTCTTCAGGATGTCATCGAGCAGCGAATCTACTTTATCGCGCGGCGCCGGTTTGGGTGGCGCCGGCTTGGGCGGCTCCGGCTTCTTGACCTGGGGCGCGGGCTTGGGCGGCTCGGGTTTCTTCTCCTCGGCCTTGGGCGGTTCGGGCTCCTTGGGCTTCAGAGCGATCATCTCCTCCGCAGGCTTCGGCGGCTCCGGCTTGGGCTTTTCCACCGGCGTCGGCAACGGCGGCTTGACCTCGGCGACCTCGGGCTTCGGCTGAGGAGGGGCCGGCGGCGGATCGGCAGTCTTGGGCGGCGGCGCCTTGGTGGTTTCCTGTGCGATCGGCACGTCCTTGGGCTGCGGCGGCGGGTTGCCGACCGTCGGCGCCGCGGCTTTCTTGTCGATCGCCTCGAACTCGACCATCACCGGCTCGGGATCGATCGGCGGCGTCCGGCCGAAGAAATCGAGGTTGAGGACGGCCGCCGCCAGGACGAAGACGTGCACCATCGCCGACGCGATTGCCGGTGTGCGCATCTCGACGCTGGTGGAGGAGCGTCCAACCATCGATCTCTTGCCTCCGGTCTTCTACCGGCGCGGTGCAGGCGACTGCGGCGCAGCGGGCTGCGGTGGCCGCGGTGCCGTGCCTGGGGCCGGCGATATCGTGCCGCCTCCCTTGCCGAGCTGCTGCGCCTGCTCGCCGAGAAGGCCGAGCTGACGGAAGCCGCTGTCGATCACCACGCCCATGACCTCCATCATCTTTCCGTAGTTCACCGCCTTGTCGCCGCGGATGAAGACGCGCTGGTCGGGCTTCTCCTCGTGCACCGCCTTGAGCTTGCTGCTGAGCTCGGGCAGCTCGTACTTGGT
>JACPVT010000191.1 GCA_016191685.1 Rhodospirillales bacterium | reverse complement strand
GCCAGCACCACGTCACCGTCGGTGATCACCGGTGCGGCACCGATCGGATGCAGCGCCTTGTAGTCGGGCTGCGCGAGTCGGGTGACGGGATGGCGGTCGTAGACCTTCAGCTCGTAGGGAATGCCGAGTTCCTCGCAGAGCCAGACGATCCGTTCCGACTGCGACTTGCCAAGATGATGAACGGTGAGCATGCGAAAGAAAATGTCGGAAAAGCGGCGGGCGCGCAACGCCGGCTCATTGGGGTGTCAAGGCGACGCGCCCGCTCTATAGTCGCGGCCAGTTGAAAGCATGGTTGAATCCAGATCCCCCGCCAATCCACTGTTCCTGCGCGAAGAGGAATTGCGCCAGGGCATCGAACTGATGTTCTACGCCTACCGGGATTTCACCTTCGAATCGGATCAGCACCTCAAGCGCTACCAGCTCGGGCGGGCGCATCACCGCGCGCTCTACTTCATCGGCCGCCATCCCGGCGAGACCGTGGGACATCTGCTGTCGATCCTCAAGGTGACCAAGCAGTCGATCAGCCGCGTGCTCAAGGACCTCATCGAGCAGGGTTACGTCGAGCAAAAGAGCGGCGCGCGCGACCGCCGAGAGCGAAGGCTGTGGCTCACCGAGAAGGGCACGAAGCTGGAGCACGACCTGACCGACCGCCAGAGCCAGCGCTTTGCACGCGCCTATCGCGAGACCGGCGCCGACTCCGTCGAGGGCTTTCGCAAGGTCCTGCTCGGTCTCCTCGATCCAGCCGAACGCACCGTCGTCGACAAGCGGGTGCGGGGCGGGCGCTGAACGTCATGGACGCCTCGGCCGACAAGCCGCACATCCTGGTCGTCGACGACGACACGCGCCTGCGCGAGCTCCTGAAGTCGTTCCTCTCGCGCAACGGTTTTCGCGTCAGCACGGCCGGTCACGCCGCCGAGGCGCGTCAGCGCCTTCAGGCGCTCGACTTCGACCTGATCGTGCTCGACGTCATGATGCCGGGCGAAACCGGTCTCGACTTCGCGACCCAGCTGCGCCGTACCGACAATGTCCCGATCCTGATGCTGACGGCCATGGGCGACACCAAGGATCGAATTGCCGGCCTCGAAACCGGCGTCGACGACTATCTCAGCAAGCCGTTCGAACCGCTCGAGCTCTTGCTGCGCATCCAGAGCGTGCTGCGTCGCGGCCGCCCGGGCGCCAGCGCCGGCCCGCCGGCCGAACCGCAGCGCCTCATCACGTTCGGGCCGATGCAATTCGACGCCGAGCTGGGTGAGCTCATGCAGAAGGGCAGGCGCATTCCCCTCACCGACGCCGAGGTAGCGCTTCTGCGTGCCTTCGCCGCCCGTATGGGCGAGGTGCTGAGCCGCGAAACGCTGTGCAAGAGCGTCGGCAGCGCGATCAACGAGCGCGCCATCGACGTTCAGGTGACACGCCTCAGACGCAAGATCGAACCAGATCCGACGTTTCCACGCTATCTGCGCACCGTCCGCGGCCAGGGTTACCGGCTGGTCGACGCATGAGATGGGCCACCGCCCGCGACATCTTCGAGCGCATCGCCACCTGGGCCGACAAGCATTCGCCGCAGACGCTGTTCGCGCGTGCCCTGATCATCATCGTGGTGCCGATGCTGCTGCTGCAGGCACTCAGCGCCTGGTGGTTCTACAGCCAGCGCGGCGACAACGTCACCAACCGACTCGCCATCCTGCTGGTGCGCGACCTGCGGCTGCTGATCTCGCTGCGCGCCGATTTTTCCGACGACCAGCATCACGCCTGGATCATGCGCCGCTCGGCGCAGGATCTGCTGCTGTTCGTCAGCTTCCGCAAGGGCATCATACGGCCGTTCAAGCCGCCGGAATATTTCGACATCGTCGCCCGCGAGGTCCAGGGCGCCCTCGAGGCCGATCTCAAGCGCCCCTTCTACATCGACAACACCGTCGGCGGCGGCCAGATGCTGATCGAGATCCAGCTCAACGACGGCGACGTGATGGACGTTCTGGTGCCGCACGTCCGGCTCACCTTCGGTTCGAGCTTCGCCTACGTGCTGGCCCAGCTCGGGCTCGCGCTGGTGCTGTTCGGGCTGGCCATCTGGTTCATGCGCCGCGAACTCGTGCCGATCGAGCATCTCGGCGTCGCCGCCGATGCGCTGGGCAAGGGCCGCGATGTCCCCGACTTCGCCTTCTCGGGCGGTACCCGCGAAGTGCGCAACGCCGCCACCGCCTTCCACACCATGCGCATCCGACTCCGCCGCTCCATCCAGCAGCGCACCGAGATGCTGGCCGGCGTCAGCCATGATCTCCGCACACCGCTCACCCGCATGAAGCTGTCACTGGCACTGCTGCCGGTGTCGCCGGAGACCAGGGAACTCGCCGACGATGTCTCAGACATGGAGCGGATGATCGAGGGCTATCTCGCCTTCGCCCGCGGCGAGGGCGACGAGGATCCGGCGCCGGCCGATCTTTCCGAGATCCTGGAAGACGTGGCGGCGGGCGCCCGGCGCGACAATGCCAACGTCGAAGTCGGCTGGCAGGGCGACATGAACGTCGAACTGCGCGCGCTCGCCATCAAGCGCTGCCTGACCAACCTGGTATCGAACGCGCTGCGCTACGGCACCAAGGTGCGGATCGAGGCCAACCGCGGCCGCACCTCGGTCGAAATCACGATCGACGACGACGGGCCAGGCATCCCGCCCGACAAGTACGAGGACGTGTTCCGGCCGTTCTTCCGCCTCGACGAATCGCGCAACACCGACACCGGCGGCGTCGGCCTCGGCCTCACCATCGCGCGCGACGTGGCGCGCAGCCACGGCGGCGACGTGGCGCTCGGCCCCTCGCCGCTCGGCGGTTTGCGCGTGATCGTGCGAATTCCGCTGTGAGCGGACCATCGCTTGCGCCCCGTCGGTCTGTGCTACAGTCGGGAAAATATCCGAGAGAGCAATGTCCAAGACAAAAATATCCACGCCCCAGCCGCTCAAGTTCGCCCGCATTCCGCACCCGTCGCCTCTTGCCGCCGACAAGCGTGCCGCGCTTCTGAAGAATCCGGGCTTCGGCCGGGTCTTCACCGACCACATGGTGACCGTGCGCTACCACGAGTCCCAGGGCTGGCATGACGCCAAAATCGAGCCGCGGGCGCCGATCCCGATGGATCCGGCCTCGGCCGTCCTGCACTACGCCCAGGAAATCTTCGAAGGGCTCAAGGCCTACCGCACCGCCGACGGCGGCGCGACGCTGTTCCGGCCGGAGCAGAACGCCCGCCGCTTCCAGCAGTCGGCCGAGCGGCTGGCGATGCCGGAGCTGCCCGAATCGGTGTTCCTCGAGGCCTGCGATCTGCTCGTCAGCACCGACCGCGAGTGGATTCCCGACGGCGACGGCAGCCTCTATCTGCGGCCGTTCATGTTCGCCAACGAGATCTTCCTCGGCGTGAAGCCGTCGTCGGATTA
Source organism: Rhodospirillales bacterium (assembly GCA_016191685.1). Taxonomy (GTDB): domain Bacteria; phylum Pseudomonadota; class Alphaproteobacteria; order Reyranellales; family Reyranellaceae; genus Reyranella. Next base: position 3,398 of record JACPVT010000191.1, on the reverse strand, counting down.
TCTCTTCATGGTCATCGCCTCGTCGGTCGGCGCCTACTTCAAGACCGACGCCCCCGCGGTCTCGGTCTGGGTATCGCCGGACTATACGCGCGCCGCGCCCGGCGGCACCGGCGCGGCCAAATGCGGCGGCAACTATGCCGCCAGCCTGCTCGCCCAGGCGGAAGCGACCAAGCACGGCTGCGATCAGGTCGTGTTCCTCGACGCGGTCGAACGGCGCTGGATCGAGGAACTGGGCGGCATGAACATCTTCTTCGTCTTCGACGACGGCTCGATGGTCACCCCGCCGCTCGGCGGCACGATCCTGCCCGGCATCACGCGCTCGTCGCTGATCACGCTGGCCAAGGACAGGAACATCAAGGTGCGCGAGGAGCGCTACTCCTTCGATCAATGGCGGGCCGACTCGGGCACCGGCCGCCTGCGCGAGGCCTTCGCCTGCGGCACCGCCGCGGTCGTGACCCCGATCGGAACCGTGCGCAGCGAGGACGGCGAGTTCAAGATCGGCAACGGCGGCTCGGGCGCCAAGACCGAGGAACTGAAGGCCGCCCTGGTCGGCATCCAGCGCGGGCGCACGGCCGACCCGCACGGCTGGATCCACAAAGTCTTTTAGAGACGCCTGGAGCGAGACGACGGCGGATCGTCGAGAGGCTTTTGCCGACGCCCCGGTGTCGGGAAAATCCTGTCGGAAAATTCAAGGCGTTGATCGGCAAGGCTTTTCGCCGGCCGTTTTCCGACACCTGCGTGTCGAAGAATGCGAGCCGTGTCGGAAAACCTCCTCTCGCCGGGCGGGGTATGGCCAAAGAAAAGGCCGACGCGGTCTAAGCGTCAGCCTGCCGGAATCCATAGCATCAACCTGCTGAATCTGCTCATCACATCTTCGTGAGCAAGTGCTGGCAGTGCAAGCACTCGGCTCTAGAACAGACGCCCGCCGTTCGGCACGACCTGGTCCGGCGCGAACAGCACCACGCTGCCGTCTTCGGCGGGGAAGCCCAGGGTCAGCACCTGCGACATGAACTTGCCGATCTGGCGCGGCGGAAAGTTGACCACGGCGGCGACCTGGCGGCCGATCAGGCACTGCGGCGTGTAGTGCACCGTGATCTGCGCCGAGGATTTCCGGATGCCGATCTCGGGCCCGAAATCGATCGCCAGCCGCAGGGCCGGCTTGCGCGCGCCCTCGAGGGGGGCCGCTTCCACGATGGTGCCGACGCGGATGTCGACCCGGGCGAAGTCGTCGTAGGTGATCTGCTCCATGATGGCCCAGCCTAGTGACGTGCGGTCAAAACAAAAAGGGGTCGCAAAAGCGACCCCTCTCGTCTCATCGGCGTGCGCCGATAAAAGCCTACTTCTTGGCGATCGCGGCCTTGACCTCTTCGGTCAGCTCCGAGACGCGCGCGCTGAGCGCGGAGAGAGCCTCGGTGTGGCCCTTGCTGTAGAGGTCGGCCAGTTCCTTGGTGTTGGCCATGGCGGCCTCGTAGCTCTTCTTCACGAAATCGATCTGCTTGGCGGCCTTCTCCTCGACGGTCGCGGCGGCGAGCACTTCGCTGCCGTGCTTGGAGAAATCTTCCATCGCGGCGCGGACCATGTCGCCCTGGCGCTGCGCGATCGCCTTCATCGACTCGACGGCCGAAGTGTTGACGGCAGTGAGCGTGGCGAAATTCTTGCGGCCGGTTTCGACCATCGACTCGATGTTCATGGTCGGCATTTTGAATTCGCCGGCGATCTTGCTGAAGTCGAAGTCGGCGAAGGGATTCTTGAAGGCGCCAGTGGCGTACATGGGGATTCTCCTGGAAGGGCGAAAACGCACAGAAATCTTGAATGCGAAAACTTGAATGCACCGATTTTGCTGCGGTGCACAACGACCCCTAATTTATGCCCGCGATGCAGCAAGTCAAGAGACAATTTTGTGCACTGCACAAAATGTTCACGCAACAGGTGACTCAGCGCCTGGCGGCGGCCTCTTGGGATCCGGTGTTTTCACATATTTATCAAAGAGTTGAGACCATTTTTCGGCACTCTTCAGGCGCCCGTCCAGGGCAGCCATTGTTTTCGAGAGATCGCTCGTCTCATCCTGGTCAAAGACCCGTGACACGGCGTAGTGGAGTGCCAGCAAACCGCTCTGTCGCAATGCACCAGCCAGTCCGTCGCTCGGCACGCCAGCGGCCTCCAGCATGGCCGCCATCGACCGGCGCAGCGCCGGCGCCAGGGCGAGCGCCAGCATCGGATCGCGCCGGGCACCGCGGCGGATGGCCCGGAGCGCCGCCTTGTGAGGCCGGAGCGCGTCGTAGCGGCGCATCATGGTGTCGAACAGGCGATCGCGCGCCGTCTCCTCGGGATCGCTTTGGCTTGGCGTTCCGGCCAGCACCTCGGCATCGACGCGGGCCATGAAGGCCGCGACCAGGGCCACCTTGTCGGGGTAGAGACGATAGAGATCGGCGAAACCGAGGCCCGCCGCCTGGGCAACGTCGCGCAGGGCGACGGCGGCGAATCCCTTGTCGGCGACCAGGCCGAGAAAGGCGTCGAGTGCCGCGCCGCCGGCCGCCGTCATCCCGCGAGTTCCTTCGAGCGGCGCGAGGCCGCCGCCAGTGCCTTGTCGAAGATGGGCTGAATACCTTCCGGTGCCATCAGGACCTTCAATGCTTCGGCGGTCGTGCCGCCCGGACTGGTGACGTTAACGCGCAACTGGGCGGCGGGTTCACTCGACTGCTTCAGCAATTCGCCGCTGCCCGCCACCGTCGCCCGCGCAAGCTGCATCGCCATGTCGGGCGTGAGGCCGAGCTTGGCGCCGGCCGCCGCCATCGCCTCGACCAGCAGGAAGACATAGGCCGGCCCGCTGCCCGACAACGCCGTCACCGGATCCAGCAGGGCCTCGTCGTCGACCCACAGCACCTGGCCGACCGCCTCGAGCAGTTCGTGGCAGCGCTTTTTCTCGGCCGCCGACACGCCCGACGCCGCCGTGGCGACGCTGATGCCCTGGCGCACCGCCGCCGGCGTGTTGGGCATGGAGCGCACGACCTTGGCACCCTTGCCGAGATGGCCCGCGAAGTAACCCAGCGTCTTGCCGGCGGCGATCGACAGGAACACCGTGCCCTTATCAGCGAAGCGTTTGAGGTCGGTCAGCGTCGCATCCATCGACTGCGGCTTGACCGCGAGCACGACGATCTCCGGCGTCTCGCTCACTTCGCTCGACGAAGCCACGGCGCGCAGGCCGGGCTTGTTCGGCCGGATGGCCTCGGCCGGCTCGGCCACGACGACGTCGGAGGTGGCGAGCCCGCGCGCCAGCCAGCCGTCCAGCATGGCGCCGCCCATCTTGCCGCAACCGACCAGCAGCAACTTGCCCATGCGCTTCTCCTAGCGTCCCTTGAATTTGGCCGCGCGTTTTTCGCGGAAGGCGGCGGCGCCTT
>JACPVT010000190.1 GCA_016191685.1 Rhodospirillales bacterium | reverse complement strand
GGCGCGTCGTCGACAAGTTCGTGGCCGAACTTGAGGGCCAGCTTGCCGACCGCAAGGTCTTCATCGAGCTGAGCGATGGCGCCCGCCGCTGGCTGGCCGAGAAGGGCTACGACAAGACGTTCGGCGCCCGGCCACTCGGCCGCTTCATCCAGGAGCACATCAAGAAGCCGCTGGCCGAGGAGGTTCTGTTCGGCAAGCTTTCGACCGGCGGCACGGTGCGGGTCGACGTCGCGGGCCAGGGCGATGCAGCCAAGCTCGTCTTCGAGTTCCTGCCGCCTGAGCGCGGCGCGTTACCACCGGCCAGCCAAGAACCCGTGCTGGCTGAGTGAACGCCTTCCGGCCGCTCTGGGTCGCCCTGCGCGCCGCGGTGCTTGCCACCGCGGTGTTCTGGGTCGCCCTTTTCATTGTCGACAAGATCGGCTGGCAGGCGCCGCTGGGGCTGACCGAGCAGCTCGTCTTCTTCGTGATCTTCTTCCTCGGCGTGCTGATGGTCGACAAGAAGTGACGGCTACTCGTTCTCCTTCCTGAACGGCGAATACTGCATCAAGCCTTCGATCTCCTGCTCGACCGCCGGGCGCTCACGCCGGAGGTAGTCGTCAATGGCGCGGCGGAACCCAGGATCGACGATCCAGTGCGCCGAGAAGGTCGGCACCGGCAGATAGCCGCGCTGAATCTTGTGATCGCCCTGGGCGCCGGCTTCGACGCGCTGCAGACCATGCGCGATCGCGTAGTCGATGGCCTGGTAGTAGCAGGCTTCGAAATGCAGGAAGGCGTGGCTTTCGAGACAACCCCAGTAGCGGCCGTAGAGCGTGTCGTTGCCCTTCAGATTGAGCGCACCGCCGACCGGACGCCCGTCCGACTCGGCCATCACCAGCACGACCTGATCGGCCATGGTCGAGCCCAGGACGTCGAAGAAGGACCGCGTGAGGTAGGGCGAACCCCACTTGCGGCCGCCGGTATCCATGTAGAAGGCGAAGAAGGCGTCCCAGTGCTCGAGCTTGATGTCGTCGCCGCACAGCGCGCGGATGGTAAGGCCCTCGCGCCGCACCGCCTCGCGTTCCTTGCGGATCGCCTTGCGCTTGCGGGAGGCAAGTGCTGCCAGGAAGTCGTCGAAGGTGCGGTAGCCGTCGTTATGCCAGTGATACTGCTGGCCGAGCCGCAGCAGCCAGCCGCGGGCGCCGAAGCGTTTCCAGTCGGCCTCGGTGCAGAAGGTGGCATGGACCGAGCTGATGTTGTTGTCGCCCGCGACCTTGGCCAGCATGTCGATCATGGCGTCACGCACCGCCTCGGCCATCGCTCCGGGCCGGGCGAAGAGGCGCGGGCCCGGCACCGGCGTGAAGGGCACGGCGACTTGCAGCTTGGGGTAATAGCGGCCGCCGGCGCGCTCGAAGGCCTGTGCCCAGCCATGGTCGAACACGTACTCGCCCTGGGAATGGCTCTTCATGTAGAGCGGTGCGGCGCCCTGCAGCGTGCCGTCGGCGGCCTCGGCCAGGAGATATTGCGGCTGCCAGCCGGTGCGCCGGCCGACCGATTTCGAGTCTTCCAGCGCTTTCAGGAACTTGTAGCTGAGAAAGGGATTGCCGGCCGATCCCGGCGCCAGCGCGCAGGCGTCCCATTGGGCGGCATCGACGCCAGCGAGCGAGTCGGCGACGCGCAGGCCGATGGTCGGGGTGTCATCCGGCATGCCCACAGCATAGCGTGAATCGTGCCAGGAAGAGGGCGATTTACTCCGCGGGCTTGTGCAATGCTGCTTCGTCGTCCGCAGAACGGCTGAACCGCTGCCTGGTCCAGGCGCCGATCCGGTCGATGTAAATCAGCATGACTGGCACGACGACCAGGGTGAGGAGGGTCGAACTGATCAGGCCGCCGATCACGGCATGCGCCATCGGCGCGCGCTGGCTGGCACCTTCGCCCAGGCCCAGTGCGAGCGGCATCATGCCGAACACCATGGCGAGCGTAGTCATCAGGATCGGCCTGAGGCGGATCATGCCGGCCTCAAGCAGGGCTTCGTTGACCGGTGTGCCCCGGGCCCGCGCCTGGTTGAAGAAATCGACCAGCAGAATGGCGTTCTTGGTGACCAGCCCCATCAGCATGATGAAGCCGATGGCGCTGAAGATGTTGAGCGTCGTGCCGGCGATCAGCAGCCCAAGGAATACGCCGATCAGCGACATCGGCAGCGACATCATGATGGCGACCGGCTGCAGGAAGCTGCCGAACTGCGAGGCCAGAATCAGGTAGATCAGGATGACCGCGAGCAGCAGGGCCTGCCCGGCGTAGGCGGCGCTTTCGGCCATGTCCTTGGTCGAGCCGCCGAAGACGAAGCGGTATCCCGGCGGCAGCTTGGTTTCGACCAGGATCTTCTGCAGGTCGCTGCTGGCCTCGCCGGTCGATCGCCCCGACACGTTGGCGGTGATCTGGACCTCGCGATTGAGGTCGCGGCGGTTGATCTGGGAAGCGCCGACGTCGTTGATGATATCGGCGATCTGGGCGATGTGGACCATGCGCGGCAGGCCGTTCGGCTCGAAGCCGGCGGTGAACCAGATGCGTTGCAGGTCGGCAACGCCGGTGCGCTCGTCGATCGGCAGGCGGACCATGACGGTATAGTTCTCGCCGTCGGGCGCCCGCCACAGGCTGGTCTCGTCGCCGGCGAACAGGGGCCGCAGCGATTGCGCGACCTGGGCTGAACCGAGGCCGAGGTCCGAGGCAGCGTCGCGCCGCAGGCGCACCGACAGAACCGGTTTGGCGGCCTTCAGGTTGCGGTCGAGGTCGACGATCCCCGGGATGGCCGCGGCACGGCGCATTACGTCCTGCGACAGCGTATCGAGGACGGCGGTGTCGGGCCCCTGCAGCGACAATTGAAGCTGCTTCTGGACGCCGCCGCCGGGGCCGCCCGGAATGTTGATCGACACCAGGATGCCCGGAATGCCGGCCAGGCGGTCGCGGATCGGCTGGGCGAGCTGCTCGGGCGAGCGCTTGCGCTCCTTGATGGGCTTCAGGCGGAGATAGAGGCTCGCCTGGCTCTTGCCGTTGGCATAGCCGGTATTGACGGTGCCGTAGGTGTAGGCGACCTCGGGGAATTGACGCACCGCGGCATCGACCTGGTTGAGCTTGGCGGTCGTGTATTCAAGCGACGATCCGATCGGCGTCTCGATGCTCACGACCTGCTCGCCGAGATCGGCCTGGGGAACGAACTCGAAGCCGATGTACTTCGGCAGGGCAAAGCTGCCGACGAAGGTGCCGAGGGCGATCAGCAGGGTGATCTTGGGCCAGCGCAGCGACCAGCCGAGGATCGCGCGATAGACCCGGTTCGCTCGGTCCTGGGCTGCGTTCACGATGCGGGCGAAGCGGCCGGTGCCATGCGCCTGCGGGTCGTACCAGATGCTCGACAGCATCGGATCGAGCGTGAAGGACACGAATAGCGAGATCAGCACCGCCGCCGAGACCATGACGCCGAACTGGAAGAAGAAGCGGCCGATGATGCCGCCCATGAAGGCCACCGGCAGAAATACCGCGACGATGCAGAAAGTGGTTGCCAGCACCGCCAGCCCGATTTCGTTGGTGCCGTCGATCGCCGCCTGCCGGTGCGTCTTGCCGAAGCCGATATGGCGCATGATGTTCTCGCGCACCACGATGGCATCGTCGATGAGGATGCCGATGGCGAGGCTGAGCGCCATCAGGGTGAGGACGTTCAGCGTGAAGCCGAACGCCGCCATCACCATGAAGGCGCCGAACACGGAAATGGGAAGCGCCAGGCCAGTGATCACCGTGCTGCGCCACGAGTGCAGGAACAGGAAGACGATGGCGATGGTGAGCAGGCCACCCTCGACCATCGTCTGCTGCACGTTGCTGACCGAATTCTGGATGCCGCGCGAACTGTCGCGCACGATCTCGAGCTTCACATCGGGGGGCACGACGGCCTGAAGCTCGGCCACGGCGCGGCGCACGCCGCGGGCGACCTCGATGGTGTTCGAGCCCTGCGTCTTGACCACGTCGATGGCCAGCGCCCGCTCTCCGTTCTGGGTGGCGACACTTTCCAGCTCCTGCTGGCCGTCGCTCACGGTCGCGACCTGTCGCAGATAGACCGGGGCGAGGCCGCGGCGGGCCACGATCAGGTCGGCAAAGTTTCCGGGCTCGGCCATCCGGCCGGTAACCTCGATGATGCGATCGTCGTTGCCGCGGGCGACGTTGCCGGCGGGGAAATTCTGGTTCTCGTCGCGGATCGCCCGCATGATGTCGTTGACGCCGACGCGCAGCGAATGCATGCGGCCGGGATCGAGTTCGATGTTGATCTGGCGTTTGACTCCGCCGGCGATGGTGGCGCGCCCGACATCGCGTACGGTCTGCAGCCGCTTGACGACGAGCTGGTCGGCAATCGTCGTCAGGTCGCGCACCGAGCGTATGTCGGAGCGCACGGCGATCGACACGATAGGCTGGTCGTCCGGATTGAAGCGCTGGATCAGCGGCTCCTTGATCTCCGGCTTGAAGGTCGCGCGGACCTGCTGAACCTTTTCGCGTACGTCCTGCAGGGCGATCGGCGACTGAACCGAAAGTTCGAACTCCGCGACCACGATCGAGCGACCCTCGAGCGAGCGCGACGTCAGGGTCTTGAGGCCGGCGATCGCGTTGACCGACTCCTCGATCTTGCGGCTTATCTCGGTCTCGACGGTCTCCGGCGAGGCGCCGGGGTACTCGGTAGTGACGACGACGATGGGAAAGTCGACGTTGGGGAACTGGTCGACGCCGAGCTGGCGGTACGAGAACAGCCCCATCACCAGCAACGCCACCATCATCATGGTGGCGAAGACCGGGTTGTCGACGGCGATCTGGGTGAGCTTCATCGCCGGGCGCCTATTTGGTCTCTATGACTTTGACTCTCTGCCCGGCCCGGAGGCCCGGCAGCGGGGCGGAGACGATCTGCATGCCGGATTCGAGGCCCTTCACCTCGACCAGCTCGCCTCGCGACCAGGTGCGTACTGCCCCGACGGGCTTGCGCACCAGGACACTGTTCTCGATGGCCAGCACGAAGTCGCCCTGATCATCCTTGCGCATCGCCGAAGCCGGCACGGCCAGCGCATGGCTCTTTTCCTGGACGTTGACGATGCCCATGGCGAACAGGCCGCCGCGCAGAGCCTCGTGCCGGTCGACGATCTCGACATAGACCGGAATGGAGCGCGATCCGGCCTGTGTCGTCGGGCTGATGCGGGTGATACGGCCGTTGAAGACACGGTCGCCAAAGCCTTCGAGGGTGACCGAGGCGAGTTGGTCAACGCGCAGTCGGATGACGTCCGCGGCCGGCATCTGGGCTGCGATCTCGACGTGGCTGGTGTCGAGCAGCGCCAGGATCTTGCCGTCGATGGGCAGCGACTCGCCCTGGTTGGCGAGGCGTTCGCCGACCACGCCATCGAACGGCGCGACCACCTGGGTGTCGGTGAGGTTCCTCATGGCGACGTCGAGCTGCGCCTCGGCGACCGCGACCATGGAGGACCTGTTCTCGGCCGTGGCACGCGCCTGGTCGGCGGCGGACTGCGAGACGATATTGCGTGATGCGAGCGACTCCTTGTCCGAGCGGTCGCGGGACGTCCACCTCGCGTCGGCGCGGGCAGCCTCCAGCGCCGAGCGTCGCTCGTTTACCTTGGCCTGCAGTTCGGCCGCCTCGAAGCGCGCCAGCACCTGGCCCTTGGTCACCCGGTCGCCCTCGCGCACCAGTACTTCGGCAAGGCGTCCGGGGACGCGCGCCTTCACGATCGTCTGGTCGATCGGCTGGGTCGTGCCAGTGAAGCGCACGGTATC
>JACPVT010000189.1 GCA_016191685.1 Rhodospirillales bacterium | reverse complement strand
TCGGGCGAGATCGGCGCGGCCGCGGCCGAAGCGGTCAACGCGGCGCGGCGCGCGGGGCGCCGTGTGGTCGCGGTCGGCTCGACCGTGCTCAGGCTTCTCGAATCGGCCGCCGACGCGGCCGGAAAAATCGCCCCGTTTACCGGCGAAACCGACATTTTCATCACGCCGGGCTTTCAGTTTCGTGTCGTCGATCTCCTGCTCACCAACTTCCACCTGCCGCGATCGACGCTGTTCATGCTGGTGGCGGCCTTCGTGGGCCTCGAGCGCATCAAGGCCGCCTATGCGCATGCGGTGCACGAGCAATACCGCTTCTATTCCTACGGCGATTGTTGTCTGTTGCGGCGATGAGTCTTTCCTTCGAGCTTCTGGGCAACGACGGCGCCGCGCGGCGCGGGCGGATCACGACCGCCCACGGTACGGTGGAGACGCCCGCCTTCATGCCGCTCGGCACAGGCGGCACGGTGAAGGCCATGATGCCGAAGTCGGTCGTCGAGACCGGCGCCGAGATCTTGCTGGGCAACACCTTCCACCTGATGCTGCGCCCTGGCGCCGAGCGCGTGGCGGCGCAGGGCGGCCTGCACAAGTTCATGAACTGGCCCAAGCCCATCCTCACCGATTCCGGCGGCTTCCAAGTGATGTCGCTCAAGGAGCTGCGCAAGCTCGATCCCGACGGCGTCACCTTCCGCTCGCCGATCGACGGTTCGGAGCATCGGCTCACGCCCGAACGCTCGATCGAGATCCAGCGCCTGCTCGATGCCGACATCACCATGTCGTTCGACGAATGCACGAGCTGGCCAGTCGAGGAGGCGGCTGCCGCCGCATCCATGCGGCTCTCGATGAAATGGGCCGAGCGCGGCAAGCGGGCCTTCATCGAGCGGCCGGGCTACGGCCTGTTCGGCATCGTCCAGGGCAGCATTTTCCCGGCGCTCCGCGCGGAGAGCACGAAGGCCCTCACCGCCATCGGCTTCGACGGCTACGCCGTGGGCGGCCTCGCCGTGGGCGAGGGCCAGGCGCTGATGTTCCGTACCCTGGACACCACCATGCCGATGCTGCCGGCCAACAGGCCGCGCTACCTGATGGGCGTCGGCCGGCCGGCCGATATCGTGGGCGCCGTCCAGCGCGGCATCGACATGTTCGACTGCGTGCTGCCGACGCGCGGCGGACGCACGGCGCAGGCCTTCACGCGCCGCGGCGAACTCAACCTGCGCAATGCGCGGCACCGCGACGATCCCAGGCCGATCGACGAACGCTGCACCTGCCCGGCCTGCACCAGCCACAGCCGCGCCTATCTGCATCACCTCATCCGCAGCGAGGAGATCCTCGCGTCGATGCTGCTGAGCTGGCACAACCTTCACTATTATCAGGACATCATGCGCGGCCTGCGCGGCGCTATCGAAAGCCACTCACTCGGCCACTGGATCGCCGCATTCGCGAGCGAACAGGAATTGGGCGACATCCCACCCCTTTGAATCCGACCTAAGTAACGGAGCGTACCGGATGCCGAACGAGGCGTTGATCGTGGTCGACATGCAGAACGACTTCTGCGAGGGCGGCGCCCTCGCCGTGCCCGGCGCCACCGCCATTCTGCCGCTGGTCAACCGACTGATCGGTCGCCACGACCACGTCATCCTGACCCAGGACTGGCATCCGCGGGGTCACGCCTCCTTTGCCAGCTCGTGGGCCGATGCCGTGCCCTTCAGCACCGTCAAATTCCCTTACGGGCCGCAGACGCTATGGCCCGACCACTGCGTGCAGGGTACGCCGGGGGCCGAGATCCATCCCGGCGTCGACACCACCAAGGTGCAGATGATCGTGCGCAAGGGCTTCCACGCCGGCATCGATTCCTATTCGGCGTTTCGCGAGAACGATCGCATGACCCGCACCGGCCTTGACGGCTACCTGAAGGCCCGTGGCTTCACCAGGCTGCTGTTCTGCGGCCTGGCGCTCGACTACTGCGTCGCCTGGACCGCGATCGACGGCCGCCAGGCCGGCTTCGACATCGCCGTCGTGGTCGAGGCCACCGCCGCCATCGATCTCGAAGGCAGCCGCCGGCGCATGCTGACCGAGATGCGCCAGGGCGGCATCAACCTCAACGCGACGGCCTGATCGCTGCTGGTGGAACAACTCGACCTGTCGTCAATCGGGGTCGTAGACGGTTCCTTTTGCCAACCCTCCGAGCTCCTTGTACCAGCGCCACGAGAGGAAGATCGGCTCTGCAACTTTGCCAACCTGGATCAGGGCGGCGAGGAGCTGTTTGGCGATAGTTTCCGGATCCGGTGACAGCTTGTGCTCCCGCACATAGCAGGCAATCTGGACATGAGGAGCGATGCCTTCGGCAATCCCGTTGAACGGCCCGGGACTCCAATTTCTTACGTAGTAGTGGGCAATTTCCGTCCACACATTGTGTTCGACATGGATGATCTCTCCATAACACACGGAGTCGCCGGTTCGGACACTTGCCCGGAACCTCGAGCCAAGCGCCAGTGTCTTGTCGGTTGCTATCACAGTAACTAATCCCGCGAGAGACAGCCCCTGCGATCAGACGCGCTCGATCGCCAGCGCAATGCCCTGGCCGACGCCGATGCACATGGTGGCGAGGGCTCGCTTGCCGCCGGTGGCCTCGAGCTGATTGAGCGCGGTGATCATCAGCCGGCCGCCCGAGGCGCCGAGCGGATGGCCCAAGGCGATCGCGCCGCCGTTCGGGTTCACGTTCTCCGCGTCGTCGGCGAGACCCAACTGGCGCAGTACCGCCAGCGCCTGGGCGGCAAATGCCTCGTTAAGCTCGATCGTGTCGAAGTCCTTGATCGTCATGCCGAGCTTGGCCAGCAGCTTCTGCGTCGCCGGCACCGGGCCGATGCCCATGACGCGCGGCGGCACGCCGGCCGACACGGTGCCCAGGATGCGCGCCCGCGGCACGAGGCCGTTGGCCTTGGCCGCCGCCTCCGAGGCAATGATCATGGCGCAGGCGCCGTCGTTCAGGCCGGAGGAATTGCCGGCCGTCACCGAACCACCGTCACGGAAGGCCGCCTTGAGCTTGCTGAGTGTCTCCATGGTGGTGTCGCCGCGTGGGTGCTCGTCCTTGTCGACGATGACCTCGGTCTTGCCCTGCTTGACGCAGACCTTGACGATTTCCTTGTCGAAGAAGCCGCGGTCCTGGGCCGCCTTGCAGCGACGCTGGCTGCGGTAGGCGAAGGCGTCCTGGTCGGTGCGGCTGATCTGGTGCTCGCCCGCGACGTTCTCGGCCGTCTGGCCCATCGGATCGACGCCGTAGGCGGCTTTCATGCGCGGATTGACGAAGCGCCAGCCAAGCACCGTGTCCTCGAGCTTCATCGACCGATCGAACGCGCTCTCGGGCTTGCCCATGACGTAGGGCGAGCGGGTCATGCCTTCGACACCGCCCGCGATCATCAGGTCGGCCTCGCCGAGCTTTACCGCGCGCGCCGCGTGGCCTGCTGCCTCGAGACCGGAGCCGCAAAGCCGGTTCACGGTGGCGCCGGCCACCTCGACCGGCAGGCCGGCCAGAAGGCCCGCCATGCGCGCCACGTTGCGGTTGTCCTCGCCCGCCTGATTGACGCAGCCATAGATCACGTCGTCGACCGCGCCCCAGTCGACATTGGCGTTGCGCTGCATCAGCGCCTTGATCGGATGGGCGGCGAGATCGTCGACCCGCATGGCGCCCAGGCCGCCGTTGTAGCGGCCGACGGGGGTGCGGACGGCATCGCAAATGAAGGCTTCGGTCATCTTGGGTACTCCCAACTCACAAATTCGTTGTTGCCGGGGTAGCACCGCCCCGAGGGGCTTGCCAATGCCCTGCGGGCAGGGGGGCTATCGCGCTGCGACATGGCGCGACGTCGGCGCGAGGCGAACACAAGCCAGCCTGCCCTAAGGTCTGGTGGGCTAATTCCTACCTGTCGGAATCTATCCTGTCAGGCCCGGCGAAATACGGCATATTGGGCGTAGCCACGATAGGGCCGCTCGAAGGTGCGCAACGCGCCGACGCGATCCTCAAGGGCGGCGAACTCGCCCGCCAGCCCGTCGCGCGGATCGACGTGGAATTGCGCCAGCCAGGCGCGCAGGCTGTGGCGGAACCAGCGCGGCAATTCCTCCTGGCCGCCGAAATCGACGACGTGCAGTTCGCCGCCCGGCGGCAGCCAGGCCAAGGCCTGGCCGAGTGCCGCCCGCCATTCCGGGATCATCGACAGGCTGTAGGACAGGAAGACACGCGAGAAGCCGGGCACGCCGAACAGCGCCACGGGGTCGAACCGGGTGGCATCGGCGCAGGCGAGGTGAATGCGCGGCGACAGGAGCTCACGCGCGACCTTGGCGCGGGCCGTGGCCAGCATCGCAGTCGAGATGTCGATGCCGTAGAACGTGGCATGCGGATAGGCGCCAGCCGCCGCCACCAGATTGCGGGCCGTGCCGCAACCGATCTCAAGCACCCGAGCGCCCGCCGGCGGCGACAGGCGCTCGATCAGGCGGTCGCGGCCCAGCAGGTAATATTTGCGCGTGCTGTCGTAGAGATGGCGCTGCCGGCGATAGATGCGGTCCATCAGGTTGGACATGGCGATGGTGTCGCTCACCGATCAATCCCTGAGGACGTAGAGATGGAAGCCGCCATAGATTGCCGAACGGTCGCGCGCCGTGAATTCCCGCGAGGTCACCGCTTCGTAGCGCCAGCGCCCGAGCAGCGACGGATCGAGGCGGCCTTCCAGCAGCGACGGTTCGGCCGCCGTCCGGAAGATCACCCGCGACCGGGGCCGCGCCGTGCGCGTGATCTCTGTCCAGAGCGCGTTCAGCTGATCGTCGGTCATCCAGTCCTGGGCATCGAGCAGCACGTAGCGGTCGCGCGAGGCAGCCGGACAGGCGGCTAGATATTCGGTGACCGAACGGTTCAACACCTCGACCCGGTCGGCGCGGACACGGACGAACTCGAACTGCTCGCGCCGCAGATAGGGCGGCAGAGATCCCTCGCCGTCGCCGCCGTATCGGCGGCCGAAGGCCTGCCAGGCGAAGTAGTTGTCGGCGAGGCTGAAGCCGCAGGCCAGTCGCTCGACTCTTTCGCGCAATACCGCGCTCATGCCGCGGCCGCCGGCCAATGCCTCATACTGTGCCGGCGGAATGCCGAGACCATAGAGCGAGAGGCGGTTGCCGGTCGCCCAGCGCACCGCGCGACGGTCGAACAGCGGTGCCAGCGCCGTCTCGTAGAAAAGGCGCTGCTCGTCCATCGTGCGGGCGCTCAGGAGATCGCGCAGGTCGACGCCATGCAGGCGCGCGGCGGCATGGGCGAAACCGATGAAGCGCCCCAGCAGGCCATGGCGATAGGCGTTGCGAGCGAAGATCGAAATACGCCGCCGGCCGAAGTGCTGCAGGCTGCGGCCCTGCCAGTAGGCGCGGCTCTGGGGATCGAGATGCGGCGCGATCAGCCGGTCGTAGGCCGCGACATTGGCAGCGTCGTCGGCCGCGCCGAAGAAGCGGTAGAAGACCTCCCATGACGGCAGCCGGCTGGCCGCCACGAGTTTCAATCGGTTGAGCGCCACATGGGCGTGGCTGAGATCGACCGCCGTGATTCGCGCCGGACCCTCAGTGAGGTAGGAAAGTACGTTGCAGCCGCCCGAGGCGATCGCCACGACGTGGCTGTCGGGCCCGAGTGCCAGCGCCTCGAGGTCGATCTCGGGGTCTTCCCAGATCTGAGTATAAACGAGGCCGCGGAACAGCCGTTCGAACAGGCGCTCCAGAAGCCCCTCGCGGGACAGCGGACGGCTACGGCGGACCGCCTCCTTCAGGCGTCCATGGCTTTCGGCTCTCGGATCGACCAACCGAACTCACCCCGGCAACCACTCAATCCGATATATATACTCCGCCATCGATGCCACTTTGATGACGGTGGCCCGGCGAGGTCTTGCCGTTGACCCGCCGCTGCGGCCGCGCACCCGGGCCTAGCAGACCGCGATAGATCTCGAGATAGTCGCTGGCCATGCGGCGCGCGGTGAAGCGCTTCTCGAAGCGGCTGCGAATCTCCGGCCGCGACAGGCGCCAGAGCTTGTTGACGATTGCGTCCGCCGCCGCGATCTCGTTCTCGACGATGAAGCCGGTCAGGCCGTCCTCGACGACCTACGGCACCGAGCCGCTGCGATAGGCGACTACCGGCGCTCCACAGGCCATTGCCTCGATCATTACCAGCCCGAACGGCTCGGGCCAATCGATCGGCATGAGCAGGGCCATGGCGCCGCTCAAGAAGTCCGCTTTCTCACGATCGTCGATCTCGCCGATGTACTCGACGTTCGGCAGATCCAGGAGTGGCCGGATCTGCTGTTCGAAATAGTCGTGATCAGCCCGGTCGACCTTGGCCGCGATTCTGAGCGGCAGATTGCAACGGGCCGCGATGCGGATCGCCTGGTCGATCGCCTTCTCCGGCGCAATTCGGCCCAGGACGGCGAGATAGCCCGGCTTTACCGGCCTCGGCCCGAGCAGGCGCTCCGGCAGACCGTGGTGGATGGTCCGGACCCAGCGCGCCTGCGGCACCGGCCCGCGCTGCGCATTGGAAATGGACACGACCGGCACTGACCCGAACGAGTCGAACACCATCTGGTGCTCCGGAAGGTCGAGCCGTCCGTGCATGGTGGTGATGAACGGCGTCGACTGGCGCGAAAAGGTCGAAAACGGAAAATAGTCGAGATGAAAATGCAGGATGTCGAATTCGTCGGCACGTTTTCGGACCTGCTCCAGCATCGCCATGTGCAGCGCCATCGGATCGCGAACCGAGCCGTCGAGGCGCAGCGCCCGCGGCCACATCGGTTCGAGCTTGGCAGTGGTCATCGAATCGCCACTGGCAAACAGCGTGACGTCGTGGCCGAGTGCGACCAGTTCCTCGGTGAGCCACGAGACGACACGTTCGGTGCCGCCATAGAGTTTGGGGGGAATGGCCTCGGTCAACGGAGCAATCTGCGCAATACGCATGAAATCATCCTCCCTGTTCAAACTCGGCGGCGACCACACAACAAGGAACCCCGAAACGATCGGGGTTCGCGCGAACATCCGCAAGGACTGCACGCGCGTCATTCAGATGGGGCCCAAATGTGGTAGCCGGACGGCCGTCCCTTTTTTGTCACAGCAAATCGACTATTCCGGATGCCACCAATCCCCGGGGTCGGAGTTGCGTTAAAGCCATGACCTGTCTCAGCGACTACTCCGGGCGGCCGATCGCGTTTCTCCTGCGCTACGTTCGCCGGCGAAAACTGGCGCACACGGCGATCCTGATCGCCGTTCTGGGTGCCGTCGGGTGCTCGGTCAGTTCGCAATACGGCGTCAAATTCCTGGTCGACACGCTGTCCGAGCAGCCCGGCAATGATGTGGTCTGGCTGGCCTTCGGCTTCCTGGTGCTGCTGGTCGCCGCCGACAATTTGCTTTGGCGTCTCGCCGGCTGGATCTCGAGCCATGCCTTCGTCGGCGTCACCGGCGACCTGCGCAGCGAGCTGTTCCGCCATCTCACCGGCCATGCGCCGAGCTATTTCGCGCAGCGCCTGTCTGGAACTCTGACCGGCCGGGTGACGGCGACCTCGAACGCCGCCTTCGCCGTCGAGAATCTCTTCATCTGGAATGTCCTGCCGCCCTGCGTCGCCACCGCCGGCGCCATCGCCTACCTGGCGACGGTCAGCCTGACGATGATGGCCGTCCTGACGGCGCTTGCCGCAGTCATCTTGGTCATCCTGTTCAGGCTCGCTGTGGCCGGCACGCCACTGCATCACGGCTTCGCCGACAGGGCGGCCCGGGTCGAGGGCGAACTGGCCGACGTGATCGGCAACATGCCTCTGGTCCGGACCTTCGGCGCCATCGGGCGCGAGCACAGCCGCTTCGACACAACAGTCGGACACGAGATGAGCGCGCGGCGCCGAAGCCTGCTCTATCTCGAGAAGTTGCGCCTGCTGCATGCCGCCACGACGATCGCGCTGACAGTGGCGGTATTGGGCTGGGCGATCGTGCTGTGGCAGCGCGGCCAGGCAAGCGCCGGCGACGTGGTGCTGGTCTGCACGCTGGGCTTCACCATCCTGCATGCCACGCGCGATCTCGCCGTGGCGCTGGTCGATGTCACCCAGCATATGGCGCGGCTTTCGGAAGCGATCGCCACGCTGCTGCAGCCGCACGACCTGCGCGAGCACCCCGAGGCCGTGCCGCTGGTGCCCCGCTACCATGGAGTCGAGTTCGAAGGTGTCTCCTTCGCCTATCCCGGCAGCCGCAAGGTATTCGAGAACTTCAGCCTGCGCATCGAAGCCGGCCGGCGCACCGGCCTGGTCGGCCCCTCGGGCGGCGGCAAGTCGACCGCGTTGGCGCTGCTGCAGCGTTTCCATGACGTCGATCGCGGACGCATCCTGATCGACGGCCAGGACATTGCCCGCCTCACCCAAGAGAGCCTGCGCCAGGCGATCTCCTTCGTGCCGCAGGACATCTCGCTGCTGCACCGCTCGGTGATGGACAACATCCGCTATGGCAGGCCCGAGGCGTCGAATGCCGAGGTGATGAAGGCGGCCCAGGCCGCACGCTGCCGCGACTTCATCGAAGCCCTGCCCGACGGCTTTTCCACGATCGTGGGCGACCGCGGCCTGAAACTGTCGGGCGGCCAGCGTCAGCGCATCGCGATTGCCCGTGCGCTGCTGAAGGATTCGCCGATCGTCCTGCTCGACGAGGCGACGTCGGCGCTCGATGGCGAGTCGGAGGAGCTGATCCGCGAGGCGCTCGACCGGCTGATGCGGGGCCGCACCGTAATCGCCATCGCCCATCGCCTGTCGACGCTGCGCAGCTTCGACCGGATCGTGGTGCTGGGGGCCGGCCGGGTGATCCAGGACGGACCGCCCGACGACCTGCTGAGTAAGGCGGGGCCCTACCGCACGCTGGTCGACGGCGAGCTTGCCCGCCTGGCGCGCGAGGCGGCCTGATTTCCCTCTACTATTTCCGCCACTTGACGGGATGACTGGTTAGAGGGACCGTAGCCGCATGACCATTCGAGGCTTCGCGCTGTTCGAGACACCAGTCGGTTCCTGCGGCATCGCCTGGAGCCCGCGCGGCATCGCCGGCCTGCAACTGCCCGAGCCCACCGAGCAGGCGACGCGGGCGCGCGTGCAGCGGCGGTGGCCCGGCGCGATCGAGGCACCACCGCCGGCCGGGGTGCAGCGCGCGCTCAGCCGCGTACTGGCGTTGCTCACGGGAGAGCCGGCCGACCTTCAGGACATTCCGCTCGATCTCGAGGACGTGCCCGACTTCAACC
The DNA here is from genome assembly GCA_016191685.1 of Rhodospirillales bacterium. Lineage (GTDB taxonomy): Bacteria > Pseudomonadota > Alphaproteobacteria > Reyranellales > Reyranellaceae > Reyranella. Next base: position 3,048 of record JACPVT010000189.1, on the reverse strand, counting down.
GCAAGGTCTACGAAGTCGCCCGCACCATCCCGCCCGGCCAGACCATGACCTATGGCGAGATCGCCAGGCGCCTCGGCGTGCCGCACGAGGCGCGCGAGGTCGGCCAGGCGCTCGGCCGCAATCCCGTGGCCATCATCGTGCCTTGCCACCGCGTACTGGGCGCCGACGGCAGGATGGGCGGCTTTTCAGCCAACGGCGGCGTCTCGACCAAGCGACGCATGCTCGAAATCGAGGGCGCGTCGGCCGTTGGCGCCGGCCCGCTGTTCGACCAGCGATGAGCGGCTTCGCCTTCCGCCCGGCCAAGGCGGTCGCGCATCTCAAGGCATCAGATCCGGCATTGGCCGCCATCATCGAGGCGGCTGGCCCGTTCCGGATGGAACTGAAAGCCTCGCGCAGCCTGTTCGGCGCACTGGCCGAAGCCATCGTCTACCAGCAGCTTTCCAACAAGGCGGCGGCCACGATCTACGGCCGCGTCGAGGCTCTCTATCCCCGCGCGACGGCGGGCTTCACACCACGCCACATCCTGAAGACGCCCGACGAGAAGCTGCGCGGCTGTGGGCTCTCCCGTGCCAAGGTGCTGGCCGTTCAGGATCTCGCGCGCCGCGTGGCCGGCGGCGAGCTGCCGACGCTCGAGGAGGCGCAGGGCCTCGGCGACGCCGAGCTGGTCGAACGGCTGGTGCAGGTACGCGGCATCGGTCGCTGGAGCGCCGAGATGTTCCTGATGTTCCGCCTCGGCCGGCCCGACGTGTTGCCGCTCGACGACTACAGCCTGCGCAAGGCCTACGCGAAGGCCTTCAGGAAGCGCGCCCTGTCCTCGCCGCAGGTGCTGGAGAAGGCCGGCGAGAAATGGCGGCCCTATCGCACGGTCGCGAGCTGGTATTTGTGGCGGGCGCTGGAGACGTGAAGCTGCGTTCATCTGTGCCACTGGAGTGACACAACAGCCATGACATAATCAGCCCATGCCTCTTCCGTTTTCCAACACCGTCGACCGCACTCTGGAACGCCTGCGTGTTGCTTTCGTCGACACCGCCCGCGGCGCCCGCGAGGTGGTGGGCGCCCCGCTCCGTCCCGACCTGCCCGACGACGATATCCCGCGGCTGAAAAGCCGTATCGACGCCTGCCTGGCGGGCAAGGGTGGCGAGACGGCGCGGCGCGTGCGCGCCGCCGATCTCGGTCAGGCCTATCTCTCGCTGTCGCCCGCCGGACGGAAGAAGTTCCTGCTGACGCTGGCCCACGACTACGGCTTGCCGCGCGAGGCCGCGATGGCGGCGGTCGACCGCTGGCGCGCCTCCAAGGAGCCGGCGCGGGCGCTGCGTCGGGCGCTGGAGCCGCCGGCCGTGCGGCTGCTACGCGAGTTCGTGGGCGTGCCGCAGGGCGTGAAATTCGTGGTCGATCTCAGGGCGGAGCTGCTGGCGCTCGGCAGGAGCGATACCGCGGCCCGGGCGCTCAGCGAGGACCTCAGGCCCCTGCTCGGCGCCTGGTTCGACGTCGGCTTCCTCGATCTCGTGCGCATCGACTGGCAATCGCCGGCGTCGCTGCTGGAAAAGCTCGTGGCCTACGAGGCCGTCCACGCCATCCGCTCGTGGCGCGACATCAAGAACCGGCTCGATTCGGACCGGCGCTGCTTTGCCTTCTTCCACCCGCGCATGCCCGACGAGCCGCTGATCTTCGTCGAGGTCGCCCTGGTGGCGGGCCTCGCCGGCAACGTTCAGCGCCTGCTCGACGCGCGCGCGGAGACGAGCGACCCTGGCGAGGCCAACACCGCGATCTTCTATTCCATCTCCAACTGCCAGCAGGGCCTGGCGGGTATCAGCTTCGGCAACTTCCTGATCAAGCGCGTGGCCGAGCAGCTCGCGCAGGAGCTGCCGAGGATCAAGGAGTTCGCGACGCTGTCGCCCATTCCCAGCCTGCGCCAGCACATCGACGCCCAGCTGAAGAACGAGGGTGACGACGCCTTGAGCCAGGCCGAGATCGCCTCCCTGGTGCCGGTGATCGGCGAAGCTACAGGTGCCGCCGCGGTACGCAAGCTGCTCGACCGGCCGAACTGGTGGGAGGTGCCTGCGATCAACAAGGCGCTCAGGCCCATCCTGTTGCGGCTGGCGGCGCAGTATCTCACGACCGCCGACGACAAGGGCCGTGCCTTCGACCGCGTGACGCATTTCCATCTCGGTAACGGCGCCATCATCGAGCGGCTGAACTGGCTGGCCGACACCAGTACCAACGGCTTCAGGCAGTCCTACGCCATGATGGTGAACTACCGCTACAAGCTCGGCGACGTCGACGCCAACCACGAGGCCTATTCGAACGGCCGGATCGTCGCCAGCCGCGAGGTCCGGGCACTGGCGAAGGGCTAGAGGCGACCTCTAGTTGTTCAGGTAGTTGAGCTTCAGCCCCGGCCGTGGCCATTCGAAGTTCACCAGCTTGCCGGTCATGGAAAGCGTGGCGAAGGCGGTGCGCAGCTCCTTGCCGCCGAAGCAGACGTTGGTGACCATCGGGTCGGGCAGCTTGTATTGCGTCACCGACTTTCCGTCGGGCGAGATGTCGGAGACGGCGCCGGTGATCAGCGTGGCGACGCAGATGTGGCCGGCCGAATCGACCGCCAGCGAATCGAACATCTGATAGCCGCCCAGCCCCACGATCACCCGGCCCTTCTCGCCGCGATAGGGGCCGTTGGCGTCCTTGATGACGCCGGGCGCCGAGAGTTCGAAGGCCCAGCAGCGTGCAGTGGGCGTCTCCACGACATAGAGCATCTTCTCGTCCGGCGAGAGGCCGCAGCCGTTGGGGCGCTCGAGCTGGAAGACCTTCTGTTCGATCTTCGAACCATCCGCCTTGGCGTAGTAAACGGCGCCGCGATCGCTGTCGTGCTCGCGCGTCTTGCCGAGGTCGGTGAACCAGAAGCCGCCGGCGTTGTCGAAGACGATGTCGTTGGGGCCGTTCAACTTGCGGCCATCACACGAATCATAAAGCGTCTCGACCTTGCCGGTCTCGGGATCGACCGTCTGGATCGAGCCGCCATTGTAGGAGGCGGGCTGCGTGCCCGGAAACAGC
>JACPVT010000188.1 GCA_016191685.1 Rhodospirillales bacterium | reverse complement strand
CGGTTGACCAGGAAGCGCAGGTAGTCGTCGCCCAGCTCTTCGGGCTGGCTGACCGAGATCATGTAGGTCGGCGGCCGGATCTTGGTCTGCGTCATGAAGCGGAGGCGAATGCGCCGGCCCTTGGCAAGCGGCGGCGGATGCAGCGTTTCCATCTCGCGCAGCCATCGATTGAGGATCGGCGTCGTCAGGCGCTTGTTCCAGATGTCGTAGGTCTCGAACACCTTGGGCATCAGGCGTTCGACGCCGCGGCCGGTCAGCGCCGAGAAACCGACGATCGGCACGTCCTTCACCTGCGCGAACGAGGATTCGAGCCGGTCACGCAGCTTCTTCCACGCCTTGGTCGACTTGGCCTGGTCATCGGCCAGCAGATCGGTCTTGTTGACGGCGATCACCAGCGCACGGCCTTCCTCGATCACGCGGCCGGCGACGGCGAGATCCTGCTTCTCCAGCATGTCGCCGGCATCGAGCACCACGACCACGACATCGGCGAGGCGAATGGCGTCGAGCGTATCGGCCACGGAGGCGGCTTCGAGGCGCTTGTCGATGCGGCTCCGCCGCCGCATGCCGGCGGTGTCGACCAGGCGTATCTTCCGGCCGCGCCACTCCCATTCGACGCGGATCGAATCGCGGGTGATGCCGGCCTCGGGGCCGGTCAGCACGCGCTCCTCGCCGACCAGGCGGTTGAGCAAGGTCGACTTGCCGACATTGGGACGGCCGACGATGGTGAGCTGCATCGGCCGCTTGCCGGGGTCGGCAGCCTCGGCGTCCTCGTCTTCGGGGTCCATCGGCGTCACATGGCGCGCCAGCGCCTCGTGAAGATCGCTCAGCCCTTCGCCGTGCTCCGCCGAGACCGGGATCGGCTCGCCCAACCCCAAGCCATGGGCCTCGGCCAGGCCGTTCTGTCCGGCACGGCCTTCGCACTTGTTGGCCACCAGGATCACCTTGGCGGCCCGCTTGCGCAGCCAGTTCGCGAAGGCCTCGTCGAGCGGCAGGACGCCGGCGCGGGCATCGATCAGGAACAGCACGACGTCGGAGGCTTCGATGGCGCGCTCGGTGAAGCGCCGCATGCGCGCCTCCAGCACCTCGCCGCCCATGGCTTCCCAGCCGGCGGTGTCGAGCAGCGTGAAGGCGAGGTCGCCGAGCTGCGCCGGCGCTTCGCGGATGTCGCGGGTCACACCGGGCTGGTCGTCGACGAGCGCATGGCGGCGCCCGACCAGCCGGTTGAACAGAGTCGATTTGCCAACGTTGGGCCGGCCGACGATGGCTACCCTTGAGGGCGCGCCCCGCGACGGGCGCTTGTCGTCAGCGGAGGGCAATGAGCCGGCCTGCTTCGGTCAAGACGTAGATGGTGCGGTTGGCGACGATCGGGGCGAGCCGGACCGGATCCCGCACATCGAGCTTGCCGAGGATTTCGCCTGTGTAGGGCGAGACAGCGAGCAGGTCGCCCGTCGTGCCGGCCACGAGCAGCCGGTCGCCGGCAAGCACCGGCCCTCCCCACAGCACGGGCCTGCGACGCTTTTCGTCGAAATACTGCGTGAGCGGTGTCACCCACTTGATCTTGCCGTTGTCGCGGCCGATCGCGGCGATGTCGGCGCTGGCGGCAACGACGAACAGAAAGCGGCCTGCCGGCCACGGTGTCTGACTGCCGCCGATGCTACGCTCCCAAACGCGCTGGCCGCTGCGCAGGTCGACGGCGGCGAGCTGGCCGGCCGAGCCCATCGCCACGACGACACCGCGGTCGATCACGGGGCGGCCGCGGATGTCGGTCAGGTTGCCGAAAGCCCTGACCTCGCTGCGCGGGCCGATCAACGATTCGTTCCAGACCGGACGGCCATTGTCGAGGCGCAAGCCGACCAGTTCGCCGGAGCTGAAGGGGGCAACGATAAATTCGCCCGACCCGGCCGGGCTGGTGCCACCGACGAAGCCGGTGGATTCCTGCAGGGCCGAATACTGCCAGAGGTCGGAACCGTCGACCGCCGCCAGGGCCTGGATCTTGTTGTCGATGCTGATGGCGAATACGCGGTCGCCGAACACCAGCGGCGCACCACGCACGGGCGCGCTCACCGACGAGGTCCAAATCTCCTTGCCATCGGCGGGGTCGAGCGAAAAGACACTGGCAAAGCCAGTCGTCACGAACAGCTTGCCGCCATAGTAAGCGAGGCCCCCGCCGAACTCGTCGGTGTCCCGCGCCTTTTCCGGCGCGAGCGTCACCCGCCAGATCAGCTTGCCAGTATCGGCGTCGAACGCCGAGACGGTGCTTTGGGCGTCCTTGGCGAACACCTTGCCGTCGGCCATGATCGGCGGCGTCGTAAGAACGCGCGAGGACGATGAACCAGCCCCCACGTCGGCCGTCCAGATGACCTGCGGAGAGTCACCGACCGCCAGATGCTGCATGGCATAGTTGGCAAACCCGCCGGATTGCGGCCAGGAGTCGTTCACCACCGGTGCCGGCAGCACGATCTGAACGCTCGTCATGTCCTTGTCGGGCTCGAGTTCGCCGCGGTCGGCGAAAACCGCCGTGCGCTCACCCGGCAGCGGAACCTTGGAACTGCCGAAGATGTTGTCGAAAACCCCGGTCGCTGCATCACATCCGGTGAGGGAGACGGCGACAACGCCGCCGACAAGAAGGGCCCGAAGACCGCGCACGCGCGACACGCCCGGCATGCTTCTACTTCGCCTCTGTCGCTGCATAGAGATTGAGCATCGCCGACGCGCGCTGCGCGGCGCCCTGGGGCGTGCCGGGATCCTTGGCGATCTCGCCCCATAGTTCGCGGGCCCGCTTGGCGTCGCCTTTCCGCACCGCAGCGAGCGCCTGGACCTCGCGAACGCTGATCCTGAAGGGCCGGTCAGGGCCAGCCAGCGGCTCCAGCTTGGCGGCCATTTCGTCGGCCTTTGGTGTGTCGACGCTTTTTAGGGCAGCGATAACGGTGGCGAGGTCGGCAAGTTCGGGGCCCGTTAGTTTGGGGATGACATCGACAAGGGCGGCGACCTGCTCGTCCAGGGTCGCGCGCAATTGCGCAGCGATCAGCGCAGCCAGCGAACGATAAGGCTCTTGCGCGTCCACTGCCTGCTTCTCGAGTTCGGCGCGGGCCGCCGGCATGTCGGTGGCGATCTTGGCCAGGGCGGCGGAGTAGGCAACGCTGGCCGCCGCCCGCTGGCTGGCGTCGTACTGGCGCCAGCCGACCATGCCCGCCACCGCGACCACCACAGCCATAGCGCCAGCTACCACCCAGGTTCCGTAGCGGCCCCACCAATCCCTGAGTTCGTCTTTGCGGACGGCCTCGTCAACTTCCAGAAAGGCGGTGGAGTCGGACACACATGGCTCCCGGATTATCGCGAAATATCAACAGCTTCAGCGGCGGTTCATAGCCCCCTACCCTGGTTTTGGCAAACCATGGGCGGGACGCATTTCGAGTGCTTTACCGCTTCCTGCGCATCTGTAACAATTCATCCCAACGACATGGTTCAAGTCGCGATCGCATGACCAATCTCTACCGTTTGGCCGACCAACGGGCCCGGCGTCGGATTGTCTCATTCGATCGTCGGGAATTGTCCCGCCTGCTTGGTCTCTACAGCATGCGGGTAGCCTCGGGAGAATGGCGGGACTACGCCATCGACTTCCGGCCCGGCATGGCGATCTTCTCGATCTTCCGCCACACCTCGGAACAGCCGCTGTTCGCTATTGCCAAGGTGCCCAATGGGTCCCAAGGCGGCGGCTATGTCGTCTACAACGGCCCCCGCAAGCTCGCCCACGGCGATTCGCTCGAGGACGTGCTCGGCGTCTTCGACCGCAAGCTTCGACTGCTGTTGGGTTAGCCGTCGCCTGTTGGCACTTTGGCGATAAATGCGCGCGGAGCGCGCTATTTAGCCTTTTCCGGTGCCGTGGCCGCGCCGATGCCCGCACCCAACGCGGCGCCCACCAGGGCTGGGCCGACGAGAGGCCAGCCGGCGAGAGCGCCGACCGCAAGACCGGTACCGGCGCCGATGCCGCCGCCGGTAAGCGCGCGCTCGCCCCATGTCTCGCCGCAGGCGGATACGGACAGAGCCAGGGGAATCAGGAGAATGGAAGCGATCTTGGTAGACATGGTGCGAACCTCTGAGGGGAAATGGGCCGGTTCAGGCCGTTCGAATATTCTTGGTCGCCCGACGGGCGTTTGATCACACCTTCTGACAATTAATCAAAATTGTCAAGAATTCATGGTAATTAATTGTTTTTACTAAATAATTACCCGAAAATCTTGTCGTAGATCTCGGCCTTGAAGCCGACGATCAGGCGTCCGTCCACCTCCAGGACCGGGCGCTTGATCATCGAGGGTTGGGCGATCATCAGCGCGATCGCCCGGGCATCGGTGATCGCAGCCTTGTCGGCTTCCGGCAGCTTGCGGAAGGTCGTGCCGGCGCGATTGAGCAGCGTCTCCCAGCCTACGGCCTTCGACCAGGTCTGCAGCACGCCGCGTTCGACGCCCGCCGTCTTGTAGTCATGGAAGCTGTAGGCGACGCCGCGTCCGTCGAGCCAGGCGCGCGCCTTCTTCATCGTGTCGCAATTCTTGATGCCATAGATGGTCACGGATTTGGTCATATCGGTCGCGCCGTCTCGCTCGCGCGGAACGCCTGGTCCTCGATCTGGATCGTCGTGTGGGTGAGGCCGAAGCCGGACTTCATCGCCTCGCAGGCGGCGGCCAGCGTCTCGCGGGCCCGGGCCATGTCGGCCACCACCAGATGGCAGCTCATGGCGTCGAGGCCCGACGTGATGGTCCAGACGTGCAGATCGTGGACGGCGGTCACGCCATCGATGTCGAGCAGCCGCTTTTCCAGCAGCGCGAGGTCGACTTCGGGCGGCGTGCCCTCCATCAGGATATGGACGACCTGCTTCAGGAGCACCCAGGTCCGCGGCACGATGAAGAGGCCGATGCCGGCGCCGACGACGGGATCGGCCAGTGTCCAGCCCGTGAACATCACGATCAGCGCGGCCACGATGACACCGAGCGAGCCCAGCATGTCGCCCAGCGCCTCGAAATAGGCGCCCTTCACGTTCAGGCTCTCCGACGCACCGGCCATCAGGAGCTTCATGCTGATCAGGTTGACCACGAGGCCCGCCACCGCGACGGCCAGCATCGGGCCGCTCAGGATCTCCGGCGGATCGCGAAAGCGCTGGTAAGCCTCATAGAGAATATAGACCGTGAGCAGCAGCAGGACGACGGCATTGGCCAGCGCCGACAGCACCTCCATGCGCACGTAGCCATAGGTCTTGCCGGGCGTTGCCGGCCGCTCGGCGAAGCGGATGGCAAGCAACGCCAACGCAAGACCCGCGACATCGGTCAGCATGTGGGCGGCGTCGGCCAGCAGCGCCAGGCTGCCTGTCAGCAGGCCGCCCACGACTTCGACACCCACGAACGACGCCGTCAGTCCCAGCGCCCACTGCAGCCTCGACTT
>JACPVT010000187.1 GCA_016191685.1 Rhodospirillales bacterium | reverse complement strand
TGCGGCCGGCCGCCTTGGCCACGGTCACGCCGATCGAGTCGCGCTGACGGCCGGCAGGCACTTTCGGTACCGGCGCGGGCGCCGGCGGCTGGGCCTTCTTGAGCCGGGGTTCGGCGCGCGGCTGCTCGACCTCTGGCGGCGGCGCAGGGGGCGGTGCCGTTTGCGGGACAGAACCGTATTGGCCGCGCCGGCGCGGCGGCGATGCCGCTGGCGCGGTCTGGCCGCCAGACATGCGTCCCGTCAGCACCTCGTAAGCGGATGCCCGATCGACGGCCTTGTCGTACTTGCCGGCCAGCGGGCTGGCGGACAGGACCGCCCTGCGCTCGTCGTCCTTTGCCGGTCCGATGCGGCCCTGGGGCGGCGCGATCAGGCAGCGTTCGACCGGCGTCGGCACGCCCTTGGCATCGAGGAACGACAGCAGCGCCTCGCCGACACCCAGTTCGGTGATCGCCTGGGCAACGTCGAACTTCTTGTTCGGGCGGAAGGTCTCGGCCGCGACCTTCACCGCCTTCTGGTCCCGGGGCGTAAACGCACGCAGCGCATGCTGCACGCGATTGCCGAGCTGACCCAGCACCGACTCAGGGATGTCGAGCGGGTTCTGGGTAATGAAATAGATGCCGACGCCCTTGGACCGGATCAGCCGCACCACCTGCTCGATGCGCTCGAGCAGCGCCTTGGGGGCGTCGTCGAACAGCAGATGCGCCTCGTCGAAGAAGAACACGAACTTGGGCTTGTCGAGATCGCCCACCTCGGGCAGCGCCTCGAACAGCTCGGAGAGGAGCCAGAGCAGGAACGTGGCATAGAGCCTGGGACTCTGCATCAGCCGGTCGGCGGCCAGGACATTGATCGTGCCGAGGCCCGCGGAGTCGCAGCGGATCATGTCGGCAAGATCGAGCGCCGGTTCGCCGAAGAAGCCCTCGCCGCCCTGCTGGTCGAGCATCAGGAGCTGGCGCTGGATGGTGCCGACCGACTGCTTGCTGACGTTGCCGTACTCGGTCGTGAGTTGGCCCGCGTTCTCCGCCAGCCATTGCAGCAGGGCCTGGAGGTCCTTGAAGTCGAGCAGCAGCAGACCCTGTTCGTCGGCGACCTTGAAGGCAATGTTGAGCACGCCCTCCTGGGTCTCATTGAGTTGAAGCAGGCGCGCCATCAGCACCGGGCCGACCTCGCTCACGGTCGTGCGGATGGGATGACCCTTCTCGCCGAACAGGTCCCAGTAGGTCGTCGGGAAGGCGCGGCCCATGTAGCCCTCGATCTGCATCTGCCTGGCACGCTCGACGGCCCGGGGATTGTCGCCGCCAGGCTGGCTGACGCCCGACAGGTCGCCCTTCACGTCGGCCACGAACACCGGCACGCCAAAGGCGGAAAAGCCCTCCGCGATGGTCTGCAGGGTCACGGTCTTGCCGGTGCCGGTCGCACCGGCAATCAGCCCGTGCCGGTTGCCGAACTTCAGCAGGAGATACTGGTCGGCATCGCTCGCGCCCACGAAAATCGCCGCTTCGTCGCCCATGCCGCCTCCCTCGATCGCCAACGGGACCTTAGCCAAAGACGGTGGCCGATAGTAGGGTAACGACATGACCCTGCCCCGTCTTGCGCTCGCCGTGATCGGCGATGAAATCGGCCCCACCCTCGACGAAATGATCTCGTTCTGCGTCGAGCACGACGTCCATCGCCTCGATATGCGGACGATCGGCGGCCGCAGCCTGATGGGTATGACGCTCGACGAGGTCGCCGCCATTGCCGGCACCATCGAGAAGGCGGGGCTGAGCATCCCGACATTCGTTTCGCCACTGCTGAAATGGCCGGCGGCCGGCAAGGCTGCGGCCGGCGGCAAGGTCGACTTCGCGTTCGACCCGGCGACCTGTCCCGGTGACGACCCTCTGGTCTATGCCTTCGACGTGGCGGTCGTGCTGAAAGCCCGAAAACTGCGCGCGTTCACGCATTTGCGCTATCCCGGCTATCGGCCTGTCGATCTCGTGCCCCAGTTCGAACGCCTGACCGACTTCGCCGTCACCTACAGCATCGATCTGGAGATCGAGAACGAACCCGTCTGCAACGCGGGTTCGGTGGCCGAACTCGCCGCGTTCTTCGGCAGTTTCCCGGAGCCGCTGCCGGGGACCCTGAAACCGCTGGTCGACATCGCCAACAGCTGGTCCATGAGCGAGCCGCCGAGCGACGCCGACATCGACGCACTCGCCGAACATTGCGACGCCATCCATCTCAAGGATCGCGACATGACGGCGAAACGCACGGTGCCGCTGGGCGACGGCGACATCCCCTGGCCCGACGCGCTGAAGCGTTTGTTGCGCGGCGTGAAAGTGCCGGAAGTGCTCGCCAGCATCGAGACGCATTGCCCAGCCGACGGCCGCAACGCCACGGCACGCTCCGTCGCGGCCTTGCGCCGCATCGCCGGCGAGATCGGCGTCGAGGTCGTCTAGGGGGCGTACGATGAAGACTTACGAGTTCGTGACGGTCGATGTCTTCACCGACCGGCGCTTCGGCGGCAATCCGCTCGCCGTTTTTCCCGACGCGCAGGGCCTGTCGGACGCGGAGATGCAGTCGCTCGCCACCGAGTTCAATCTGAGCGAGACCACATTCGTCCTGCCGCCGGCAGATCCCGCCAACACCGCCCGCGTGCGCATTTTCAATCGCAGCGCCGAGATGCCCTTCGCCGGCCACCCCAACGTCGGCACCGGCTGGGTGCTGGCCGGACGCGGCCGGGCCAAGGAAGGCGTGCTGCGCTTCGAGGAAATCGCCGGACTGGTCGAGGTCAAGGTCGAAGGCGACGGCGTGACGATCGCGGCACCTCAGCTGCTGTCGCTCGGCCCCGAGATGCCGGTCGACCTGCTCGCGGGTTGTGTCGGCATCGCACCTGCCGAGGTCGTCGTCGCGGCGCACCGGCCGGTCATGGCGTCGGTCGGAAACTCATTCATCGTGGCGGAAGTGACTCAAGAGGCGCTTACCCGCGCGGCTCCCGATATCGCGCGGTTCCGCCACGCCGTCACGCAATACGCGCCAACCGGCATGGGCCCCAAGCGCCTGCCGCTCTATCTTTATGCACATGACGGCCAGGCCGAAAATCAAATGCGCCTGCGTGCCCGCATGTTTTCGCCTCTGTCCGGTACCGTCGAAGATGCCGCCACGGGAAGCGCGGCGACGCCGCTCGCCGCCCTGCTGTTGTCCCTGACAGGCGACCGGGAGCGGCGCTACGACATCGTGCAAGGCGTCGAGATGGGCCGACCCAGCCTGCTGCGCGCGGCCGCGCATCGTGCAGTCGACGGCGTTCACGCCAGCGTCGGCGGCGGCTGCGTGGCGGTGCTGAAAGGCGAAGTCTCGCTATAGCGCCTGGACGATGAAGCCGGAGCGCGGGAAGTGGACGACGACGTCGCCCACGCGCTCGTCGCGGCGCGCGATCGAAATCCGGTCGGCAGTCAGCCCGACCAGCGTGCCGGTCACCGGCACCTTGCCCGTGTCATCCGGCGTCACCGACAGCTTCTGACCGGCCTTCAACCCGCTTGGATCGCCACCGTCGACACTCGTCTTGCCAGGAGTCGCCGCCTTGGCGATGTCGAGGGCGTCGCTTGCCTTGATGTCGGTGCGTTTGCCGTTGCCCAGGGCGCCCATGCGCTCCACCCAGGCGACGATCCCCGGCAGTCGATCGAGCGGACTTGCGGTGGCGCCCAGATGCTGCTGGATGAACCACACCGGATTGTAGAGCGCGCAGTCGGCCAGGCTCGGTTCGCCACCCAACAGGAACTTGGCGTCCCCGGCCAGCATCGCCTCGGCGACCGAGAGAAGGGCATATGTCTGGTCACGCAAGAACGGCAGCGCCGCGCGCATCCGTTCGGGGTCGAACGAGCGGCCGGAGAAGTCGCTGCGGTCCTTCTTGAAGTCCTCCCCGAACCTGTCGGCGACCTGGCTCATGACCACGCCGACCGCCGGCGAGAAGATCAGCCGGTCCGCCCACATGGTGATGGCGCGCGCCTCGCCTTCGCGGCCCTCGGGCAGGAATGCGGGCGACGGCAGGCGCCTTTCCAGCTCCAGCATGATGAGCTGCGTGTCGCAGTAGATGTCGGCACCGATCTGCATCACCGGCGTCTTGCGATAGCCGCCGGTCAACGGCATCAGGTCGGGCTTGGGCATGATGCTGGGAATGTCGACCGACTTCCACGCCGCCTGCTTGAGGCCGAGGCCGATGCGGACCTTTTCCGCAAAGGGCGACAGGCCGTAGTGGTGCAGGATGATGTCGGTCATGACCGCGCCTTCATGATCTCAGGGCCTTGATATTCGCGGAATACTTGCCCGGACCGCCGCTGAACACGGCGGTGCCGGCCACCAGAACATCGGCGCCGGCCTTGATGCAGCGCCGCGCCGTCTCGGGATTGACGCCGCCGTCGACCTCGAGGTCGATCGGTTTGCCCAGCGCGTCGATTGCCTTGCGCAGGGCGGCGATCTTGGCGAGCTGGCTTTCGATGAAGGCCTGGCCACCAAATCCGGGATTGACGCTCATCACCAGCACGAGGTCGAGGTCGGCCAGCACGTGCTCGATCGCAGCGAGCGGCGTCGCCGGGTTGAGCACGGCGCCGGCCTTCTTGCCCAGACCCTTGATGAGCTGGATCGTGCGATGGGCGTGGGCGCCGGCCTCGGGATGGAAGGAAATCACGTCGGCGCCGGCGTCGGCGAAGGCCGGGACCATCGGGTCGACCGGCGAGATCATGAGATGGACGTCGAACGGCAGCTTGCTGTGCTTGCGGAGCGCCTTCACGACCATGGGGCCGATCGTGAGGTTGGGCACGAAGTGACCGTCCATCACGTCGACATGGATCCAGTCGGCGCCGGCCGCGCTCACCGCGGCGATCTCGGGCCCCAGTGCCGCGAAGTCGGCGCTGAGGATGGAGGGAGCGATGCGGACGGGCTGCTGCGGCATGGATCGCCTCGTTCAGGTGCCGGGACGGGTGGGTGCTTCCCAGCCTTTGCGCCGGAACGGGTTCACCGGGAAGGTGCCGAGCGGCTTGAACTCCTCGGAGAAGAAGCCGAGTTCCTCGAAGGCGAGGTCCAGGCTGCGCTGCTCGGGATGGCCCTCGACCTCGGCGTAGAACTGCGCCTGCTCGAAGCGCGCGCCCGAAAGGTAACTCTCAAGCTTCACGATGTTGACGCCGTTGGTGGCGAAGCCGCCCAGTGCCTTGTAGAGCGCGGCCGGCCGGCTCTTCACCCGGAACAGGAAGGCGGTCATGCACTGCACGGTGCGCCAGTCGAGAGGGGCTTCGTCGCGCGAGAACACCAGCATGCGCGTGGTGTTGTGATCGGCATCCTCGATGTTTCGCGCCAGCACCTTGAGATTGTAGATCCTGGCCGCCAGCGACGAGGCGATGGCCGCCACGCTCTTGTCGCCGACCTCGGCGATCTCGCGCGCCGCGCCGGCCGTGTCGGCATGGACCAGCGGCTGGAGGCGATGCTTCTTCAGGAAGTTGCGGCACTGGGCAAGCGCCTGGACGTGGCTCTTGACCGTGCGGATGGTGCGCAGGCTGGTGCCCGGCAAGGCCACCAGGCAATGCTCGACCCGCTGGAAGTGCTCGGCCACGATCTTGAGCCGGGTATGGGGCAGCAGGCTGTGCAGGTCGGCGACCCGCCCGGCGATCGAGTTCTCGACCGGAATGATGGCCAGTTCGGCCCGCCCCGCCTGGACCGCCGCCATGGCCGTCTCGAAGGTCGGGCAGGGCAAGGTCGTCATGTAGGGAAAGGCCGCGCGGCAGGCCATGTCCGAGTTCGCCCCCGGCTCGCCCTGGAAGGCGATGATGTTGCTGGCCCTGCCCTTGCCGCTCACCTTGCCGCCCCGCGCCTTCGCCATCTCCCGAACTCCCCCCGTGTCCCGATTCAGTGCCCGCCGACAGGCGAAAAACCTCGCTAAATCCGGGACTTGCGACGTTCCGCCGCGCGAGCCCGATGCGGCGATCGGATACTACTGACGACGGTGCGGGCATGCTACAGCAACGTCCGTAAAATCTGCCGTTCCGGGATCTGACTATGGCCAATTTCAACACGGTTGCGGGCTGCGTTCTGGCCTCGGCCCTCTTCGCGATGGTGGTTGGCAAGGTCTCCAACGCCGTGGTCCATCCGCACAAGCTCGACAAGCCGGCGATCGCCGTCGTCGATGAAGCGCCCACCGCCGTGGCGGCGGCTCCGGCGGCCGAACTCGCACCGATCGGTCCCAAGCTCGCCGGCGCCAACGTCGAGGCGGGCAAGGCGATCTTCCAGAAGCAGTGCTTCACCTGCCACACCACCGACAAGGGCGGCGCCAACAAGGTCGGCCCCAACCTGTGGGGCATCGTCGACCGCAAGAAGGCGAGCCATGCGGGCTTCAGCTATTCCTCGCCGCTGCAGGCCAAGGGCGGGGATTGGACCTACGAAGACATCAACCACATGATCTTCAAGCCGACCACCTACGTGCGCGGCACCAAGATGGCGTTCGCCGGCCTTGCCAAGGAGCAGGAGCGCGCCGACGTGATCGCCTACCTGCGCACCATGGCCGACTCGCCCAAGCCGCTGCCCTAGGTCGTTGGCCTAGGTGGTCGAGCCCCGCTTCGTCCAACTGGCCAACGCGCTGGCCGACGCCGCGCGGCCGATCGCGGCCCGCTATTTCCGCACTCCCGTCGCCATCGACGACAAGACCGACAACAGCCCAGTCACCATTGCCGACCGCGAGGCCGAGACGGCGATGCGCGAGCTGCTGACCAAGCACGTTCCCGACCACGGCGTGTTCGGCGAGGAGCACGGCGCCGTCAGGACCGACGCCGAATATGTCTGGGTGCTCGACCCGATCGACGGCACCAAGGCCTTCATCACCGGCCTGCCGATCTTCGGCACGCTGATCGCGCTGCTTCATCGCGGCAAGCCGGTCCTCGGCATCATCGACCAGCCGATCCTGAAGGAGCGCTGGCTGGGCGTCGAAGGCCAGCGCTCGACCTTCAACGGACAGCCGATCTCCGTGCGCGCCTGCGATGCCCTCGCCAAGGCGTACATGTATTCGACGGCGCCGATCATGTTTCCCGGCGCCTACGAGAAGCCGCACGAGGCGCTGACCAGGCAGGTGAAGCTCTTCCGCTGGGGCGGCGACTGCTACGCCTACGGGCTGCTGGCGTCGGGCCATGTCGACATGGTGGTCGAGGCGAGCTTGAAACTTTACGACTACGCGGCCCTGGTGGCGGTCATAAAGGGCGCCGGCGGACTGATCACCGACTGGCGGGGCAAGGAACTCGACATGCAGTCCGACGGCTCGGTGCTGGCGGCGGGCGATCCGGCGATCCACCGCGCCGCGATGGGAGTCCTGGCCGGCTGATCGGTGGACACGAGTGGACACGGGACCTTGCGCCCGCATGCCCTGATCAGCCGAAAGCCGAAGCACTTCAGACACTTGAGCCACAAAGCGGGACACAGGATCTGTCATGTCTCTCGTGTCCATTCCTGTGTCCACTCGCGTCTACTTCTGCCCAAAACGCGCCAGCACCTCGCGAGGCGTGCCGGTCCATCCGCCCTGCCGGCCGTAGGTCGCCGGCCAGTGCAGGCGCAGCAGGCGGATCAGCAGGCCGCTGTCGTACTCGCGGATCGCACTCAGCCGCCGGCCGCGCCGGAAGGCCGCGCGGCCGTTGCCCGAGAGGCTGCGCCGCGCGGCCTCGTCATGCAGGCGGCCGACCGCGCTCGCCATCGCATCGGCCCAACCGGCGGCGAAGACCGGATCGGTGCGTCTGCGGCGATAGAGCGTGTTGCGGCTGAGCCCCGCCCGTTCGGCGGCAAAGGCCACTGAGCCGGTGCGGTCGAGATGACGGAGGAAGGTGCCGAGCTTCTTCATCGCAGGCGCGTCGATGCGCCGGCGTAGGGCCGGTCGGGGCATGGGGGACTCCTGGGTTGTTGGACATGAAAAGCCCGCCTCAGCGCTTTGGAACAAGGCGCGATAGGCAGGCGCCGGGCGGGCGCAAAGCCGGCGGCGTTTCCGTCAGGCTTGAGGCTTCAGCAGGTCGAGAAACTTCGCCGCTTCGCGCACCTCGATCCAACCGGGATGGTCAATCACTTCCTGCCACGGCAATTCGGGACCACCGATACTGTCGAAGGCCTGCATGCTGTCGATGAACGCCTTTCCAGCCGCCTTTTGCGCTTCGTCGAGATCGAGATCAGGATCGGCGTATTCGTCGATGACTGCGTCGCTGAAGACATTGTTATATATCTCGTCGGGCGATGAGACGTACCTGCTCTTTCCCGACCAGGCATCTCTCAAGAAGTTCGGATCGGCAATCGCGTCGAGAACCTCGCAAGTGTTCTTGAGCCAAATCTCTTTGATGAACGGCATCTCTCATCTCCAGAATAAGTAAACGTCGTAAGGAATATGGGCGTCAGGCTCGTGTCCTGGCCTCGACCCGCCAATTCTCTGACCATCCCTGCTCACGAATGCGCCCCAGTTCTGATCAACGACATATGGCCGCTGCCTGTGGGAATATCCCCGCCGGCTGATGGCCTCCTCTTCCTCATCGTCTGATGGGAGAGGCGTTACGCGTCGAACTCATCCTTCCGTCACGCCAGCGTTCAGCCGCGCGAGGAAGGTCGGGCAAGAGAGCCTCCTGAGTTCGAGGCACGAAAAAGCCCGCCGGGCTTCAGGGGCCGGGCGGACTGGACGCCGTGGACGAACGTTCCGCGACTATAGTCTATTTCTTGTCATTTTCCTGTTGAACCTGCAACTCTCCTATCGCAAGCCTGCCGCGCGTTTTTCGCCGGGCTGCTGGCATTGCCAGCATCGGCGTCCCGGCACTGGTCCGTTGTCAGCCCGTTGCGACGACCGGCGCGGGTGTCGCCGGCCTGCGGCGCGGCTTGCCGGAAGAGCTCGTGGCCCGGCGCCAAGAGTCCCCTACGGCGCGTTTCCGAGTCGGCTCTGCGAGAACTCGTCCCTCGACACGTCGAACCACACGACGTCCTTGAAGCCCTTGTACTCGACCCGCTTGCGGTAGGTGAGGCCCGCGCGCTTCATCACCGCCTGCGAGGCAATATTGTCCGGCAGGGTGATGGCGAAGATCAGAGGCAGGCCCACCGTCTCGAAGCCGAAGGCGAGCGCGGCCTTCGCCACTTCGGAGGCGTAGCCCTTGCCCCAGGCGTCGGGGTGCAGCGCCCACAAGACCTCGGTCGCGTCGAACTCGGGCACGAAGTTCAGCCCGGCATGGCCGATCAGCCGGCCCCCCAGAAACACGCCCCACGGCGAATAGCCCTCGTCGCGCCAGGCGGCGGCGAAGCGGTCGATCGTGCCGCGCACGGCGGTCAGCGGATCGGCGTCCCGGGCCGGCGGCAGCCACTTCGTCACCTCGGGATGGAAACGCATTGCGGCATAGGCCTCGGCGTCGTCGGGCAGCAGCGGCCGCAGGGTCAGCCGCTCGGTCATCAGGATCGTCATGACCCGATCAATACACGACTTTGCGGGGCGCATCCGCGCCCTCACCCGCCTCTCAGTCGTCGCAGCGGGCCGCCGCCCGCTCGGCGGCACTGGTCGCCTCGGCGACGCCCTGGGTCAGCCGGCCGCCGTAGCCCGCGCGCATGGCGCCGACGGCGAACACGCCGGGCAGCGCCGTCTCGAAGGCGGCGTCGGTGACCACGAAGCCGCTTGCGTCGCGCGCCACCTCGGGTCCCAGCAAGCCCGCGTTGGGCACCAGCCCCACGAACACGAACAGGCCTCGACAGGCGACCACCTCCTCGCTGCCCGCCTCGCGGTCGCGCACGCGCACGCCCTCGACGCCGTCGCCGCCCAGCACCTCGACGATCTCGCTCGCCCAGCGCAGGCGGAAGCGCTCGTCACCCGCGACCTGCGACACGTAGCGCCGCCGCGCGCGAAATGTCTCGCCGCGGGTGACGATGGTCACTGCGCGAGCGAACTGGCCGAGATGGATCGCCTCGGAGAGCGCCGCGTCACCGCCGCCCGCCACCACCACTTCGGCGTCGCGGTAGAGGCCGCCGTCGCACCAGGCGCAGTGCGACACGCCGCGGCCGGCCAACCGGGCGGCGCCGGGAACGTCGAGCGTGCCGAGCGCGGCACCCGTGGCCACGATCACCTGTCGCGCCCGCCAGGCGCCATCGGGACCACTCAGCGTCTTGAGGGCGCCGCCTGCGACGGTATCGATGCGCGACGGCACCAGGGTGACGCCCAGTTCCTCGTTCTGGGCGAGCAGACCGGCCGCGAGTTCGGCACCGCCCACGGGACCGGCGGCCGGCCAGCCGTCGAGAGCGCCGACGTTCATCACCAGGCCGCCCGGCAGGCCGTCCTCGACGAAGTGCGCCACCGAGACGCCGGCCAGCGCCGCATGGTGGGCGGCCGTGAGACCGGCGATGCCGCCGCCGATCACCGCGATGTCGAAGCTCGTTCCTGACATGCCGGACAACTCCTCACTCTAAACTTTGTTTCCCGACCAGGGTCGCAGCACCCAGCTGTGCCTCTGCCAGCCGTGCCGTCCAGTCCACCGGCAGGCGGACCTCGCGGGTGATGCGGGCCGGCGGAAAACCCCAGGAGGGACAGTAGGCGTTCTGCGGGATCGGGATGTCGCCGCCTGCCACCACGAGCACGATGTCGTCGGGCGCGCGCGCCGCCGGGATGTCGCCGGCCTTCGCCGCCGTCTCGACCCAGTCCGGCCAGCGCCGGTTGACGACGATGCGCTCGGCGAGCCAGGACTTCTCCCAGTCCTCGCGCCGCCAACGGCCATGCTCCCACAGGAAGCGCCGCACGTCGTCCTTGCCCATGCCGCGGCGCGCGCACTCGGCCGCGACGGCGGGTGCGAGCAGCACGGTCGGCCGCCCGCTCCACAGGATGCCGAAACCCGAGGCCGCCGAGCCCATCACGCTCGCGATCTCCGGCAATCCACCCGTGACGTTCATCACCGATTCCGCGCGCGTGACCGTCACCGCACTCGCCTCGGCCGCCAGCCCCGCCTCGACATGCAGCGGCGCCCACGGGCTCTGCAGCTCATTCTCCGCGAGACAAAGCGTGTAGCGGCCGGGCTGGCCGAGACCGGCAAAGGCCACGGCACCCGGCCAGCCGCCGCCGACGTTGTGCATGACGAGCCGGAGGGCGCGGCCGATGGCGGCGTTGGCCTGCCACCCCGGACCCAGCGCGCCGAAGCTGCCGTTGACCCCGAGCTCGCGCGCCACCGGTCCGTTCACCACCAGCAGCGGCGTCACGTTCTCGTCGGTGGTCTGCACGCCGCGCAGGTTGAACGCCGGATCGAGCACGGCTTCGACGGCGGCCAGCACGACCGGCAGATATTCGGGGCGGCAGCCCGCCATCACGGCGTTGGCGGCGATCTTCTCGACGGTCGCCAGGCCATTCAGCGGCTCGACCTCGCCCAGCACCTCGTTCGGCGCCCGACCAGCGAAGGCCAGCGCCTCCTTCACCCGCGCCACGGTCGGCGGCACGACCGGAAGGCCGTCGCTCCAGCCGCGCCGCAGGAACAGTTCCTGCAGGCGATCCTCGGCGCGCGGCCCGCGGACCACCTCGATGCGCTGGCGCGGAAAATCAGCGGCGAGCGGGACCTTGGCGGCGAGGCCGTGTTCGGCCGCGCGCTGCTTCAGCGTGTCGTCGATCCAGGCGCCGGTGCCCTGCTGGCCCGCAGGGAGCACGATCCAGAGGCTCGTATCGTCGCTCATGCTCCCCTACTCAGGCCCCGTCCTCAAGATTGCGCGTCGCGCAGCTTGGCCGGCCAGGCCTGCGGCAGCTTGACGGTCTTGGTCGTCGGGAAGCCCAGCATGCCGTTGTGCACGAACAGATAGCAGTTCGAGCGCAGCGGGTCGCCCGACACCGCGATCATGATGTGCTCCGGCTTGGTCACCACCGGCACGAGGCGGTCGGGATCGCTGCCGGCGAAGGCCTTGGGGATCTTGCCCAGCCGCACCCAGTCGTTCAGCGTGCGCTTGCCCGGCACCAGGTTGGTCCAGCCCCAGAGGTACTTCTCGAACAAGCGGGCAGGCATGCGCGCATTCTCGAACAGCCAGTTCTGCACGTCCTGCTTGGTCATGGTTTTGGCGATGGTCTCGGCGATCAGCGGGCTGAGGACAAGCAACGGCCGGTAGGTGCCGGTCGCCATGCCGACGGTAAAGATGACCTCCCAGCCGGTATGCGTCACCAGCGCATTGCCGAGATAGGGCAGCAGCTTCTCGGCGCTGTCGCCGAACACCGAAACGATGACGTTGCCGCCGGTGAAGCGCGAGATCGTAACGGCGCTTTCGCCGGGCGGCGCGCCCATATCGACCGCCGTCGTCGGCCACTTCATCTTCGCCAGGCTGTCCTCGTTCTCGGCCAGCACCACGCGCCAGGTGTTGCCGAAGGTCCCCTTGTCGTTCTGGTGCAGCAGGAAGCCCGCGACATTGCGCAGATAGAGACGCCAGAAACGGCCGATCGAGGTGTTGGGCTGGAAGCCGTCGCGAAGCGCGCCCTGCTCGTAGTTGAAGCCGAGCTGCTTGATCAGCGGGCCGTTCAGCACGATCAGCGTCTCCGCCCCCGGCGTGTTGCCGGAATGCTCGACGCCGTACTGCGGATCGACCATCGCCTCGGCCAGCGCCACAAGGATGGGCATGTACTCCGGCCGGCAGCCGGCCATCACGCCGTTCGCGGCGACGTTCCACACGGTGGCCATCCGGTTGTCGGGCAGCAGCTTGCCGATGGCGTGGTCGGGTGGCAGATCGGTGAAGGCCAGGAAGTCGGCGATCTTCTCCTTGGTCGGCGGCACGATCGGCAGCCCGTCGCTCCAGCCGTTCTCCAGGAAGAGGCGGTTGACCTCCTCGAAGCTGCCCTCGAACACGATGTCCTGCGGATCGGGGTCGACGGTCGCCTGCACCGACGCGGTCGCGCCGGTGAGATTGCGGATGACGTGCTCGACCGTCGTGCCGAGTACATTCACCCGCAGTTCCTCCACCGTCTGGACGTCGACATGGCCCGGCACCGTCGCGAGCGCGAGGTTGGGGTAGCCCAGCCCCACGGACGTCGTCTTGGCCTGGCCGAGGAAGCCCTCGCAGCACAGCGAGGAAGTAGGTACGCCGGCCTGCTCTGCAATCGCGCTGACCCGCAACACGGCGGGTGTGCAGCTTCCTCAACACCCCATGCCGGAGACGACCGCGTCGATCTTCATCGACCTGATCTTCTCCGGCAGCTCGGCCAGCACCCGGTGTTCGTCGTCGCCATGCGTGGAGCCGAAGGCGTCGTGGTCGACGAAGGTCACGTCTGCATAACGCGTGGACAGCTCCTGCTTCAGGATCGGCCAGATCTCGTCGCCGCGGAAGAGATCGTCCCACAGGAAGGCGATGGTCTTGCCGTCGAGCGCGTCCAGCCGCTTGGCAAGCGGCTTGATCTCCACCGCCTTGGCGCTGCGCGGCCACACCACCGCATACTCGCTGCTGTTCCGCCCGGCCATCGGTTCTCCTCCCGCGTCACTGCATCCTGTCATTAATCCAACAATATGTATCGGGTGTACCGCCTGCGCCGACGCGTGTCCGGAACAGAATGTGCTGGGTGTTATCAACGGGAAAGCGGCGCTGATATCTCCGTCGAACTGCATCGGCCACGGAGCTTGCCGTGTGGCTTGTCCGGTCGACGCGATCGAGTTGACGCCGTGTTACGATCTGGTCGGACGAACACGCGAGGAGATGATTCTCGATAAGGAGGAGCTGCTCGCCATTCACGACGAGACAAAGGACTCCAAGCCTCGGAAGAACCCGC
>JACPVT010000186.1 GCA_016191685.1 Rhodospirillales bacterium | reverse complement strand
GGCGATGATGTTGCGCTGGACCTCGTTGGAGCCGGCATAGATCGTGGCGGCGCGGTTGTTGAGATAGAGCGGCATCGCGGTGATGCCCCACTCCGGCGTCACGGTGGGCGCGTTGTGGCCGAGCAGCCGCGCCTCGGGCTCGAAGGGTGCTGCATACCAGGCCAGCGCCTCGACGCCGAGATGGTCGATCTTCTGCGAAGTCTCACTGCCCCGGATCTTCATCGCCGACGAGGCCGCGCCCGGGTTGCGGCCCTTGCTGAGATCGGACAGCACCTGCAGCTCGATCATCTCGAGCGCCTGGATGTCCATCTCGGCCTCGGCCAGGCGCTCGGCAAAGCTGCGCTCGGTGGCGAGCTTGCCCGAGCCGTCGGCCGCCTCCTCGCGCACGATGCGGCGCAGGTCGTCGAGCCTGGCATAGAGGTTGGGCGTATAGGCCTCGCCGCCGCGCTCGAACTCGAGCAGGTACTTGGCCACCGTCCAGCCGGCGTTCTCCGGACCGATGCGGTTGGCGACGGGCGTCCGCACGTTGTCGAAGAACACCTGGTTGACCTCGTGGTCGCCGGCCAGGGTGACGATCGGCTTCACGGTGAGGCCCGGCGTCGCCATCGAATCGATCAGCACGAACGAGATGCCGTCCTGCGGCTTGCCTTCCGTGGCGGTGCGCACCAGGCAGAACATGTGATCGGCGACATGGGCGCCCGTGGTCCAGATCTTGGTGCCGTTGATGACGTAGTCGTCGCCGTCCCTCACCGCCCGGGTCTTGAGGCTGGCGAGGTCGGAGCCCGAGCCCGGCTCGGAGTAGCCCTGGCAGAACACGATGTCGCCCGACACGATGCGCGGCAGGTACTTGGCCTTCTGCTCCGGCGTGCCGTATTTCATGATCACGGGGCCCACCATGCGCAGCCCCATGGCGAAGATGCGCGGCGCGTCGGCGGCCGTGCACTCGCGCGAGAAGATGTAGCGCTGGATGGCACTCCAGCCGGTGCCGCCATATTCCTTCGGCCAGCTCGGCGCCGACCAGCCCTTGCGGGCCAGCACCTTGTGCCAGCGCACGCCGGCTGCAACGTCGGCGAAGACGCCGCCGGTCTTGCGGCCGGCCTCGCGCAGGTCCTCCGTCAGGTTTTCGTCGAGGAAACGGCGGACCTCGCCGCGAAAGGCCTCGTCCTGGGCGCTGAGTGCTAGATCCACGGGCATTCTCCGGCTGGTCTGTCCACAGAGGCTAACGGTCGCCGCCACCGGCCGTCCAGAGCGAGGCTGACAGAAGCTTCCGGCGGGCGGTATGGTTTATGCTTGGATGACAGCGTTGGTTGGAGGTCGGCCATGCGTATGTTGCTCTCCTTGTTCGCGCTCCTGTTCCTCGCCCTGCCGGCTGCGGCGCAGGACCGCAAGGAAGTCGATTTGGCCCTGGTGCTGGCCATCGACATCTCCGGCAGCATCGACCCCGACGAGGCCCGCCTGCAGCGCCAGGGCTATGTCGATGCCTTTACCGATCCCGTCATCGTCAAGGCGATCCTGAGCGGCAATCACGGCCGCATCGCCGTCGCCTACTTCGAATGGTCCGACTCCTGGGTGCAGAAGCTCCTGATCGACTGGACCCTGCTCGACTCCAGGGAGGCGATCGCCGACTTCACCGCCCGCCTTTCCCGCGCGCCGATCTCGATCGCGCGCCGCACCTCGATCAGCGGCGCCATCCGCTACGCCGTCCCGCTGTTCGGCCGCATCCCCTACGAGCCCGAGCGCAAGGTGCTCGACATCTCGGGCGACGGCTCGAACAACGACGGCGGCCTGGTCACCGACCTCCGGCACGATGCGCTCAAGGAGCGCATCGTGATCAACGGGCTGCCGATCATGAACGACCGGCCCAACCCCTACGGCTTCCCGAGCGAGACCGACCTCGACCGCTACTATCTCCATTGTGTCGTCGGCGGCCCGCGCTCCTTCGTCGAGGTTGCCGTCAATTTCGAGGACTTTCCCCGCGCCGTGCGCAAGAAGCTCCTGCAGGAAGTGGCCGACGTGGGCCCTCGGCCCGAGATCGGCCACGACTTCGACATCGGCGACCTCGGCGTGCCTGTCGCGCGCGACGGCGTGCAACTTGCCCAGACGACGCCGCGCCGGGCGAGCGGCCCCCCCGACGACTACACCCGCTTCGTGCGGCCCGAGTACGAGTTGGGCTGCGACGTCGGCGAGCGCCGCAGCCGCGAATTCTGGCAGCGCCGCTTCGGCGTGACGCCGGATTGAGGGCTTCCTATCCTGCGCGAGGCGTGAGTCGCTCAAGCGACTGATCCCTCTGCCTTTTTCGCCGTTTCCGCGGCCGTGGAACGGGAAACATTGTGGGACATTTTTTCGCCCGCCCGGCGGTCGAAATAGTCGAGCACCCGGATGGAGGCGAGGTGGGTGAACGTCCGCCGCAAGCCGACGTCCAGCCCCTTGTAATAGACCGTGCGCAGTTCACCCTCGCGGACGATCGCCATCAGCCTGTCCTCGACGATGTCCCGGCGCTGCAGCTGGACGGCGTCCCAACGCTCGCGAAACCGCGCATCCCGCTGGCGCCAGCGGTAGACGGTCGACAGCGGCACCCCCGTGCGCTTGGCAGCCAGGCTGACCTCGCCGCACAGGCGAAACTGGCGGAGGAAGAACACCCGCAGACGCGGCGCCGTGCGCCGCTTCACCGGACCACGCAACACCCGCACCAGCAACTCCGAGGCACTCCAGGCCTCCTCAGCCTCCATGGTCATCCTTGGCCCTCCAGTTGATCGGATTCTTCGAGAGGATAGATAGTATTTTCCTATCGTCCCGTCAAGCCATCGCGACCGGCAGGCCGCAGACGATCACCCGCCGTCACATTGCGGTGAAACACCCCGTCGTGACGGGCCCGTGAAGACCGCCGCGAGATAGCGTGCCGACGATCAAACATCGCGGAGAAACTGAAATGAGAGTGTTTGCAGTGCTGGCGACCAGTATCGTTGCCTTGGCTGGGCCCGCGTCGGCGAGCGGCCTGGAGCCGCCCACGCGGGATTTTTCCGGCGACTATGGAATGGCCGGCAAAGGTTCGGGACCGCGCGACAGCACCTACGCCGGGACCTGCCGGATAAGTGCCGCGGGCCACGGTTACGACGTCTCCTGCTTCAATGCCGATACCCGTCATACCTATGTCGGCAAGGGCCTGGCGCAGGGCGATACGCTGGCGATCTTCATCGGCGACACCCTGCGCGGCGACCACAACAGCGTTTTCACGGGCGAATATCTGGTGCTCTACCGGGCCCGCACCGACGGCGTGCTCGACGGAACATGGGTCCATGCCGGCAGCACTGCCGGCGGTGCCGAAACACTGACACCGGTGCGCTGAGGGATATGCCCTTCATGACACTCGTCCCCGTCGACACGGTCCCCGGCCGCACCCTGCGGCCGACACTCTAGGTTTGCGCTCCTTCGTCCAATTCGGAGACGGTCGTCAGGGCATGGACGAGACGCCGGATCAGCGGTGCGGCCAGGAGCACGACGGGAGTCATGGCGGCCCATGCCATCAGCCAGGCGCCGAGCCAGTGAAGCAGGAAGGTCGACTCGGCAAGAAACGGGACGCTGGCGATTGCCGTGGCGATCGCCGTGGTCAAGCCCGACTGGATGACGGCAAAGACAAAATGACCGTAGTGCCTGGGAATGCGCAACATTCTCCATCCTCCCGATGGCCCAGCCTATCACTGCAAGCGGCATGCCGTGACCGCCTGCCGCCGGCTCGTGCCATCGTGATATTTTGTAGCGTTCGCTCCAAAATCGTGCTTTGGTCCCCGCATGGGTCGCCTGAGGGAATTCGACGAGGCCAAAGCCATCGACGGCGCTGTCGACTGCTTCTGGGCGCGCGGCTACGAGGCAACCTCGGTGCGCGACCTCGCCGAACACATGGGGATCGGCGGCGCCAGCCTCTACAACGCCTACGGCGGCAAGCGCGCCCTGTTCGTGACGGCCCTGGCCCGCTACGCCGAGCGCTCGATGCGCGAACGCATCGCCCGGCGGGAGGGCAACGGCCAGCCGAAGGAAGCGATCCGCGACTTTTTCACAGAGATCATCGAGCGGTCCCTCGCCGACCGCGACCGCAAGGGCTGCCTGCTGGTCAATTCGGCGCTCGACGTGGCGCCGCACGATGCCGAGATCGGCAAGGTCGTCGCCGGCTACCTCGAGGAAATTCGCGCCTTCTTCCAGCGCAACATCGAGGCGGGCCGCCGCGCCGGCCAGATGCCGCGCAATCTCGACGCCGCGGACGTCTCGGCCCACCTGCTGGGGGTCCTGATGGGGATCCGCGTGCTGGCGCGCACCAGACCCGACCGCGCGCTGCTCGAAAGCGTTGCCCGCCCGGCGCTCGACCTGCTGGACATGCCGGTCAGGCCGCGCGCCCGGCGGGCCCGGTCATGAGCGGGACAACAAGCTGATGTCTCTTCAAAGGAAGGATTAGGTCATGTCATTGGCAGACAAACTGGCAGAAACCCGCGCCGCGAGCGCGGGCCGGATTCCGCCCGACCGGGCGGCCATCATGCATCGCGCGACGGACGATCTGCGGAAGTCCGGGATTCTCGACCGCATCGTGGCCGTCGGCAGACCCGCCCCCGCCTTCGAACTGGCCAACCACGACGGCCGCCGCGTCTCGTCGGCCGACCTGCTCGCCGCCGGGCCGCTGGTCCTGTCGTTCTTCCGAGGGTCGTGGTGACCCTATTGCAGGCATGAGCTGGACGCTCTGCAGACCATCTACGCCGACATCGCGGGCCTCGGCGCCTCGCTGGTCGTGATCTCGCCCGAGCTGCCGGAACGCACGGCAGACATGGCCGCCAAACAGAAACTCACCTTCCCGATCGTGTGGGACGAGAAGTCAACCGTCGCCGAAGCCTTCGGCCTCGCCTTCACCCTGCCCGAGGACCTTAAGGCAGTGTATCTCGGCTTCGGCAACGATCTCGCCGTCCGCAACGGCGATCCGTCATGGCGCCTGCCGGTGCCGTCACGCTTCGTGATCGACGGCGGCGGCATCGTGCGGCTGGTTCAGGCCGACCCCGACTACACATACCGGCCGGAGCCGGAGACGACGCTCGAGGCGCTGCGCAAGGTCGTCGCGGGGTGAGCATGGCGATCAAGACCGATCGAGGCATGCTCCGGAACGACTCGATCGGTCTCTGCCGGGAACAGCATGCCGAGCTGTACGCGGGCGACGGCAGGCTGCGCCTGATCGTCGACCATCCCTCCAACGCCCGGTTGATGGGGACATGTGCCCAGGCTTGTCTGGTGCGGGCGGCGGACCTCACCGTCGAGGCGGGGGACGGCTCCGCCATCGTCTATATCTCCCGAAGCGGCACCGCTTTGCGGATTGCCACCGCGAAGGCGGTGCGTCGCAAAGACGGCGCCATCGGTCTCACCGAATGGCGGGTCGAGCCGGGATTCGACCATGCCGCCACGGCCGAGGATGGGGCCATGGTTCACCGCCTCACGCGGACGCCCGGCGCGCGGCGATAGATCGTCACCGCTGCGCCTCGAAGAAGGCGTCGGCGCTCTCAACCTCGACCAGCCTTCCCTTGCGGATCTCGAGGAAACGCGTCGCCGCCGTGCGGGTGAAATAGCGGTCGTGGCTGACGAATAGGCAGGACACTTCGCCCTGCTCGAGCTCGGCCTCCAGCGCCTCCTGCCCTTCTATGTCGAGATGGTTGGTCGGTTCGTCCAACAAATAGATATTGGGCCGCAGCAGCTTCATCTTCAGGAACACCAGCCGGGCACGCTCGCCGTGGCTCAGCACGCCGATCGGCTGGCGGATGCGGGCGAAGGCGAAGCCCGCCTGGGCCAGCAGCCGCACCACTTCCTTCTCGGTGGCGCCCTCGGCTTCGACGACATAGTCGAGGATCGTCGTGGCCGTCGGCAGGTCGCGCATGGTCTGGTCGAAATAGACCAGCCGGCACGACGGATTGAAGCGGATCGCGGACTGGCCGTCGTAGTGCTCCAGCGCCGGATCGTAGGCGGCGGCCAACGCCGACAGCAGCGTCGACTTGCCGGCCCCGTTCGCGCCCAACACCGCCACGCGGTCGCCGGCGGCCACGGTCAGGCGATCGATGGTCAGCAGCTTGCGTCCGCCGCCCGGCACCGCGACATCGAGGTTGGCGAGTCTCAGCGCCACCTTGGCGTCGATCTCGCCCTCGCTCAGCTCCAGCCGGCGCTCGCGCGTCGTGTAGGTCTGGGTCCGCTCCGACTCGATGCGCGCAATCCGCGACTCGACGGCGTTCTTGCGCTTGTTGAGGTCGGGGTTCTTGACCGCCCACACCTTGTAGCGCGCCGCCGCCCGCTCCAGCCGCTCGATCTCCTT
>JACPVT010000205.1 GCA_016191685.1 Rhodospirillales bacterium | reverse complement strand
ATGAGCGGCCTCGACTTCGAGCGCGCCGTGCTGGCGGCGGGGCCACTCGGCATCATGCAGTCGGCCATGGATATCGTCGTGCCCTACGTGCACGAGCGTCAGCAGTTCGGACAGCCGATCGGCACCTTCCAGCTGGGGCAGGGCAAGCTCGCCGACATGTACACGACGATGAATGCCTGCAAGTCCTACGTCTATGCCGTCGCCAAGGCCTGCGATCGCGGCCAGACGACACGCAAGGATTCGGCCGGCGCCATCCTCTACGCCGCCGAGAAGGCCACCATGGTGGCGCTCGACGCCATCCAGCTCCTGGGCGGCAACGGCTACATCAACGACTACCCGACCGGCCGCCTGTTGCGCGACGCCAAGCTCTACGAGATTGGCGCCGGCACCAGCGAGATCCGGCGCATGCTGATCGGCCGCGAGTTGTTCGCCGAATCGGCCTGACATCCCGGCATTGACCGCGACGTCGGCTTTTCGTACACAGCGTGTATGGAAAGAGCGACATGCCGCGTTATCTGACCGAGAAGGACATCGCCGATTTCCGCGCCGAATTGTGCCGGGTCGCGACCGAGCGGTTTGCCCGCTTCGGGTACGAGGGTGTCACGATGCGGCAGCTGGCCGAGGCGTTGGGCTGCAGCCCCAAGACCCCATACCGCTACTTTAAGGACAAGGCCGACATTCTGGCGACTGTGCGGGCCCAGGCATTTGCCCGGTTTGCCGATACCCTCGAGGCCGCGGCGAATGAAGCCGAGGGCCTGATCGACGTCGACCCGGAGCTATTCGGCTGGTCGCTATGGGCAGCGACACACGGCGTGGTCATGCTGGCACAGATGGGAATGCTCGAGCATGGGCCGGACTACAAGGCCATCTCGCATTTCCATGGCGCGCTGATGCTCAAGGGCGCGGCCACTCAGAGAAGCAAGAAAAGCAAGGGAAGGAAGACGAAATGAGGCGGTTGTCCGGTATTCTGATCGCGACGGCTTTTGTGGCCGCAGGCCCGGCACTTGCCCAAAAGAAGTATGATCCGGGCGCGTCCGACGTGGAGATCAAGCTTGGTCAGACGCTGCCTTATAGCGGGCCGGTGTCGGTGCTGTCGGGCGTCGGCAAGGCCCAGGCGGCGTACTTCAAGTCCCTCAACGACAGCGGCGGTGGCATCAATGGCCGCAAGGTGACGTTGCTGTCGCTCGACGACGGCTACAGTCCGCCCAAGACCATCGAGCTGACGCGTCAGCTCGTCGAACGCGACAACGTGTTCGCGATCGTGAACACCATCGGCACGGCGACCAACCGTACGACGCATCGCTACCTCAACCAGAAGAAGGTGCCGCAGCTCCTGATCTTGTCCGGTGCGGCGCAGTGGAACGACCCGAAGAACTACCCGTGGACCATGATGGGCATGATCGCCTACCAGACCGAAGGTGCGGTCTATGCGCGGAACATCCTCACTACAACGCCGAATGCGAAGATTGCCTTGCTCCGGCAAAACGACGACTTCGGCAAGGACTACGTCGAGGGCTTCAAGCACGCACTTGGTGACAAGGCGGCCATGATCGTGGCCGAGGTGTCGTATGAGACCACCGACCCCACAGTCGACGCCCAGATCATCCAGCTCCGTGCCAGCAATGCCGACGCGCTGTTCATCGTGGCGACGGGCAAGCACGCCACCCAGGCCATTCGCAAGGCCCACGAACTGGGCTGGAGGCCTCAGATCTACTTGCCCGTGGGGTCGGCCTCGGTGCCCGGCGTGCTGAAGCCGGCCGGAGCCGACGCCGCAACCGGCGTCATCACGGCGGCCAATGCGAAGAGTGCCGGTGACCCGGCATGGAACGACGACCCGGGCATGAAGCAGTACTTTGAATGGGCAAAGAAGTGGGCGCCCGAACTGAACCCGCACGATTCGTTCGTGGCGGCGGGTTACTCCAACGGCATCATCGTGGCGCACCTGCTGCGCCAGTGTGGCGATCAGCTCACGCGCGAGAATTTCTTGCGGCAGGCCACCAGTCTCAAAGGCTACATGACGCCGCTCACCTTGCCGGGAGTGACGCTCGATACGTCGCCGTCCGACTATCTCCCGTACCAGACCTTACGCCTGCAGCGGTTCGACGGCACGAGTTACAAACTGATCGGCGACGTGATTCGCGAGTAGGTCGATGACCCCAGGAGTGACCTCCGGCCAACGCTTCCGAACCTGGACCGAGATCCAGGCCAATGCGGCGCGTGCCGCCAGCGGCCTCGCGGCATTGGGCGTGGGCGAGGACAGCAGCGTCGCCCTGATGCTACGCAACGACTTCCCGACCTTTGAGGTCAACATGGCGGCGAGCCAGCTCGGCGCCTATGCGGTGCCCATCAACTGGCATTTCACGCCGGAAGAGGCCGACTACATCCTGCGCGACAGCGCCGCCAGGGTGCTGGTGGCGCACACCGACCTGCTGGCCCAGATCGCGGGCGACGTGCCGGACGGCGTGAAGATCTTCGCGGTACCGACGCCCGAGGAAATCGCGGCGGCTTACAACGTTCCCACGGATCGCCGCGTGGCGCCGCCAGGTGTCATGCTGTGGGAGGAGGTAATCGCGGCGTCCCCGCCGCGCGCCGAGCCCCCAAAAGCCGCGCGGGGCAGCATGATCTACACGTCGGGCACGACGGGGCGCCCGAAAGGCGTGCGGCGCCAGCCGAGTTCACCCGAGCAACAGGCTGCGGTTGCCCAGGAAGCCGCGATGTTCTGGGGCCTCAAGGCCGATCCCTCGATCGTCACCCTGATGAACGGTCCGATGTACCATTCAGCGCCCGCGGCCTATGGCATGGCAAGCGCACGCCTTGGGCTCAACATGGTGCTGCAGCCGCGGTTCGATCCCGAAGACATGCTGCGACTGATCGACCGGCACAAGATCAGCCACATGCACATCGTGCCGACCATGTTCATGCGCCTGCTCCGCCTGCCGCAGGAGGTCCGCCAGCGCTACGATGTCTCCTCGCTGCGCTTCGTCACCCATGGTGCGGCACCTTGCGCGCCGGCGGTGAAGCGACAGATGATCGAGTGGTGGGGCCCGGTGATCTACGAGTACTACGGCGCGACCGAAACCGGCGTCGTGGTCTGGCACGGCTCCGAAGAAGTGCTGCGCAAGCCGGGCACGGTCGGCCGCGTCGTCCCCGGCGGCGTCCTGCGCATCGTCGACGAGCAGGGAAGGGATGTGAAGCAGGGCGACGTCGGCGAAATCTACGTGCGAGGCCCGCATCTGTCGGAATTCACCTACAACAACGACGATGCCAAGCGGCAGGAGGTTGCGCTTGGCAACCTCGTGACCGTGGGCGACGTTGGCTACCTCGATGCCGACGGCTTCCTGTTCCTGTGCGATCGCAAGCGCGACATGATCATCTCGGGCGGCGTGAACATTTATCCCGCCGAAATCGAATCGGTGCTGATCCAGATGCCGGGCGTGCGCGACTGTGCCGTGTTCGGCATTCCCGACGAGGAATTCGGCGAGCAGATCTGCGCCCATGTCGAGCCGATGGTCGGCGCGGCTATCGATGCGATAGCCGTGCGGGTCTGGCTCGGCGAGCACCTGGCGCGCTACAAGGTGCCGAAGGTCGTCGAGTTCAGTGGCGCGCTTCCGCGCGAGGATTCGGGCAAGATCTTCAAACGCAAGCTCCGCGCGCCATATTGGGAGAAGGCGGGCCGCAGCATCTGAGGAGTTCGCACCGGAGAGTTCGATGGCCGACGATGACGTCACCCTGTTCGGCAAGCTGAAGAGCAAGCTGATCGACAGCAAACAGAAGTGGGCCGAGGAAGGCAGATTGCTGACCGGCAAGACGGCAGCGCGTCAGGTGCGTCTTCCGCCCGGGCAGCGCAAGGTCGAGACCTGGCCGGTGCTGGATCTCGGCGTTCAGCCCGAGATTCCCACTCATGCCTGGCGCCTGTTCGTCGACGGTGCGGTCGAGACTCCCATGGCCTGGAAGTGGGGCGAGTTCACCGACCTGTCCAGGACGCAGCTCACCAGCGACATCCACTGTGTGACTGCGTGGTCGCGCTACGACAACAATTGGGAGGGTGTCAGCGCCCGCGATCTGCTGGCGCTGGTGAAGCCCAAGGCCTCGGCGCAGCACGTCATCTTCCATTCCTACGACACTTACACCACTAACGTGCCGCTGGCGGACTTCGCGGCCGACGATGTCATGCTGGCGTGGAGCTGGAACGGCGAGCCGATCAGCCGCGAGCATGGCGGGCCGTTGCGCGTGGTGATCCCGAAGCTCTATTTCTGGAAGAGCGCCAAATGGATCAAGCGCATCGAGTTCTCGGAAATCGACAAGCCCGGCTTCTGGGAAGTCCGCGGCTATCACAACTACGGCGATCCGTGGCGCGAGCAACGCTACGATGAGGAGGCCTGACATGTCGGCCCACGACTTCTCTTTCACGACGATCGACGGCAAGTTGCTGGACCTCAGGGATCTCGCTGGCAAGGCGGTGCTGGTGGTGAACGTGGCGTCGTATTGCGGATTCACGCCGCAATACACCGACCTGCAGGAGCTGCATGAAAGCTACGGCCCCAAGGGCCTGGTGGTGCTGGGCGTGCCGTCGAACGATTTCGGAGCGCAGGAGCCGCGCGCTGAGCCGGAGATCGCGAAGTTCTGCGAGAGCATGTACGGCGTCACCTTCCCGCTCACCGCCAAGCAGAAGGTGATCGGGCCGGACGCCCATGCGCTTTACGGGTGGATCGCGGCCCAGGCAGGCGAGGGCGCCGCGCCCAAGTGGAACTTCCACAAGTACCTGATTGGCAAGGACGGCAGCCTGCTGGGCGCCTGGCCGAGCCGCGTGCGGCCACGGTCCGGTGAGATCACCGAGGCGGTTGAGGCCGCTCTTCGCTAGCCGGGCCAAGAACCCGCCGGATGCCGGCGAAGACCTCGTGGAACATCGCCGTCGTCAGCCGGCCGGTGTTCGTATTGTAGCGCGAGCAGTGATAGCTGTCGGCGAGCACGAGGCCGTTGGGCAGCGTATGGAGCCTGCCGTGAATGAAGGGGTAGGCGCCGGCGGGCCGCACTGTGAGCGCGCGCAGGATCTGGTCGTGCGCCCCCTTGCCCAGGGCGACCAGCACGCGAAGGCTTGGCATGACGGCAATCTCGGACTGGATGAAGGGCCGGCAAGCGGTGAACTCGACGGGCAGAGGCTTGTTCTCGGGTGGCAGGCAGCGCACGGCGTTGGCGATGCGGCAGTCGACCAGGCGTAGCCCATCGGCGGGATCGGCACCGTAGGTGCCGGTGGCGAAATCGAACTTCAGCAGGGTGGAATAGAGCAGGTCGCCGGCATAATCGCCGGTGAAGGGCCGGCCAGTGCGGTTGGCGCCGCGCATGCCGGGGGCGAGGCCCACGATCAGAAGGCGCGCGGCCAAATCGCCGAACGAGCGAACCGGCGCGTTCTTCCAATCAGGGTGAAGTGCGCGAAGCTCGTCGAGGAACGCGACGAGCCTGGGGCAGCGCGGACAGTCGAGCGGCGGCTCCTCGAAACGCGGCGCGGCCACAGGACCGCGCAGACTAGGCCGACCGCATCAGCGCTTCGGACGGAGCGTCGTCGAGATCGCCTTCCGCCTCGCGGCCGTTGAGCGGGGTGGCCATGGCAGGTCGCGCGGTACGTTCCGAGGGGTTGCGGGCGATCAACGGTGCCAATTCGGAGAGCTCGACGAAATCGTCGGCCTGACGGCGCAGCTCATCCGCCACCATCGGTGGCGAGGACTTGATGGTGCTGACCACGGAGACACGCAGGCCCCGGCGCTGCACGGCTTCGACCAACCGGCGGAAATCGCCGTCGCCGGAGAACAGGATCACGTGGTCCAGATGCTCGGCCATTTCGAGGACGTCGATGGCGAGTTCGATGTCCATATTGCCCTTGATCTTGCGGCGGCCCATGGCATCGGTGAATTCCTTGGTCGGCTTGGTGACCATGGTGTAGCCGTTGTAGTCCAGCCAATCGATCAGCGGACGGATCGGCGAATATTCCTGATCTTCGACCAGCGCGGTGTAGTAGTAGGCGCGGACCAAGCGACCCTTTTCGCGAAACACCTTCAGCAGGCGGCGATAGTCGATGTCAAAGCCCAGCGCGCGGGCAGCTGAGTAGAGGTTCGCACCGTCGATGAAGAGAGCGACGCGCTCGTTGTCGTAAAAATTGCCTTTCATGGCGTTTATCCCTTTTAGAAGAATATGCGCAGAGGGAGCGAAAAATTTATGTAGCGGCGGGAGTAACGTAACCCACACCTCTCCGACCGCGTATTAAGTGTAGGTCATTATCTTATAGATCACAAGGGGTTGGAGGATATTGCTGGTGGAAAACGCCGGGAGACGCTCAATTTTCATAGGGGCTGGCGCAAACTTGGCCCACCCAACATATGGTTCTCCCCGTGCAACGCTGGAGGCCGGATTCAAGGACCTGGCACAGCGTGGCGTGCGGATTCTGCGGGTATCGCCTTGGTACCGAACCGCGCCGGTGCCTGCGTCCGATCAACCTTGGTATCAGAATGCCGTTATCGACGTAGGCACAGGGTTGTCGCCTGACAAGCTCCTGGCCACCCTCCACGAGGTCGAGCAGGCCTTGGGTCGGGTCCGGACGGCGGCCAATGCAGCCCGAGTGATCGATCTGGATTTACTCGATTTTTGTGGGGAAATAGCCCCCGGCGGCCCCGGTCAGGCCACCTTGCCGCACCCGCGGTTGGCCGAGCGCGCTTTCGTCCTGAGGCCCCTGGCCGACCTTTGCCCAGGCTGGCGCCATCCGGTCACCAGGGAGCCGATTCAGGCCCTTTTAGACGCGTTGCCGGCCGATCAATCTACCGAGCGTCTTGCCTTTTGATGGGGGGCGCGTATAACCCGCCGCTCCCGGGCATTCAGAGGTCACCATGGCGCGCGTCACCGTCGAAGACTGCATTGTGCAGGTGCCGAACCGTTTCGAACTCGTCATGTTCGCCGCCCAGCGGGCGCGCGACATCTCGGCGGGCGCCCAGATCACCCTGGATCGCGATCGCGACAAGAACCCGGTCGTGGCGTTGCGTGAAATCGCCGAAACCAAGCTCGACCAGGCCGTGCTCAAGGATTCGCTGATCTCCGGCATGCAGAAGCACGCCGACATCGACAAGCCCGAAGAGGTCAACGAGATGGCCGAACTCGAGCAGGAGCTGGCGGCAGCCCTGGCCCAGGGCGGCGCCGAAGCCGCTCAGCCGAAGGCCCTGCCGATGGCCGAGGAAGACGACGTCACCGAATAGGGTCCCGCGCGAGGCCTAGCAGGGCTCAGTCCTGGTATTCGTGCAATCGTCGTGGAGTAGACGCAATCGACACCATATAGTGTATGATTGCGATGATTCGTCAGTTCGAACTCGTTGAACGTGTGCAGTCCTACGATCCGGAAGCGGACGAGGATGCGCTGAATCGTGCCTACGTCTATGGCCTGAAGCGGCACGGCAACCAGCTCCGCGCGTCGGGCGACCCGTATTTCTCCCATCCCGTCGAGGTGGCCGGCATCCTGGCTGAGATGCGGCTCGACACCGCCTCGATCGTCACCGGCCTGCTGCACGACACGCTCGAGGACACCGACGCCACGCGCGACGAGATTGCCGGCTTGTTCGGCGAGAACATCGCCCGTCTGGTCGATGGCGTGACCAAGCTGTCGCGGCTCGAAATCCAGTCCGAGAGCACGAAGGAAGCCGAGAACCTGCGCAAGCTGGTGCTGGCGATGTCGTCGGACATCAGGGTGCTGCTGGTGAAGCTCGCCGACCGCCTGCACAACATGCGGACGCTCCACCACATCAAGGAACCGGCGCGACGCAAGCGTATCGCCCGTGAGACAATGGATCTCTACGCGCCGCTTGCCTCGCGCATCGGCATGGAGAAGGTGAAGCGGGAGCTCGAGGAGCTGGCTTTCGCCGAGCTCAATCCGGACGGCCGGGCCTCGGTCGAGGCACGGCTGGGATACCTCCGCGAGCGCGGCGAGCGACTGGTGCCCCAGATCGAGGCCGAGCTCATCAAGACTCTGAAGGACGGAGGATTGGAGGCGCAGATCTCGGGGCGTGAGAAGACGCCCTATTCGATCTGGCGCAAGATGCAGACCAAGAACGTGTCGTTCGAACAGCTCGCCGACATCATGGCATTCCGTATCATGGTCAGTGACGTCGCACAGTGCTACCAGGCGCTCGGCCTGTTGCATGGCCGCTACCAGGTGCTGCCGCAGCGCTTCAAGGACTACATCTCGGTTCCCAAGCCCAATGGCTATCGTTCGCTGCACACCGGAGTCATCGGACCGCTCGGACAGCGCATCGAAATCCAGATTCGCACGGCGGAGATGCAGGACCAAGCCGAGCGTGGCGTCGCCGCCCACTGGATCTACAAGCAGGGCGGACCGTCGACCGACGCCCCGCAATATGCCTGGCTGCGCAGTCTGATCGATATCCTCGACAAGGCGCCCAACGCCGAGGAATTCCTGGAGCACACCAAGCTCGAAATGTTCCAGGATCAGGTGTTCTGCTTTACGCCCAAGGGCAAGCTGATCGCCCTGCCGCGCGGCGCGACGCCGATCGATTTCGCCTATGCAGTCCACAGTCAGGTCGGCGACACATGTGTCGGCGCCAAGATCAACGGCCGCATGCTGCCACTGCGCACACAGCTCGCTAACGGCGATCAGGTCGATATCGTCACGTCGAAGGCGCAGACGCCGTCGCCGACCTGGGAACGTTTCGTGGTTACCGGCAAGGCGAAGGCTGCGATCCGGCGCTTTATCCGTACGCGTCAGCGTGAGCAGTACATCCAGCTGGGCAAGTCCCTGCTCGACAAGACGTTCCACGAGGAAGGCTATGAGGCCACCGAAAAGGGCCTCGACGGCGTGCGCGCCAACTTCAAGCAAACGACCACTGACGACCTGGTCGCCGCCGTCGGCGCCGGTCTGGTCGGCGCCCGCGAGGTGCTGACCGCGGTCTATCCAGGCCTCAAGCAGCCGCGGCCCGGATCACGAGGTGGTGGCGCCGATGTCGTGCCGATCTCGCGGGCTCGCAACAAGTCCGCCAAGGCAGCCGAGGCCGGGCGAGCCAAAGGCGAGGCCGGCCAGATCGCGATCCGCGGCCTGATCCCCGGCATGGCGGTTCACTTTGCGCGCTGCTGCCATCCCCTTCCGGGCGATCGCATCGTCGGAATCATCACCACCGGCAAGGGCGTGACCATTCACACGATAGACTGCGCCACGCTCGAGAGCTTCTCCGAAGCGCCCGAGCGTTGGATCGACGTCGGTTGGGATTCGGTCGGCGATGGCGCTGCCAGCGCCTATACCGGCCGCCTCAAGATCACGGTCGCCAACCAGCCGGGCAGCCTCTCAAGCCTGTCGACGGTGATTGCTCGCCATGAAGGCAACATTTCCAATCTTCGCATCGTCAATCGCTCGATGGATTTCTTCGACATGGTGATCGATGTCGAGGTGGCCGATGTGAAGCATCTGGCCGACATCACGGCGGCACTTCGCGCCACGCCGGCCATCAACGCCGTCGAGCGGGCCCGCAATTGACGTATTTCCACCCCACCATCTTGCGAGAGTAGCGCATGGCCGCGCCGTCCCGTTTGCGTCTTGGAGTCAACATCGATCACGTGGCGACGGTGCGCAATGCGCGCGGCGGTCATCTGCCCGATCCGCTGCGGGCGGCCCGTCTCGCTGAAGCCGCCGGCGCCGACGGGATCACTGCGCATCTGCGCGAAGACCGCCGGCATATCGTCGATGGAGACATCGAGGGCCTGATGCGCGAGCTCAAGGTGCCGCTCAACTTCGAAATGGCGGCGACGCAGGAGATGGTCGACATCGCCTTGCGCCATCGACCGCACGCTGCCTGCATTGTACCTGAAAAGCGCGAGGAACGGACGACCGAGGGCGGCCTCGATGCGGCCGGCCAGCACAATCATCTGAAGCCGATGATCGCAAGATTGCGCGATGCCGGCATCCGAGTGTCGCTGTTCATCGAGGCAGATCCGCGCCAGCTCGAGGCGGCGGTGGTGCTGGGCGCGCCCGTCGTCGAACTGCATACCGGCCGCTATTGCGAACTGGATGGCGAGGCAAAGCGGGCGGAACTGGTGCGTCTGCAGAAAGCGGCGGCGCTGTGCTCGTGGCTCGGGCTCGAATGTCATGCCGGTCATGGGTTGAGCTACGGCGATGTCGGCCCGGTGGCTGCGATCCCGGAAGTGCGCGAACTCAATATCGGCCATTTTCTGATCGGCGAGGCGATCTTCGTCGGCCTGGAGTCGGCGATCCGGGAGATGCGGCGCGTCATGGATGCAGCGCGGGCGTCGAGGACGGCCGCGTGATCCTGGGAATCGGCAACGACCTCGTAGATATCAGGCGAATCGAGAAGTCCCTGGAGCGTTTCGGCGACCGCTTCGTGCAGCGTATCTTTACCGAGGTCGAGCAGTCGCGCTCTGAGGGGCGGGCCACCCGGGTGGCCAGTTATGCCAAGCGGTTCGCAGCCAAGGAGGCGTGCTCCAAGGCATTGGGCACCGGGCTTCGCCGCGGCGTCTTCTGGCGCGACATGGGCGTCGTCAACCAGCGTGGCGGCAGGCCGACGATGTCCTTGAGTGGTGGCGCGTTGGCCCGGTTGCGCGAAATAACGCCCCCCGGATTGTCGCCCCAGATCGACCTTACCCTGACCGATGAGTATCCCATGGCGCAGGCAATCGTGATCATTTCTGCAGTGTCCAATCCATGAACCGGCTATCGGTGCTGCCAATTTGCAGCGCTCCCATGCCACGGTCGGGGCGGGAGACAGAGGCTGCCGGCCCTGCTATAGGCGCGGCTCGTTTGAACTGGAACGGCGATGACGGACGTGGCTGAGCGTCGAAAGCGTGGACAGGACAAGGCCGGCGGCTGGGGTGAAACCATCCGCACGGTGGTCTATGCCGTCTTGATCGCGCTGGTTGTGCGGACCTTTGCCATCGAGCCGTTCAACATCCCGAGCGGATCGATGATCCCGACCCTGCTGGTCGGCGATTACCTGTTCGTTTTAAAAGGGACTGCAGCGCCGCACAGACTACATCAAGCGAATTGTCGGCATGCCCGGTGACCGTATCCAGGTGACGAACGGCGTGCTCCACATCAACGGCACGGCAGTGCCGCGTCTGCGCATCGGTGACTATGTGCGAGGCACCAACGGCTTCTATCAGAAGGGCACTCTGTACAGTGAGCAGCTGCCGAACGGCCGCCGCTATACGGTGCTCGAATACAACGACAGCGGCCCGACCGACAACACACCGGAATTTCTCGTTCCCGCCGGAAGCTACTTCGTCATGGGCGACAATCGAGACGATTCGCTCGACAGCCGCACGCGGCTGATGTTGCGCGATTTCTCCGGTTCGACGCGCGACCGCGACCAGCTTGGTTGGTACGTTCCCTCCGAGAATCTGGTTGGTCGTGCCGAATTCATCTTCTTTTCGCACGATCCGACTGTCGCTGGCTGGTTGGAGCCCTGGAAATGGCCACAGGCCATCCGCTTCAACCGCTTCTTCATGGCGATCCACTGAAAGCGGCCGACGTCGATCTCGCAGCCCTGGCCGGCAAGATCGGCCACACCTTCGGACGCGCCGAGCTGGCAGCCGAGGCGCTCACCCATCGCGGCGCGCTCGACCGTAGGGCCGATCTGAAGGCGGCCTTTCCCCACGGCACCGAGCGCTTGGAGTTTCTCGGCGATCGCGTGCTGTCGCTTGCCGTTGCCGACCTGCTGCTGCGCCGGTTCCCGCAGGAGCCCGAAGGCGAGTTGGCGCGTCGCCACGCAGCGTTGGTTCGTGCCGAGACGTTGGTGGAGATTGCAACGGCGATCGGGCTCGGCACCATTATCCGGTTGGGCGACTCCGAACGCGGTCACGGCGAAGCGGTGCGGCCGACCATCCTCGCCGATGCCCTGGAGGCGCTGCTCGGTGCCGTCTTCCTTGACGCGGGCCTTGCCGCGTCGGCTGGCTGCGTCGAGCGGCTGTGGGGCGATCGCCTCGCCAGCCAGGCCGCTGCGCCCCGCGATCCCAAGACGGCGCTGCAGGAATGGGCGCAGGCGAGGCGCCTGCCGCTGCCGGCCTATCGTGAAGTAGGCCGTGAAGGGCCACCGCACGCACCGCTGTTCGTCGTCGATGTCGCGATCAAGGGATATGAACCGGCGCAGGCGCGCGGCGGCAGCAAGCGCGAAGCCGAGCGTCTCGCTGCAATCGCCCTTCTCGAGCGGTTGAGCCAGTGACGGCAATGTCGAACACCCGCGCCGGGTTCGTGGCCATCGTCGGCGCACCCAACGCCGGCAAGTCGACCCTCGTCAATGCCATGGTCGGGTCGAAGGTGAGTATCGTGTCGCCCAAGGTGCAGACCACGCGCATGCGCGTGATCGGCATCGCCATGGCCGACCTCGCCGACGGCGCGCGTGCGCAGGTCGTCCTGGTCGACACGCCTGGCATTTTCAGGATCGCCAAGCGCCGTCTGGAGCGTGCCATGGTGGCCGCCGCCTGGCGCGGCGCGGAGGACGCCGATCTGGTGGCGCTGGTCGTCGATGCCGAGCGCGGCGTCGGACAGGAAACCCGCGCGATCGTCGAACGTCTGAAGGAATCGCGGGTCCCGCGCTTTCTGGTCCTCAACAAGATCGACGTCGTGCCCCGCGAGAACCTGCTGGCGCTGACGTCCGAGCTGAATGCCTTACTGCCGTTCGATCGTACCTTCATGGTGAGCGCGCTCAAGCATGATGGCGTTGCCGATGTCCTGGCGACGTTGGCTGCGCGGCTGCCGTCCGGGCCCTTTCTCTATCCCGAGGACCAGGCCGCCGATCTGCCACTGCGCCTGTTGGCGGCCGAGGTCACGCGCGAGCAGGTCTTTCTGCAGCTTCACCAGGAACTGCCCTATGAAGCCGCCGTCGAGACGGAAAAATGGGAAGACCGTCCGGACGGCAGCGTGCGTATCGAGCAGACGATCCATGTCCAACGCGACGGGCAGCGCGCGATCTTCCTCGGCAAGGGCGGTGCGCGGATCAAGCAGATCGGCGCGCGCGCGCGGCACGAACTCGCCCAGATGCTCGAGCGGCCCGTGCATCTGTTCCTCCACGTCAAGGTCAGCGAACGCTGGGCCGACGATCCCGCGCATTACCGCGCCATCGGGCTCGACTACGAGCCCTAGCGCGGGCATACCCGAGGCATGGACTGGAACGATGAAGGCATCGTGCTGTCGGCGCGGCCCCATGGTGAAAGCGGTCTCATTGCGTCGCTCCTGACGCGGGCGCACGGCCGTCATGCGGGTTTCGTGCCCGGCGGCGGCTCGCGCCGGGCCAGTCCCGTTTGGCAGCCGGGCAATGTCGTCGAAGTCGGCTGGCGCGCGCGACTGTCCGATCAACTCGGCAACTACTCCGGAGAGCTGCGCGAACCGTACGCTGCCCGCGCGCTAGACGATGCGGCGGAACTGGCCGGCCTCTCGGCAGCCTGTGCCGTGGCCGACACCGCGCTGCCTGAACGCGAGCCGCACCCGGCGATGTTCGACGGTTTCCGGGCTTTCCTGGGGGCAATCGGCCACCCGGGCTGGCCGGCGATCTACGTGCGGCTCGAGCTTGGGCTATTGCAGGAACTGGGTTTCGGACTCGACCTCGAAAAATGCGCTGCGACAGGCGTCACCGACGACCTGGCCTATGTCTCGCCCAAGACTGGCCGGGCGGTGTCGCGGGTGGCCGCCGGCCCCTACAAGGAAAAGCTGCTCGTGTTGCCGGCATTTCTGTCCACCGGCGGGTTACCGTCCGATGACGAGCAATTGCAACAAGGCCTCGATTTGACGGGCTATTTCCTGGAGCGACACGTCTTTTGGCCACACAACAAGCCCTTGCCTCCCGCGCGGGCGAGATTTATGGAAGCGCTCCAGCGCTGAAATAACAATGGCTGCGGCTCGAATCGCGGTCGGTCCCCTCATCAGTCTCGTCGATGGCAAAACGTAACAACGTCGTCCCGCTCGCCGCGGTCAAGCCGGTGCAATTCGGACAGGCGCTCCAGGAGCGCTACCTGTCCTACGCGCTGTCGACGATCATGGCGCGCTCGCTGCCCGACGTGCGTGACGGCCTGAAGCCGGTGCATCGTCGCCTGCTGTATGCCATGCGGCA
Source organism: Rhodospirillales bacterium (assembly GCA_016191685.1). GTDB lineage: Bacteria > Pseudomonadota > Alphaproteobacteria > Reyranellales > Reyranellaceae > Reyranella. The sequence continues at coordinate 1,900 of JACPVT010000205.1, read as the reverse complement.
GCTTCGGCTCGATCCCAACAGCGCGTTCAAGAAGAGCGCCCGCGTCGTCGGTGACGTCATCGGGCAATATCACCCGCACGGCGACCAGTCGATCTACGACGCGCTGGTGCGTCTGGCCCAGGAATTTGCCGCCCGCTATCCTCTGATCGAAGGCCAAGGCAACTTCGGCAACATCGACGGCGATAACCCGGCCGCGATGCGCTACACCGAAGCGCGCCTTACCGAAGTTGCCGAGGCGCTGCTATCGGGCATCGACGAGGACGCCGTCGATTTCCGTCCCAACTATGACGGTTCCACCGAAGAACCCATCGTGCTGCCGGGCGGGTTCCCCAACCTCCTGGCCAATGGCGCGGCCGGCATCGCTGTCGGCATGGCGTGCTCGATCCCGCCGCACAATGCGGGCGAGCTCTGCGACGCGCTGCTGCATCTCATCAAGACGCCCAATGCCCGCATCGACACCTTGGTCGACCTGGTGAAGGGACCAGACTTCCCGACCGGCGGCGTGCTGGTTGAGCCGAGGGAGTCGATCGTCGAGTCCTACAGGACGGGTCGCGGCGCCTTCCGCCTGCGCGCGCGCTGGAAGGCGGAGCAGCTGCCGCGCGGCCAATATCGGATCATCGTCACCGAGATTCCTTACCAGGTGCAGAAAGGCCGGCTGATCGAGCGTATCGCCGAGATCATCAACGCCAAGAAGCTGCCGATCCTAGACGACGTGCGCGACGAGTCGGCCGACGACGTACGAATCGTGCTCGAGCCGCGCACCGGCAACGTGCCGGCCGAACTGTTGATGGAACAGCTCTTCAAGCTCACCGACCTCGAGATCCGCTTCCCGCTCAACCTCAACTGGACCTGCGCGAGGCCCTACAGGCCTTCCTCGACCATCGGCGCGAAGTGCTGGTGCGGCGCTCGACCTTCCGACTCACGGCTATTGAACGGCGGCTGGAGATCCTTGACGGCTACCTGATTGCCTATCTTAACCTCGACAAGCTGATCAAGATCATCCGCGAGGAGGACGAGCCCAAGCCGAAGATGATCAAGGCCTTCAAGCTTACCGACACCCAGGCCGAGGCTATCCTGAACATGCGTCTGCGTGCGTTGCGCCGTCTCGAGGAATTCGAGATCAAGGGCGAGCACAAGAAGCTCTCGGCCGAGCGCAAGGAGCTGAAGGCGCTGCTCAAGGATGAGAAGCTGCAGTGGCAGGCGATCGCCGCCGAGGTCCAGGAGACCAAGCGCAAGTTCGGCGGCAAGACCGAGCTTGGCCGACGCCGGACCGAGCTTGGCGACGCGCCGGCCGAGGTCGAGCATGCGGTGGAGGACTTTGTCGAGCGCGAGCCGATCACCATCGTGTGTTCCGACAAGGGATGGATTCGTGCCGCCAAGGGCCATCTCGATGAGAAACAGGCGGCCGACCTCAAATTCAAGGAAGGCGACGGTCCGCGCTTCGCGGTCCACGCCCAGTCGACCGACAAGATCCTGGTGTTCGGTACCAACGGCCGCTTCTACACGCTGCCTTGCGACAGGCTGCCGAGCGCGCGCGGCCATGGTGAGCCGATCCGGCTGATGGTCGAACTGGGCAACGAGCAGGACATCGTGCAGCTCGAAGTGTTCAGGGGCGGGCGCAAGTTCCTGGTTGCCTCCGACGCCGGTCGCGGCTTCGTGGTGCCGGAAGACGAGGTCGTCGCGCAGACGAAGAACGGCAAGCAGGTGCTCAATCTCGCCGACAAGGAAAAGGCGGTGGCCTTCTCGATCATGCCCGAGGGTGCCGACTCGATCGCCGTACTGAGCGAGGGCAGGAAGCTTCTGGCCTTTTATTTCACGGAGCGTCCGCCGGCCCGGACGCCGTTTCGTTTCGGCCTGCTGTCACAGACCATCGACCTTCCCGCCGGCGCCACAAATCACG
>JACPVT010000131.1 GCA_016191685.1 Rhodospirillales bacterium | reverse complement strand
CAGGCGATGGATGCCGTCGAATGGAATGCCCAGCATCTGCGACACGGTCTGCTTGCCCGCGTGCGCGGTCTCGGCAAACACGGCGCCGAACAATGTCGGCCCCGGGATCGAACCGATGCCAGCCGGACCGTTGGTGAGGTCGAACCAGTTGAGGATGACCAGGCGAATGATCTCGCCGAAGCCCAAGGTGACGATCGCGAGATAGTCGCCGCGCAGCCGCAGCACGGGGAAGCCCAGGACGATGCCGAAGGTGGCCGCCATCATCCCGGCAAGCGGCAGCACCGTCCAGAAGCCCAGTCCATGTTGGGTACTGAGCAGCGCATAGGAATAGGCGCCGACGGCATAGAAGGCGACGTATCCGAGGTCGAGCAGGCCGGCGAGGCCAACCACAATGTTGAGCCCCCAGCCCAGCATCACGTAGGTCAGGATCAGCACGCCGAGATCCATGGTCTTCTGGTCGGCGAACGGCGTGAACGGCATCGCCACCGCTGCCGCAAGCAGCAGCCAGCCCGACCATTTCACCCCGGCCCGGCCGAGCACCACCCCGTAGGGCGATCTGGCGGCAGCGGTCATTGCGTCGTTGGCCCAGGGCCAGATGCCGCGGATCACCAGCAGCACGCCGCCCAGCGCCACGAACCAGTGCAGAAAGCCCGACGGGAGCTGGAGCGGCGATGCACCGGCCGCAATCATTGCGGCACCGAGCGCCATCGAGGGCCAGCGCAGGCCGGCCGCCGCCAGCGAAAGCCCGAGGCGGCCAAAGAAGATGGCGACGACAGCGACGCCGAGATCGACGAACTGGTAGTCGAAACTCAGCCCCTTCGTCGAGCCGACATCGACGGTGCGAAAGCCGACGATGAAGATGCCGAGGGCGGCGGCTACGAAGGCGGTCAGGCCGGCGTCTTTCAGCATCGAAGGCAGGCGAGCGGACATGGCCTCAGACCTTCTCGATCTCCGGCTTGCCGAGCAATCCACTCGGCCTGAAGATCAGGACCAGGACGAGGATCGCGAAGGCCGCGACGTCCTTGTACTCGCTCGAGAAGTAGGCGGCCCAGAAGACCTCGATCAGCCCGATCAGCAGACCGCCCAGCATGGCGCCCGGCAGCGACCCGATCCCACCCAGGACCGCGGCGGTGAAGGCCTTGATGCCGGCGAGGAAGCCGATGAAGAAGTCGATGACGCCATAATACATCAGGAACAGCATGCCGGCGACGGCGGCCAGCGCCGCGCCCAGCACGAAGGTGAGCGAGATCGTGCGGTCGACATTGACGCCCAGCAGCGCCGCCATCTTCATGTCCTGCTCGCAGGCGCGCTGCCGGCGGCCGAGCGACGTACGCGCTATCAGCCAAGTAAAGCCCGCCATCAGCACGACCGTGACCACCACGATGATGATCTGCAGCCAGGTGATGCGGACGTCGAAGCCATCGGCGCTGAACAGATTGAAGCCGCCCGACACGATCTGGCCGCCGGGCTTGGGTCGCGCGCCCTGGAGGAGCTGGACGTAGTTCTGAAGCGCGATCGACACGCCAATGGCCGAGATCAGCGGTGCCAGCCGGAACGAACCGCGCAACGGGCGATAGGCGGCTCGCTCGATCGCCCAACCGTAGACAGCCGAGAACGCCATGGCCATCAGCAATACCAGGAGGATGGCGACCGGCGCCGAGCCGATGCCGAGAAGCCCACAGATCATGAAGCCGATCAGGGAGATGAAGGCGCCGATCATGAAGACCTCGCCGTGCGCGAAGTTGATCATGCCGATGATGCCGTAGACCATCGTGTAGCCGATGGCGATCAGACCGTAGATGGCGCCCAGCGTGACGGCGTTGATCAGCTGCTGCGAAAAATACGCCATGCCCTTGTCTTCCCCCTGCCCCGCGACCCGCGACGGTTTCAGCCGAATTTTCAGCCAATGTACCGGGCTTCCGGGGAGGATTGAAATGGACGATCGCAAAATGATCGTGTGCAAATCGCGGACCACATCGCGTCGTCGCGACAGGCGCGCGAAGGGCTATCGCCTCAAGAAGCGCAAACGGGTCTTCAGGGGGTGCCGAGCGCGGCCTGACCTCGGTTGCGGCGGAACATGGCGATCAGCCGCACGATGGCCGCGGCCAGCACGAGCGCCGCCATCGGCCAGTAGAAGCAGTCGAGCGGCACGCGCTTGCCGACGGCAATGGCGAAGCTGATCCAGATGTACCAGCCGCCGACGAGATGAAGCAGGTGCCACTTGCGCGGGCCGAGCCACGCTGCCGTACGGTCGAACGATGTCGCCGCCATTGCGGCAATGAAGAGATAGGCCGTCCCGGCCAGCAGGATCGTGCCGACATTGGTCAGCTTCCAGAACAGCGACCGGTCGACAAGCGCGAGCGCCACGATCGCGCCGAGATGGATGAAGTGCGAGACCGCAAACGAGACGCCGAGATAGCGCCGGTTGCGGCGCTGCCAGCGGGTCGCCGCAGCGGGAAGGAGTTCGACCAGGGCGCTCGCGGTGAACGCCATGACAAAGAGCACCAGCGAGGTCCGGGCCGTGGCCCGGATCGCAACACGGATGCCCTCGATGTCGCCGTGGTGGCTGATGAGAAGCCCCGCCGTCATCGCCGCCAGCAGGAACGACAGCACGCCGACCAGCCGCCATCCGCTTGTCAACGGGCGCTCCTCAGCGCGGCCGTCCGGTGCAGGCGTCGATGCAGGCCCAGGACGTGCCACGACAGCAGGCCGATCAGGGCGACCTCGCCAGCTGCGGCCAGCAACACATGCAGCGGCGCGCCATCGGCAAACAGGCCGGCGCGTGCGATGCCCGCTGCAATCGATGCCGCAAGGCCGCCGAGACAAATGGCCAGCGGTGCCAGCGAGCGGCGGAAGGCGAACCAGCCGACGATGCCGGTCGCAACTGCCGCGACGAAGGCGTAGCGGTCGATCAGCGCCGCCAGCGCCGACATCGCAGTCTCGAGGTCATCGAGCCACAGGACACGGAGGCGCATCGCGACGAAGGTCACGGCGATCGTTGCCGCCAGCATCATCCAGGTGCGCCTGGCCTGCCGATCGATGGCATCGGCCGCGAATTGTGCGGCGATCTCGCGGGCAAGACCAAAGCGGGCGACCGCGCGTTGTTCGGCTTCCGGCGACGATCCCGCCGGATCGGCCTCGACCGCCTCCCAGAGGTGCGCCTCCACTTCATCCGCAAGGCGGCGCGCGAGCGGCGGGTCGAAGTCGAGGTCGCGACGCAGGGCGGCGACGTATTCGTCGATCATGCCGGCCATGCACGGCCTCCACCCAGCAGCGTCTCGACGGCCTGCGAGAAACGGCCCCACGCCTTGCGACGATCCGCGAGTGCGGTCGCCCCCGCCTTGGTCAGCGAGTACAGACGGCGGCGACGCCCGCCGGGCGGAGTCATCCAGGCACTGGACAGCAGCCCGGCATCCTCCAGCCGATGCAACGCCGGATAGACCGTGCCTTCCGGCAGGTCGAACGTGTGGCTGCTGCCGCGCTTGATGGTCTCGATGATCGCATAGCCGTGCGCCGGGCCCGCCTCCAAAGCGGCGAGGACGATGGTATCGAGGTGCCCCTTGAGCATTTCAGCTTCCATACCTAGCATAACTAGGTATGGAAGCATCCCGAGTCAAGCCGCTTGCGCTTGCGGCCCTGAATACCGATTAGTGCCGCCATGGACACGCCCTCTCACGACATCATCGTCATCGGCGCCGGGCCGGCTGGTCTCACCGCCGCGACCGAAGCCGCCCGCGCCGGTCTGAAATGCCTGTGCCTCGACAAGCTCGCGCCCGGTGGCGTGCTGATCAACCTTGCCGAACTGCACGACTTCGAGGAGATCTTCAGCGGCACCCAGATGGCCTCGCTAATGACGGACGACGCCGTTGTCGCTGGAGTGGACATCGGCTTCGGCGAGGTCGTGAAGCTCTCTGGCGGTGGGCCCTGGACGGTCGAGACCGCGGAGGGCGAGCGCCACACCGCGCGGGCCGTGGTGGTCGCGACCGGTCTCCATAAGGGCCGGCTCGGCCTGCCCAACGAGGACCAGTACGAGGGCCGGGGGATCTCCCATTGCGCGGCCTGTGACGGGCCACTCTACACCGGCCTGCCGATCGTCGTCGCCGGCGCGGAAGGTTGGGCCGCCTTTGAAGCCGCCGAACTGACAGGGCTTGGCAGCAAGGTCACCGTGGTCGGATCGCCTCCCGCCAAGTTGCCGGAAGGAGTCACCTTCATCGACGGCCGCATCGTCGGACTGGAAGGCAGCGACGGTCTGCAGTCGATCGTGGTCGAATCGGGAACCGCGCGAAACACCATTCCGGCCAGCGCGGTCTTCGTTTACGTCGGCCAGTCTCCCGCTGCGGAATTCGTGCCGGAATCGCTTGCGCGCGACACTACCGGGCATATCGTGGTCGATGAGGAAGGCCGAACGTCGGCGCCCACCGTCTTCGCAGCCGGCGACGTACGCGCCGCCGGCCGTCAGTATTTGGCGGATGCGATCGCCGACGGCCAGCGCGCCGCCAAGGCCGCCGTCGCGGCTTTGAGCAAAACGAGTTGAAGAGGAGTGACCATGCGCATCGTCAACCCGACTTTTGGTCTCGCAGCCGCCGCGGGCCCCACGATGGCACTGAAGCCGATCAACTGGGCGACCGACGCGATCGCACTCATGTCGAACTCCAAGCCGAATGCGCGCGAGCTGCTCGAGGGCGTGAAAGCCAAACTCGGCGCCTTCCGTAATGTCGACAACATCGAGTTCCACGCCAAGAACAGCGCCAGCCAGGCCGCCCCCAAGGAACTGATCCAGGCGGTCGCCGGGAAGTATCGCGCGGCGCTCCTTGCGTTAGGGGATTGAGGGTCCTGTTCATCGTGGAGTTTCCACGACAGCATCGAACTCGAGAAACTCGGCATCACGGCCTACGTGATCGCTACTGAGACCTTCAAGCCGCTCGTGCTTGCCCAGGCGAAAGCCCGCAAGATCGAGCCCAAGCTTATCGTCGTGAAACACCCTGTGGGTGGCCTCAACGCCGAGGAGCTGCGCGAGCGCATTGAAACTGCGACCAAGGGCCTTCTCGAGGCGACGAAGCAATGACAGATATCGCCGAACAGGAAGTCATCGACATCGGCGATCTCGATGTCGAGGCGTTCAACGAATTCGCCACCGAGCAGGGCTGGAGCGACGGCATGCCGCTCTACGTGCCGACCGAGGAAAAAGTGGCGAAGTTCGTCGAGCGCGTACGCGGCGACAACCGCCCCTTCCCGCCTGTGCCACCGCGCCAAGTCGTGCCGACCCTGCAGAGTCTCGCCGCCAACGCCGTCATGGCGGGCTGCAAGCCGGAGT
>JACPVT010000204.1 GCA_016191685.1 Rhodospirillales bacterium | reverse complement strand
CTCAGGGGTGTTCGGGAATCGGGCGGGATCGCGACGGAGGCGGGGTTGGAAAAGTATTCGGGCCGGACGTCGGGGAAAACAACCGTCACCGGGGAGCGGACGCGGTTCGCTGCCGGTGCCGTCGAGCACGGTGCCGTTGCGCACCACGAGGTCGAATGGGGCTGCCATGGCTTCCTCCCGCGAGAGCAGGTTGCTCAGGGTTGCGTCCAGATTGTTAGCAGCTTGAATTGCCGATGGAAACGCGCGCAGGGGGCGTTGCGAAACGCGGGGAGGGACGGGCGCCGACATGCCGTGGCCGAGACGCGGATGGAGCGGTCAGCAAGACCTCATGCTGAGGAGGCCACGCAGTGGCCGTCTCGAAGCATGGGCAACGGCATTGTTGATTCCACCCTTCGAGACGGCGCTTCGCGCCCCTCAGGGTGAGGGCGGGGTTGTCGAGCTATACGCTGCTTGCGTATAGTCGTGGTCCAGGGAGCATTCGCCATGAACCGCAGACTGCTCAGGGACCTCGTCACCAGCCTCAAGGAGGCTGCCGCCATCTCCAAGGGTAAGGCCCGTCCCTCGCGGCAGTTCAAGGTCGCGGCGCCCAACGTCAAGGGCGTGCGCGAACGCACCGGCCTCAGCCAGAGCGAGTTTGCCCGCGTGATGCGCGTCAGCGTCCGGACCCTGCAGAACTGGGAACAGAAGCGCTGCGTGCCGACCGGCCCGGCCGCCGCCCTGCTCAAGATCGTGGCGACCGCGCCCGACGTGGCGCTGAAGGCGTTGCACCGATAGCTAGCCGCCCCAGGAATGGTGGTGCGCCGGTCGGCGATGCCAGCACTTTGCTGGCATTTCGGCCGCCGTTCATTTTTCTTGAAGAAAAACTTGCAGGTTCGACAGGATTTTGCTAAGAAAAAGCCTATGATGGCGCTAAGCATCGGCGCCGCCAGCCCGCTCCGCCCCTTGTAATCAGGGGGCCTCCGAGCGGGCTTTTTTGTGCCCAAAACCCGGGAAGGCCCCATGATTTCGACACCGGCAATCGTGGCCGCGTATCGCGGCGAGATCCTCCTTGGGCGCGTGGAGAACTATGTGCGGCGTGGCCGGCCCTTGAAGGCGAAGGCGATTACGTACCTCAAGGCGCGCTATCTCGCCGCCGTACGGCTCTACCGCGAGACCTCCGACCTGCAGGAGATTTTCGATCTCGAGGCCGAGGTCGCGCTGCGCGGCGAGACGATGCCGTCGCTGAAGGTACAGGCCTGCGACTTCGCGCGGCGACAGCAGCAACATCTCGATCGCCTCGACGCCGGTCCCGCCGCGTGGGGCGAGGCCGAGCGCACCGTCGTCGCCGCGGCGCAGGCCTTTTTCGACGATTGCCGGAAAGCACCGAAACACTGAGCGAAAACACCGTTTCAATTCCCAGGGAGATCCCGATGACCGGACCGACCACCAAAACTACTTCGCGTAGTCGTATGCCCGCGGCCCTCGTGCCGCGCGCCGCCGCGCACTTCTTCCGCCTGCTCGCCGCTTCCGGTTCGGTGAGCTACGCCGCCAAGCGGAGCGGCCTGTCGCGCACCGTGCTCTACCATTACAAGAAGACGAGTCCGGCCTTCGCCAAGCGCTGGGCCGATGCGCTGGAACTGGGTGTTGCCCGCGTGCGCGACGAGGTGTTCCGCCGTGCCGTCGTCGGCATCAAGAAGCCCGTGTTCCAGCGCGGCCAGATGGTCGGCAAGGTGAAGGTCTACGATAATCGCCTGCTGTGGTCGCTGCTCAAGGCGCACGAGCGCGAGACCTATGGCGACAAGCGTCCGTCGCGCGAGGGCGGCGCGCCGTTCGACCTCGCCCGCCGCCTCGATGCCGCCGACGAGCGCATCGCCAAGTATGAAGCCGAGCTGCGTGCGGCAGCGAAGCAGAAGAATTCATAGCTTCCGGACCGCGAGCCTCCGGCTCGCTTCATGAGCGAGCCGGAGGCTCGCGGTCCGCATGATGAGGAAAACCATGTTCGATCAAGTAAACACCCAAGCCGACCACGACCGCGCGCTGGAGACGGTGCGCCGCTTCCGCAAGGACCCGCTCGGATTCGTCAAAATGGCCTTCCCAAAAATCGATTTGTTAGACACGATTTTCGTTATATCGAGGGACGACTGCATTTCGAGTTATATATTCGTAATT
>JACPVT010000185.1 GCA_016191685.1 Rhodospirillales bacterium | reverse complement strand
GATAGCACGCAGGGAATCGACCTTGGGGCGGCCTTCGTAGATTCCGGTCCCGGTGTAACCCCAAAAAGCCACATCGGATTGCACGAAGCCCGACTGCATGCTGCCGCCGGCGATCGCGTTGACGTTGGCCACCGACCCATTGGACGCCACGGCCGTCGCCACCAGCCCCGGAACGCCGCACGATCCCCCCTCGGCGCAGGTGCGCGAACCCGGAGGGTTCGAAATGGCATTGGCGATCAGCCCGCCGATGGGGAAATACGTTCCGGCAGTGCCGCCGGTGCCGATGCGGAAAAACGTGATGTCCTGCGCTGCGGCCGGCAGCCCGCCAAATACGGCGGCGCCGACGCCGCCGAGCAGTGCGGCCCTGCGATTGATCAACATGCTAACCCTCCCTGACCCGGGGCGATTAAACCGCGTCCTGTCGCCCATCGCAACGACGGCGTGTCAGTTGACGCCAACCGCCCGGCTCACGGTCGATCCGATCTCGGCATGAATGAGCAAATCGGCACTGGCGTCCTGATCGGTCGGATCGCGATTGACGATGACCAGTTTCGCACCCCGGCGCTTGGCAGTGGCTGGGAATCCCGCCGCCGGATAGACGACGAGCGAGCTGCCGAGGACGATGAAGAGGTCGCAGGAAAGGGTCTCGTCCTGGGCCCGCGCCATCTGGATTTCCGGCATCGCCTGGCCGAACGAGATTGTGGCGGTCTTCACGATGCCGTCGCACTTGGCGCAAGTCGGCAGCTTGCCGCCGTCGAGAAACGCCCGGCGGATCGGATCGAGGCCGTGGCGATGACCACAGTCGAGGCAGGCCGCATAGGTCGCGTTGCCGTGCAACTCGATCACCTTTGCATCGGGAACGCCCGAACGCTGGTGCAGTCCGTCGACATTCTGGGTGATGATGGCGCTCATGCGGCCCTGCTCGACCAGCTTGGCAAGCGCCCGGTGCCCCGCGTTGGGCTCGGCCTTGAGCATGGTTTCGTCGGTCGCGAACTTCCGCCGCCACGATTCGCGGCGCATTTCCTCCGAGGCCATGAAATCGTCGAAATAGATCGGCTTGTAGCGGGTCCAGATGCCGCCTGGAGATCGGAAGTCGGGGATTCCCGATTCGGTCGAGATACCCGCCCCGGTGAAGGCGACGATCCGTTTTGCCGCCCCGATCATGTTCTGCAGCCGCTCGATGTCGTCCATGTCCCCTCTCCCGTTTGCGACCACCAGGTCAGGGTAAGACGCGTACCGCGCTTAGGATAGCCAGCGTTTGCGTCGCTTGTAATGCTTCGTGTCGCGGTAGGACTTGCGCGCGCCGCCCTCGTTCAGGCCGAGATAGAATTCCTTGATGTCGGAGTTGTCGCGCAGCTTGTCGGCCGGCCCCTCCAGCACGATGCGGCCGTTTTCCATGACGTAACCATGGTCGGCCACGGCCAGCGCCATGGTGGCGTTTTGCTCGACCAGGAGGACGGAGAGCTTTTCCTGCTTCACCAGCCGACCGACGATGCCGAAAATCTCCTCGACCAGCATGGGCGCGAGGCCAAGCGAAGGTTCGTCCAGCAGCACCACCTTGGGGCTGCTCATCAACGCCCGGCCGATCGCCAGCATCTGCTGCTCGCCACCCGACAGGTAGCCTGACTGTTGCTGCCGCCGCTCGCGAAGCCGCGGAAAATACGAATAGACCAGGTCGATGCCTCGTCGAATCTTGGCATTGTCCGGCTGGATGTGGCCGCCGGCGATCAGATTCTCCTCGGTCGTCAGATGTTCGAAGACCCGCCGCCCCTCGAAGACCTGGGCGATGCCGATCTTGGTCACCTCGAAAGCGCGCATGCCGTCGATGCGGCGGCCGTCGTACTCGATCGACCCCTTGGTTACTTCCCCGCGCTCGCTCCGCAACACGCCGGAGATCGCCTTCAGGGTCGTCGTCTTGCCGGCGCCGTTGGCGCCCAGGACGGTGGTTATCGTCCCCTCCTGTACCGACACGGAGACGCCGCGCAGGACCAGGATGACGCCGTCATAGACGACTTCGATGTTGTTGAGAGTCAGCATGGACCTTGGGAATTCCAGGTTGGAACGGGTGCGGGTGGCCGAAGCCACCCGCCCGCCGCGGTTTCAGGACTTCTTGGCGTCCGCCTCGATGTGCTTCTTGATGACTTCCGGATAGGCCCGGAACCACTCCGACGACTTCGTCAGCTTGCCGCCCTTGACCGTGAAGATCTGGACCCAGCCGCCGCCCTCGTGGTCGGTCGGGGTGATTTCCAGAGGAGGCATGAGGCCATCCAGAGTCACGCCCTTAACCTTCTCGAAGCCGTTCTTGACGTCTTCGCCGGTGATATTGGCGTTGGCGCCCTTCGCCTTGAGCGCGTTGCGCACCGCTTCGATGTGCACCGCGATGTGGAAGATGCCGCGGTTATAGTAGACGGTCGACGCCATCTCCTTCGGCGCCGGCTTGCCTTCCTTCTGATACATGTCGCGGATCTGCTTGTGCACCGGATAATCGCTGCCGACGCCGGCGAACTGCATGGTGTTGTAGCCCTCGGCGACCGCGCCACCGCCGGCCGCCTCGAGATCGGCCTCGGCCGAGCCCCAGACGAAGCTGACGACCTTCGACAGAGGATAGCCGACGCGCTTGAATTCCTTGATCGACACCGACGGCGAACGGCCGAACAGGTGAGCGATCACGAAATCGGCGCGATAGCGCTGGGTGATGTCGAGCACCTGCGCACCCATTTCGACACCGGGCGCCGGCACGGCGAAGGTCTTGAGTTCGAAGCCCTCGAGCTTGGCGAGATCCTCGAGGATCGGCAGCGGCTCCTTGCCCGCCGGATTGTCGTAGAACAGGTAGGCGATCTTCTTGCCCTTGAGGTTACCGCCGAGCTTGTCCTTGACGAACTTCACTGCTGCCGCGGCCTGTGACCAGTAGGTAGCCGCGATCGGGAACAGATAAGGGTAACGCTTGCCGTCGGCGCTGGCGGCGCTGCCGAAGCCGGGCGACGTGCCGGGGATCTTGTCTTCGGCGAGCTTGGCGGCGAGCGCCTGGGTGTGCGGCGTGCCGTAAAGCAGGATGCTGACGGCGCCCTCCTTCTTGTGGCGCTCGTAGGCTTCCATGCCCTGCGGCACCTTGTATTCGTGATCGATCTCCATGGCGCGGATCTTGCGGCCTTCGACCCCCCCTTTGGAGTTTATGAGATTGGTATAGTCATGCACGGCGGGACAGAAGAACACGCCCACGGTTTGAGTTGCGCCAGTGCGGTCGCACTGCACGCCGATGACGATCTCCTTCGGCTGGGCGATTGCCGCGCCCGCCTACATCCGTAGGGCTCCCGCAGCGGCGGCGGTCAGTTTTGCCAGATGCCTTGTCATGAGGACCTCCAGTGGTGAACCAACTACGCTTCAGTACGAAAACGGCCAGACCCGGAAATAATTCCGGATATTGCGCCAGAGCCTGTTCAGGCCCTCCGGCTCAACGACGAGAAAGACGATGATCAGGAGTCCGAAAAGCCCGAGCCGCGTCGCCGGGATGACGTTGTTCAGTTCGGATGCCGAGAACAGCAGGGTGCCGAACGATTCCATGAATACCCGGATCAGGATCGGCAGCAGCGTCACGAAGATCGCGCCAAGGATCGATCCGAGCACGGAGCCGAGGCCGCCGATGATGATCATGGCTAGATAGTCGATCGACGTCGTGATCAGGAAGTTCTCGTAGTTCGCGATGCCGAGGTAGTAGGTGTAAAGCACGCCCGTCACGCCGGCGTAGAACGACGAGATCGCAAATGCCGTGAGCTTGTACCTGAAAATGTCTATCCCGATGATTTCCGCCGCGATATCCTGATCACGGATCGCGATGAAGGCCCGGCCGATGCGGCTGCGCACCAGGTTCAGCGTGCCGACGATGGCGAGTACCGCGAAGAACAGCAGGAAGTAGTAGAGCTCGCGCTGGGTCTTGAGCGGATAGCCGAGCACGGTCGGCCGCGGCACCTCGATCGAAGCCTGGGAGCCGCCGGAGATCGCCGGCGTATGATTGATGACCCACTCGATGATGAGCTGCGCGGCGAGCGTGGCGATCGCCAGGTAAAGGCCCTTGATGCGCAGGCTCGGTATGCCGACGATCGCCCCGATGAACGCCGCCATCAGGCCGCCTGCCGGCAGGGTGACCCAGAACGGCAGGCCGAGCTTCACGGCGAGGTTGGCGGCCGTATAGGCGCCGACCGACATGAAGGCGGCATGGCCGATCGAGATCTGCCCGGTGTAACCAACAAGGATGTTGAGGCCGAGCGCGCCGACCACGGCAATCAGGATCAGGTTGACGACCGACACGTAATATTCGGCCGATACCGCGCCGCTCAGCGCCGTACTGATGGTCGGCAGCAGGATGAAACCCGCCAGCAGCACGCCGATCGTCCACTTGGCGATGGGCAGCGGATAGAGCCCGCTGTCCGCCGCATAGGTGGTCTTGAAGTATCCGGATTCGCGGTGAAACATCGATGCTACCTAAACCCGTTCGATCTTGCGCTTGCCGAAGATGCCGTACGGCCGGATCATCAGCGCGATGATCATCAGGACATACGGCGCGAAGTCTTTCGTGCCGCCGCCGACCAGCGGGTCGAGGTAGCCGGCCGCAAGGTTCTCCACGATGCCGACGATCAGGCCGCCGACCACCGCGCCGATGATCGAGTCGAGGCCGCCCAGGATCACCACCGGAAAGACCTTGAGGCCGACCAGCGAGACGTGCACGTCGACACCCAGCATGGCACCCCACACCACGCCGCCCAGCGCCGAGACGATCCCGGCCATCGCCCAGGCGAGCGCGAAGTAGCGCTCGACGTTGATTCCCATGGCCATGGCGACCTGCTGGTTGTCGGCGACGGCCCGCATCGCCACACCCATGCGGCTCTTGAGGAAGAACCAGGTGAAGCCGCCGAGAAAGAGCAGCGCCACCGCGGCACCCGTGACCTGCACCGGCTGCAGCATGAACGGACCAAGGATGATCGGCTCGTCACCGACAGGCAGCGTGATCGACCGCGTCTCGGCACCGAAGAAGAGTGGGCCCAGGCCGCGCAGGATCGCCGCGAGCCCTATGGTCGCCATGATGACCGCCACGATCGGCCGGCCGAGCAGCGGCCGCAGGACGACCCGCTCGAGACCGAAGCTGAACGAGATCATGCCGAGAAGCGAGACCAGAACGCCGACCCAGAAGGGCAACTCCATCAGCACCGTGACGGCCGCTGACATCAGCGCCGCCAGCATGACGAATTCGCCCTGGGCGAAGTTGATGGCGTCGGTCGCCTTGTAGACGACCACGAAGCCCAGCGCGATCAGCGAGTACATGAGGCCGATCAGGACGCCGTTACCGATCAAAAGGAGCGTGAAGTCGAGTTCCATGGCCCGCTCCTACGCTGCCTGACGGGCCGGCGGCGCGGCCGCCACGTCGTGGATCGCAATCGTCGAGTTGAGCGTCGACTTGCGGCCGTCTTCGAAAGTGATCTCCACGGTCACGTCGGCCTCTTGCTTGCCGCCATAGAAGGCGGTGATGACGCTGTCGTACTTCTCGGCGACGAAACGGCGCCGAACCTTGCGGGTGCGCGTCATCTCAGCGTCGTCGGCATCGAGTTCCTTGTTGAGCAGCAGGTAACGCTTGACCTGCTGGACGTCGGGCAGCGTGGCATTGGCCTTGGCGATCTCCGCACCGACCAATGCCGCCACCTCGGGCTTGCCACTGAGATCCATGAAGCTCGTATAGGCAAGGCCGCGCTTCTCGGCCCATGTCCCCACCGTCTGCATGTCGACCGCGATCATCGTCACTACGAACGGCCTCTCGTCGCCGAACGCCACGGCCTCGCGGATGAAGGGGCTGAACTTCAGCTTGTTCTCGATGAACTGCGGAGCAAAAGCCGAACCGTCGGCGAGCTTTCCGACATCCTTGGCGCGATCGATGATGACGAGGTGGCCCTGCTTGTCGAAAAAGCCGGCGTCGCCGGTCTTCAGCCAGCCGTCCGGCGTCACCGTATCGCGTGTCGCCTCTTCCTGCTTGAAGTAGCCGACGAACACGTTCGGGCCTCGCAAAAGAACCTCGCCGCGGTCGTCGATCTTGATCTCGACCCGCGGGATCGGCCGGCCCACCGTGTTGGGATTGGCTTCGGCGTCGGCCTGGCAGGCGATCAGCGCCGATGCTTCGGTGGCACCGTAGACCTGCTTCAGGTTGATGCCGAAGGAACGGAAGAAACGGTAGGTGTCGGGGCCGAGCGGCGCACCGCCGGTGTAGCACCAGCGCGCCTTGCGCAGGCCGAGCTGGTCGCGGACCGGGCCGTAGACCAGCACCTCGCCTAGCGCGAGGCCCAGCCGCTCGAGCATCGAGGGGGATTGACCATCGGAACGCTTGAGCTCACAGCGCTCCGCGACGCCACGGAAAAATTCGAAGGTCCAGCGCTTGAACGGTGAGGCATCGCCGCTCTTAACCTGCGTCTGGGTCAGCATGTTCTCCCAGATGCGCGGCGGCGCCAGCATGGCATCGGGCCCCAGTTCGCGCAGGTCGCGCTGGACGGTTTCCGGACTCTCCGGGCAATTGGCGGTGAGGCGACCGACCAGCGCCATGGCGAGACTGAATGCTGTGTCCCCGACCCAGGCCATGGGCAGGTAGGACAGCCAGTTGTCGCCCCGCTTGACCTCGTTCACCTCGATGAAGGATTCCACCGCGGTGATCATGTTGCGGTGGCTCAGCATGACACCCTTGGGACTGCCGGTGGTGCCCGAGGTGTAGGCGATCATCGCCGTGTCCCCTGCAGCACCCTTGGCAAGTTCGGCCTCGTAGAAACCGGGGTTCGCCTGGCCGAAGGCGCGGCCGGCCTCCACGACGCTTTCGTAGGAGCGCAGGATCGGATCGTTGTAGCTGCAACGACCTTGCGGACAGGACTTCTTGCCGCCGTTGGACTTGGGCGCAGAGAGCTGCTCGTGGCAGCGGCCACAGATGTCGTGGCCATGCACGCACACGTACACGTGGGT
>JACPVT010000184.1 GCA_016191685.1 Rhodospirillales bacterium | reverse complement strand
AGCCTTGGAGAAGATGGCGCACGACTTCAAGGCGCTGCGCCCCGTGGTCTACGGAACGGCGGTGAGGCTCGACCATCGTGGCAAAGCCGTCGGGTCGGCCACAGCGCCAGCCAAGATCACCTCCGAACCGGCCGCCTGCACGCGCTAACGCGGATCTTTCGAGAGCCGCGGCTATGGCAGGTGACTGGTGTCGTTGATGCAGCCGATCCGGACGTCGCCGGCGGCGAAGACCTCGATCTCGTTCAGGGTGCAGGGGTCCTGCGACAGCCGCCAATAGGCCGACAGCGGCTGGTCGAGGAGTTGCAGAAGAAGGGCGCGGTTGACGCTGTCGTGTCCGACCAGCACGACCGTGTCGTCGGCATGCGTCGCCAGCATCATCCGGAGCGCGTCTGATGTCCGCGCCACCACGTCCTGCAGCGACTCGCCGCCGGGAAAGCGCACGAGATGCGGCGCCGACCGCCACAGATGATAGGCCTCCGGGGTCTCGGCCTTGACCTCCTCGTGGGTGCGCATCTGCCAGGCGCCGTAGTCGATGTCGCCCAACCCGGCGAGGACCGACGCCGCAACACCGCAGGCGTCGGCGACCTTGCCGCCGGTCACCACGCAGCGCTGCAGTGGGCTCGTGTAGACGGCCACCGGTTTCCAGTGCGCCGCGATGCGACGGGCAAGCGCGTCGGCCTGGGCGAGGCCGTGATCAGTCAGTGGCAATTCGGCCCGGCCGCGAAAACGCGCCGGGCGGATACCGTCGACGTGGCCGTGACGGGTGAGAAGAATCCTGGTCATCGCGCCAGTCTATCAGCACATGACCTGCAAGTGTTGCCCGTCTGCCACAGGCGGGAACCTCCCGGAGAGTACCGCCGCAACTTCTGCAATCGCTCTCCCGTTGGCCCCCGGAACTTTCGTCTCGCAACTTTCGTCTCCGCTCCGGTTCAACGCAGAGGAACATTTTATGAAAAAGGCACTCATGGTGGCGGCCTCGGTATTCGCTCTTCCGATGGCCGCACAGGCGCAATCCATGTTCGCCCCCGGCACCTCCAACCCGGGCTTCTATGTCGGCGCGGAAGGCGGCGGCAACTGGCTGCTCAACAGCAACAACTACAACATGGACATCGGCTACGCCGTGGGCGGCGTCGTGGGTTACGACTTCGTCGGCCCCCGCGTCGAACTCGAGGGCGTGTTCCGCAGCAACAACGGCCGCGGCACCGCCAACTTCGGCAACATCTTCAGCAACGTGAGCGGTCGCATCGAGCAGCTCGGCGTGATGGCCAACCTGCTCTACGACTTCGCGCCGGGCGCGACCATCACGCCCTACGTCGGCGCGGGCGCCGGCATCGCCTTCGCCGACGCGTCGATCAACGGTTGCTCGCTGTGCAGCACCCAGTTCGCCTACCAGGGCATCGTCGGCCTCGGCTGGAACGTCGACCAGAATTTCCGCATCAACCTGGACGGCCGCTACTACGCCACGACCAACCCGCCCGCCTACCAGAACAACAACTTCACCGCGATGCTGAGTCTCGCCTACAAGTTCGGCCAGCCCGAGGCCGCGCCGGCGCCGGCACCGGCGCCCGCCGCGGTGGCGCCGCCGTCGTTCATGGTGTTCTTCGACTGGGACCGCTCGAACCTCAGCGCCCAGGCGCTCAACACGATCAAGCAGGCGGCGGACGCCTACAAGACCAAGGGCAGTGCGCGCGTGACGGCTACCGGCCACGCCGACAAGTCCGGCCCGGAAGCCTACAACATGGCGCTGTCGCTGCGCCGGGCGAACGTCGTCAAGGACGCGCTCGTCCAGAACGGCGTGCCGGCCAACGCGATCTCGGTCGTCGGCCGCGGCGAGGAGCAGCCCCTGGTGCAAACCGCCGACGGTGTGCGCGAGCCACAGAACCGGCGCGTCGAGATCGTCGTTCAGTAGGGTCGAGCTGAAGCGAAAAGGGCGGGCGGCGTCCCTACGCCGCCCGCTGTCGTTTGCCCGGTCTTCACTTGCCGATGCAGAAGTCGCGGAAGATCACGTCCAGCAGTTCCTCGACCCGCACCGTGCCGGTGATGCGGCCGATGGCGCGCAACGCGAGGCGCAGGTCTTCCGCCGCCAGCGCGATCTCGGGTGCCACCAGCGCGCGGCCGAGAGCGGCGTGCGCCTCGGCCAGCGCCTCGCGGTGGCGGACACGGGTGAGCGGCGGCGCGGCCGCCCCTTCTTCCATCAGTTGCCCGGCCGAGCGTTCGAGGCGGGCCAACAATTCCGGCAAGCCGGCGCCCGACGTCGCCGACAGCGGCACGGCCTCGCCGTCCGGCTGGACCGGGGCAAGATCGACCTTGTTCAGCACCACGATGTCGCGCGCCGGATCCCAGCGCCCGGTCGAGGTCGTGAGATCCCGCATCGCCGTCTTCCAGTCTGCCGATGCATCGAGCACCAGCAGGCGAAGGTCGGCCTCGGCGGCGCGGGCACGGGCGCGGCGCACGCCTTCCTGTTCGATGGCGTCGCCCGACTCGCGCAGGCCCGCGGTATCGGCCAGCACCACCGGCCAGCCGCCGAGATCGAGATGCACTTCGACGACGTCGCGTGTCGTGCCGGCGGTTTCTGAAACGATGGCGGCATCGCGGCGCGCCAGAAGATTGAGCAGCGAGGACTTGCCGGCGTTGGGCGGACCGATGATGGCGATGTGCAGCCCCTCGCGCAGCCGCTCGCCGCGGCGGTCCGAGAGATGGGCGGCGATCTCGGCCTGCAGCTGCAAGGCCCCGTCGCGCACCGCCTGGGCGATGCCGGGCGGCAGATCCTCGTCGGGAAAATCGATGGCCGCCTCGAGATGGGCGAGCGTGGCGAGGCCCAGGGTGCGCCAGTCCTCGTAGAGCCGATGTAGCGCGCCATCCATCTGCTGCAACGCGAGGCGGCGCTGCTGTTCGGTCTCGGCCGCGACCAGGTCGGCGATGCCCTCGGCCTCGGTAAGGTCGAGCTTGCCGTGCTCGAAGGCGCGGCGCGTGAACTCGCCGGGTTCGGCCAGCCGGCACATTTCAAGGCGCCGGATGGCTTCCAGGGCGGCACCGACGACGGCGCGACCGCCGTGCAGGTGCAGCTCGGCCATCATCTCGCCGGTCTCGCTGTTGGGCGCCTCGAACCACACCGCAAGGCCGCGGTCGATCGCCTCGCCGCTCAGCGGATCGTAGAGCGTGCGCACCACCATGCGGCGCGGCTCCGGCAGGGCGGGATCGCGCGCCGAGTGGCCGCGCTCGAAGGCGCGCGGCTCGGTGAGGAAGACCAGCACTTCGGGTGCCCTGGGGCCGCTCAGGCGAATGACCGAGAGCGCACCGGGATGCGCCCGCGACGGCACTGGCGTGCCCAGCGCATAGATGGTGGCGACGTCCATCAGCCCCGCTTCTGCGGCGCCGGCCGGCCGGGTGCAGGCGCCGGACCGGGCGGTGGCCGTGCCATCACCTTGTCGGCGATCCTGTCGTAGAGGTGCTCGGGGATCAGCCGCCGCTCGACCAGCTCGGTCTTGGCCCTGAACGGCCGCGCCCGGATGATGGCGTCGGCGCGGACCTCGCCGATGCCGTCGAGCTTCATCAGGTCGTCGCGGCTGGCATTGTTGAGGTCGATCAGGTTCGACGCCGGAGGGGCGGCGGGTGCTGCGCGCGTCTGCGCGGCCGAAGGTGCGGCAAACGCCAGCGCCACCAGCGCGATCAGGGAGACGATCCGGATCATCGCACGACTATCGCACGATCTCGTCCCAGGCGGGACTGGGGCGCTGGGCGAAGGGCATCTTCCAGCGCCCGCAGTTGGAGCGGTCGATCAGCTCGGCCGGCACCATGATCTCCCGAGGCACCGGTTTGCCGTCGAGGTGGCGCAGCACCGCGCGGGCGGCGATGGCTGCGATGTTGAAGGCGCTGAAATCGACGCTGGCCAGCATGCGGCCGCGCTCGATGTGGTCGATCGCGGCGGGCAGGCCGTTGACGCCCACCACCTGCGCGGTCCGCCCGGCATCGGCCAGCGCGTCGAGGGCGCCGAAGGCCATGACGTCGTTGGCGGTCCAGACGCCGTCGATCGCGGGATGGGCTTTCAGCAGTTCGGCCATCGCCGCGCGCGCCGGCGCCTGCTGGAGATAGCCGACGTGCGAGCCCAGCAGCCTGATGCCGGGGTTTTCCGCCACGGCGCGCCTGAGCCCCACCGTGCGATCGCGCGCCGTGCGCGCCGACGGCGTGCCGTCGAGGGCGACGATGCGACCCGTCCCGGCCAGACCCAGGATCAGCGCCTTGGCGGCCGTGTAGCCCACCGCGACATCGTCCGACCCGACGAAGGTCAGCACCTTGCCGGGCATGCGGTTGATGAAGACGGCGACCGGGATACCGGCGGCGGCGAATCGCGCCAGATCCTCCTGCATCGCCACGTCGTCGGTCGGGTTGAAGAGCACGCCGTCGGGCCGGGCCGCCAGCGCCTCGCTCACCAGGGATTTCTGCTCACCGACATGGTCGGGGGTCGCGGGCACATAGTGCACGGTTCGCGCGCCGGCTTCGGCGGCGACCCGGTCGGCGACCAGCCGGGCGGCGTCATAGGCCGGATTGACCCGGTTTTTGGTGAAAACGGCGAGGACGGGAGGCGGCATGGTCCTATTTTAGACGAGCGCGGCCCTGTAGTATCGCGCCGCCATGGCCAAGCCCTACGACCATATCCCCGACCGCCGCAGGATCGTGCGCCGCCGCGCGCTCGAGGAGGCGTTGGCGGTGCTCGTCGAGGACCTGCCGTCGGGCGGCGAGCCGCCCCGGCCGCCGGTGCTGGCGCTGCTGCGCGACGCGCTGGCCAGGGGCCGGGCCGAGATCCGCCGCCGCTTCGAGGAGCCCGGCCCGCTGCACAACGACGGGCCGGCGGTGCTGGCCGCCACCTCGTACCTGATGGACCAGATCGTCCGCGTCCTGTTCGACTTCGCCGACCGCTACGCCTATCCCGCCGCCAACCCCAGCGCCGCCGAGCGGCTGGGCGTGGCGGCGACCGGCGGCTACGGCCGCGGCGAGCTGGCGCCGCTCAGCGACCTCGATCTCCTGTTCCTGCGGCCCTACAAGCAGACGCCGCGCGGCGAGCAGATCGTCGAGTTCATGCTCTACCTGCTGTGGGACCTCGGCCTGAAAGTCGGCCACGCCACACGCACCGTCGACGAAAGCCTGCGCTATGCCGAGCGCGACCAGACCATCCGCACGGCGCTGCTCGAGATGCGCTACCTGTGGGGCGACCGCGCCCTGTTCGACGAGCTGCACAAGGGCTTCGCGCAGAAATTCTACACCGGCGACGGCCGCGACTTCGTCGAGGCCAAGCTCGCCGAGCGCGACCAGCGTCACCAGCGCATGGGCGATTCGCGCTACGTCGTCGAGCCCAACGTCAAGGAGGGCAAGGGCGGGCTGCGCGACCTCCATCTGCTGTTCTGGATCGCCAAGTATCTCTACCGCGTGAGCGAGCCCGGCGACCTCGTGGCCAAGGGCGTGCTGACCAAGGAGGAGGCGCGCCTGTTCGAGCGCGCCGAGCGCTTCCTCACCACGGTGCGCTGCCACATCCACTACCTGACGGGCCGTACCGACGACCGCCTGTCGTTCGACCTGCAGCGCGAGATCGCCGAGCGGCTGGGCTACCAGGACCGCCCGGGCAGCCGCGGCGTCGAGCGCTTCACCAAGCACTACTATCTCCACGCCAAGACCGTGGGCGACCTGACGCGCATCTTCGTGGCCGCCCTCGAGGACAGCCACCGGCGCAAGCCCAAGCTCGCAGCACTTTGGCAGACGCTCAGGCCGCGCCAGCTCGAGGGCTTCAAGCTCGACGGCGAGCGGTTGGCGGTGGCGGCACCCGATACCTTCACCAAGGATCCGGTGGCGATCCTGCGGCTGTTCCACGTGGCGCAGGAGAACGACCTCGACATCCATCCGGCGACGCTTCGCCTCATCACCCAGAACATCCGGCTGGTCGATCGCCTCAGGTCGGATCCCGAGGCCAATCGCCTGTTCATGGAAATGATGACGTCGCGGCACGATCCGGAGACGACGCTGAGGCGTCTCAACGAGGCCGGCGTGTTCGGCCGGTTCATCCCGGACTTCGGCCGTGTCGTCGCCCAGACGCAGCACGACATGTATCACACCTACACCGTCGACGAGCACACGATCCGGGCCATCGGCATCCTGTCGCGCATCGAGTCGGGCGAGTTGAAGGAAGACCATCCGCTGTCGGCCGACGTGGTGCACAAGATCCTGTCGCGGCCGGTGCTCTATCTTTCGGTGCTGCTGCACGACATCGCCAAGGGCCGCGGCGGCGATCATTCGGTGCTGGGCGCCGACGTCGCCATGCAGGTCGGACCGCGGCTTGGCCTCAGCGCCGCCGAGACCGAGACCGTAGCCTGGCTGGTGCGTTATCACCTCGCCATGTCGGGCACCGCCTTCCAGCGCGACCTGATGGACCCCAAGACCATCGAAAGCTTCGCCAGCCTGGTGCAGTCGCCGGAACGGCTGCGGCTACTGCTGGTGCTGACGGTATGCGACATCCGCGCCGTCGGCCCCAACGTGTGGAACGGCTGGAAGGCGGCGTTGCTGCGCCAGCTCTACAACGCCGCCGAACAGGTGCTGTCGGGCGGCACCCTGGCCGGCGGCCGCGCCGACCGAATCCGCCAGATCCAGGCCGAGGTCGCCACGCGACTGCCCGGCTGGAGCGAGGCCGACAAGGACGAGCATTTCGCGCGCGGCTATGCGCCCTACTGGCTGTCGTTCGATCCCGGCACGTTGGCGCGCCAGGCCGAACTGGTGCGGGGCGCCGAACGCGGCCGCCAGCCGCTCGCCATAGAGCACCGCGTCGATGCCGCGCGCGCCGTCACCGAGGTCACGATCTACACGCTCGACACCCATGGCCTATTAACAAATTTTGATTTTATTAACCATTTAAAGATTTGTTCCTTTATATTGAGATTAACTTTTATCTCGAGGGCAAGCCGTTCGACGATCCGCAGCGCCTGGCCAGGCTTTCCGCCCGCGTCGAGCTGGCGCTTTCCAACCGCCTCAATATTCAGCGCGAGCTCGACCAGCAGCGCAGCTCGTGGCCCAAGCGCGACCAGGTCTTCACCGTCCAGCCGCGCGTGCTGATCGACAACAACGCCTCGGACACCTTCACGGTGATCGAGGTCAACGGCCGCGACCGCCCGGGCTTCCTGCATGTTGTGACGCGGGCGCTGACGCGCCTCAACCTGCAGATCGCCTCGGCCCACATCACCACCTACGGCGAGCGCGCCGTCGACGTGTTCTACGTCAAGGACCTGTTCGGCCTGAAGGTCGTCAACCAGGACAAGCTCAACCAGGTGGCGACGACCGTCGAGAAATCCATCCGCGACTTCGACACCCGCTTCGACCCGCTCGCCAAGGCGGCGGAGTAATATTCCGTCGTCTCGACCGTAGCCGAGCGCAGCGAGGCGTAGCGGAGAGACCTTGCCGGCCTCAAGCAGCCGCTAGAACACCTCGTTCGACAGATCCAACCACTCCGGATTGGCGCTCTCGATCAGCGCGATCTTCTTTTCGCGACGCCATCTCTTGAGCTGCTTCTCGCGCTCGATCGCATTTGGCGCGGTCTCGTGTGACTCAAGGTACACAAGCTTGGTGATGTTGTAGCGGGACGTGTGCTCGGACAGTCCGCGACGATGCTCTTCCAAACGGCGTCCCATGTCGGTTGTCACGCCGATGTAGAGCGCGCGGCCGCTCGGGCTTGCGAGAATGTAAACGACAGGCTGCCGAGCCATGGCTGTCTACATTCTGAGAGGCCCAGCCCGCATCAGGCAAGGTCTCTCCGCTACGCCTCGCTGCGCTCGGCTTCGGTCGAGACGACGGAGGGCCGTCACTCCGGCTTGAAGCCGGCGTCCTTCAGCAGCGCGGTGTTTGTCTCGATTTCCTGCTTGATGAAGGCGGCGAATTCCCGGGAGCCGCGCGCGGTCGGCACGATGCCGAGCGACGTCGTCTTGGCGACGAAGGCGGGATCCTTGGAGACCTCGGCCATGGCGGCGGCGAGCCGGTTGACGACGGGATCGGGCGTATCCTTGGGCGCCCACACGCCATACCAGGAGCTGAGGTTGAAATCCTTCAACCCGGCTTCCGCCGCGGTCGGAACGTTCGGCGCGAGCGGCGTGCGCTCCTTCGACGTGACGAACAGCGCCCGTGCGCGGCCCGACGTGGCCAACGGCAGCGTCACCGTCCACGGGTCCATGAAGAGCGGCACGCTGCCGCTCAGCAGATCGGCATTGGCCGGTGCAGTGCCCTTGTAGAGGATGGTGTCGAGCTTGAGCCCGGTCCGACGCAGGAACTCGAGGGTGGCGATGTGGCCGGCCGAGCCGCCCGACGACAGCGCAAAGAAGTACTTTTTCGGTTCCTTGGCGATTGCCGCGATGGTGCTGGCATAGTCAGTGCCCGGCACGTTGAGGTTGACGATCAGCACCAGCGGCGCCTCGCCGGCCTGGGCGATCGGGCGGAAGTCGGTCTGCGGATCGTACGGGCAGGTCGGCACGACCGTCTTGCCCAGCGCGAACAGGCTGGCGTTGAACAGCAGGGTATAGCCATCGGGATCTGCCCGCCGCACAGTGTCCGAACCGAGCGTGCCCGACGCACCGCCGATGTTCTGGACGATGATGGGCTGGCCGAGCTTCTCGGACAGGAACTGCGCGGTGATGCGCCCGAGCCCGTCGGTACCGCCGCCCGGCGGGTAGGGCACGACGATCTTCAACGGCTTGTTCGGATAGGCCCCCTGTCCAAATACCGGGCTGGAAGCGGATGCCGCGAGCAATGACGCGCCGGCGGCACCCAGAACGGTTCTTCTGTTGATCAAGGCTGCACCGAAACCGAGGAAGCGCAGGCCTTGCCGCCGGTAGCCTCGCAGATCGTGCGCACGACGCGGCGCGCCTTGACGTCGGCGCACGGCGCGCCCAGCGCCGTCGACGTATCGAGATGTTGCTTCAAGGTCGCCTTCCCTCCCGGGCTGATCGGATAGAGCACACCCTCACGGTAGGCCGACTTCAGTTCGACGGTGCGTTCCTGGCCATTGCCCAGCGCCACCACGACATCGACCTGCAGATAGTCGATGGTCTCCGCCGACTTGTTCTCGACCACCAGGCTCGGCACGCAGTTGCCGTAGACCGTGGAGTCCACGCCGCGTTTGACGTCGATGCCATTCGCCGCGTGTGCCAGTGAACCAGCAAAAATCAGACCAACAGCACTGAGAGGAGCACGCATGACCGACCTCCTTGGTTGCACGACTTCTATTTAAAACAAACAATTTTGAAATTTCATAATATCTCTCGATATCTATCTATACTCAATATTTCATTTGAGTTTATACTTTCGTATCTCGAGCTACTTCCACGCGTGCTTCCCTCAAATCTGGAAGC
>JACPVT010000203.1 GCA_016191685.1 Rhodospirillales bacterium | reverse complement strand
GATTAAAAACAGCGTTCAAAATATTTATTAAGTTTTTACGATTTTTTATAATTGGTTAATATTGGAAATATTCCAAAATATTATGAAAATACGTTTTGGCCTAAAACGTACTTTTATTATCATTAGAAATTATAATATTTATCCTGAAACAGGGCCAGAGCTACCAGGTGGCCGATGGCGATCTCGCGCACCGCTCCTTCACCAAGGACGGCGCCAAACTCTTTATTGTGGACTGACATGACGGACATGATCGGATTTATCGGCGTCGGCACCATGGGCGAGCCGATGTGCCGCAACCTGGCGAAGAAGAGCGGCCTGACGGTGCTGGCCGCCGACCGCGATCCGGCGCCGCTGAAGCGGCTCGAAGCCGACGGTGTGAAGACGGCCTCGCTCGACGAGATCGCCACCAGCTGCCGCACGATCTTCCTGTCGCTGCCGGGCGGCAAGGAAGTCGAGCAGGTCTGCCTGGGCGAAGGCGGCCTGGTCGCCAAGGCCAAGCTTGGCTGGAACGTGATCGATCTCAGCACCGCGCCGCCCCGCCTGGCGCAACGGCTCTACGAGGAATTCGAGGGCATGGCCTCGGCCTTCGCCGACGCGCCGGTCGCGCGCACGCGGCAGGCCGCGATCGACGGCACGTTGTCGATCATGGTCGGCGCCACCGAGCTCTGTTTCGCCCGCATCGAGCCGCTGCTGCGCCACATGGCGAGCGAGGTCACGCACTGCGGCGCCGCGGGCGCAGGCCAGACGGTGAAGATCCTGAACAACATGATCCTGTTCCAGACAGTGGTGGCGCTGGGCGAGGCGCTCGCCATCGCGCGCGCCCAGGGCGTCGATGGCAAGGTGCTGTTCGAGACGCTGAGCAAGGGCTCCGCCGAATCTTTCGCCCTGCGCAATCACGGCATGAAGGCGATGCTGCCGGGCGTCTTTCCCGAGCGCGCCTTCTCGACCGAGTACGCTTTGAAAGATCTCGGCTATGCCGTCGAGTTGGCCGAGCGCCACGGCGTGCCGGCGCTGGGCGCCGACGTCGCCCGCGAACTGATGGAGCGGGCGGTGGAACTCGGTCACGGCAAGGAATACTGGCCTGTGCTGCTCAAGGCGATCGAGGACGCCACAGGGAAGGGCTGAGCCAAGGGCTGACCTCGAGTACGCGGCCGATGTATGCTTGCCGGCAATGTCCTGTCGACGGAGCTTGCCATGACTGACCACGATCACGACCACCACGACGACCACGGCTCGGAGCTGTCGGAAACGCAGCTTCGCGTGCGCGCCCTGGAAACGATCCTGACCGAAAAGGGATACGTCGATCCGGCGGCGCTCGATGCCATCGTCGAGACCTACGAAACCAGGATCGGCCCGCGCAACGGCGCCGTCGTCGTCGCCAAGGCCTGGACCGATCCTGCCTTCAAGCAGGCACTGCTCGGCGACGCCACCAAGGCCGTTGCCGCGCTCGGCCATGTCAGCAAAGTCGGCGATCATCTGGTGGCCGTCGAGAACACGCCTGAGCGACACAACATGATCGTCTGCACGCTCTGCTCCTGTTATCCGTGGGAAGTGCTGGGGCTGCCGCCGGTCTGGTACAAGTCGGCGCCCTACCGCTCGCGCGCGGTAAAGGATCCGCGTGGCGTCCTCGCCGATTTCGGCGTCGCGCTGCCGAAGGAAACGGAAGTACGCGTCTGGGATTCGACGGCCGAGACACGCTTCATCGTGCTGCCGATGCGGCCCGCCGGCACCGAAGGCTGGAGCGAGGAACGTCTCGCCGACCTCGTCACCCGTGATTCGATGATCGGCACCGGCCTCGCCCGCAAGCCCGGGGAGCTCGCGCAATGAGCAGCCCCCACGACATGGGCGGCATGGACGGTTTCGGCAAGGTCGAGGCCGAGCCGAACGAGCCGCCGTTCCATGCAAGCTGGGAAGGCCGCGTGCTCGCGATGGTTCGTGCCATGGGCTACGCCGGCGCCTGGCACATCGACCATTCCCGCTTCGCCCAGGAGACGCTGCCGGCCCATGTCTATCACTCGGTCTCCTATTACCAGCGCTGGCAACTCGCGATGGAGAAGAACCTGGTGGCCCGCGGCTACGTCACGCCGGACGAGTTGGCCGCCGGTCACGCGCTGCATCAGACCAAGCCGTTGAACCACAAGCTCACGCTCGACGTGGTGCGGGCGGGGATGGCGCGCAGCTCGTTCTTTCGCCAGCATCAGGCGCCGGCCCGCTTCAAGCCGGGCGACCGCGTGCGCACGGCGAACATCAATCCGCAGGGCCACACCCGGCTGCCGCGCTATGCGCGCGACAAGCAGGGCGTGGTCGAGCTGATCCACGGTTGCCACGCCTACCCCGATTCGGTCGCCGCCGATAAGGGCGACGATCCGCAGTGGCTCTACACGGTGGTGTTCGACGGTCGCGAGATCTGGGGGCCGGACGCCGACCCGACGCTCAAGATATCGATCGATGCGTTCGAGCCCTATCTCGAGCCGGCGTAAGGCATGATCGATCCAGCCGCCGTTCCCGGCCTTCCCTGCGACGGGGAAGGTCCGGTGTTTCGCGAGCCGTGGGAGGCCCAGGCCTTTGCCATGGCGCTGGCGCTGCATGCCCGCGGCCTCTTCACCTGGCCGGAATGGGCGGCGACGCTCGGCGCCGAGATCAAGCGCGCCCAGGCGGCCGGCGATCCCGACACCGGCGAGACCTATTACCGGCACTGGCTGAATGCGCTCGAGCGGCTGGTGGCGGAGAAGGGCGTTGCCGATGCCAAGACCCTGGCGCGCTACTACAATGCCTGGGATCACGCCGCTGACCGCACGCCTCACGGCGCACCGATCGAGCTTCGGCCTGATGATTTCGAATAGGGCGATTTCGAGTAGATCACCGCGGCCGATGGGCGCGCGAAGAGGGAGACGAGGCTGATGGCGCGTATTGCTGTGGGTGGATTCCAGCACGAGACGAATACGTTCGCACCGCAGCAGGCGACCTGGGACGAGTTCGTGCGCGCCGATGCCTGGCCGCCGCTGCTGCGCGGGCCCGAGATGATCGCGGGCGTCGAGGGCTTCAATATCCCGATCGCCGGTGCGGTGAAGCGGCTGGCCGAACTCGGCCACGAGATCGTGCCGCTCGCCTGGGCGGCGGCGGCGCCGGCGTCGTATGTGACCGAGGACGCCTACGAGAAGATGTGGGCGCTGTTCGACGCGGACCTGAAGAAGCTGGGGCCGTTCGACGCGGTCTATCTCGACCTGCACGGCGCCATGGTGGCGGAGAACACCGAGGACGGCGAAGGCGAGCTGCTGGCCCGTATCCGCCGTGTCGTGGGCAACGAGCTGCCGATCGTGGCCAGCCTCGACTATCACGCCAACCTCACGCCCGAGATGGCCAGGCTCGCGACCGCACTGGTGGGCTATCGCACCTATCCGCACATCGACATGGCGGTGACGGGCAAACGCGCCGTCGAGCTGCTCGACAAGCTGCTCGAGGAAAAGCGGCCGGTCTATCGCGCCTACCGTCAGCTCGATTTCCTGATTCCGCTGGTTTGGCAGTGCACCTTCATCGAGCCCGCCAAGGCGATCTTCGATCTGGTGGGCGAGCTGGAAGCGGGGGAGAAGAGCCACAACCAGGGCATCGTAAGCGTGACCCACACGCCGGGCTTTCCGCCGGCCGACATCGCCCAGTGCGGCCCGGCGCTGGTGGTCTACGGCCACGACAAAGAGGCGGTCGAGGCGGCCGCTGACAAGCTCGCGGCCACGGTGAAGGCCCAGGAGAAGGCCTTTGCCGGCGAGCTGCTCGATCCCGATCAGGCGGCGTTGCGGGCCATTGAACTCTCGAAGAAGGCCAGGAAGCCGATCGTGCTGGCCGACGTGCAGGACAATCCCGGCGCCGGCGGCACGTCCGACACGGTGGGGCTGCTGGCGGCGCTGATGCGGCACAAGGCGAAGGGCGCGGTGATCGGCATGATCGTCGACGAGGGCGCCGCGAAGGCCGCCGTCGAGACCGGCGAGGGCAACATCATGCATCGCGGCATCGGCGCCGTGGTGGGTTATGCCGGCGAGACGCCGGTCGTGGCCGACTGGCGCGTCGTCAAAGTGAGCGACGGCGTCTTCACCGGCACCGGGCCGTTCTACGGCGGCGCGAGGTTCCAGATCGGGCCGATGGCGCTGGTCACCGACGAGGCGTCGGGCGTGTCGGCGGTGCTGGCATCCAAACGCATCCAGGCCGCCGACCAGGAGATGTTCCGCACGGTCGGCGTCGAGCCCGCCAAGGTGCCGATCCTGGCGCTGAAGTCGACGGTGCATTTCCGCGCCGACTTCCAGCCCATCGCCGAGACCATCCTGGTGGTGCAGTCGCCCGGTGCCCACATCACCGACCCGGTCGAGATGCCCTACAAGCACTTGCGCAAGGGCATGCGGCTCCGGCCAATGGGTC
>JACPVT010000183.1 GCA_016191685.1 Rhodospirillales bacterium | reverse complement strand
TCTATTGAACTATATATGAATTTTTTCTAAAAGCTCCTTCCACGACAAGCCATCACAAGCCTTATGAATCGCTATCGATTCAAAAATCGAAGAATGTTGTTGCTGAAAAATCGGCTTCGCCCACGACCTCGGGCGGGCATTCGGGATGGGCCAGCACCACCACGCCGGGGTGGCCGGCCCGCACCTGGCGCACGTCCGATGCCGAGAAGCGCTCGTGGACCTCGCAGTGGCCGGCCCAGGTAATGACCTCGACGTCGGTTTCGCGCGCGATGTTCTGCGCCAGATATTCGTCGGGCAGCATGATGACCTTGGGCACGCCCAGGCTCTCGACGATCTTCTTGGCGTTGCCCGAGGTGCAGCAGATGTCGCTCTCGGCCTTCACCGCCGCCGAGGTGTTGACGTAGGTGACGATGGGCACGCCGGGCCAGCGCTGGCGCAGCAGGCGCACGTCCTCCGCCGTGATCGATTCGGCCAGCGAGCAGCCGGCCCGGAGGTCGGGGATCAGCACGGTGCGCGACGGGTTCAGGAGCTTGGCGGTCTCGGCCATGAAATGGACGCCGGCCAGCACGATCACCTCGGCGTCGGTCTTCATCGCCTCGCGTGCGAGCGCCAGGCTGTCGCCCACGATGTCGGCGACGCCATGGAAGATCTCCGGCGTCTGGTAGTTGTGCGCCAGGATGACGGCGTTCTTCTCGCGCTTCAGCGCCAGGATGGCGTCGACGTCGGGCGCGAATTCCGACCATTCGGCCGGCAGGATCACCGACTTCACCCTGTCGTAGAGCTGGGCAGCCTGGAGGGACGCATTCATGGGGCACCTATTATGCTCACAATGAGCATTTATGATCTTATGCTATGAACGAGCATAAAGCGCGTCAAGCCCCGGTTTTCGCGGTTTCGACAAGCGGCCGGCCGTCGCCTAGAAAGTCGCCATGCGTAGCTTCTTCATGATCGTCGCCGGTTTCGTGGCTCTCACCACCGGAACGGGCGCAGGGGCCCAGACACCCACCGTCCCCGATCCCCAGGCCTATTGCCGGACGGCCGGCACCGCCGACATGCCGGACCAGCAGTTCACCCCGGACAAGACTCCGGAGTGGATGGTGGCGCCGTTCGTCAATCCGCAGTACCCGCGGGCGATCTACGGCATCTCCTGGCGCTGCGTGGGCGGCGCTGTACTGGCCTGCCAGAACGCCCAGAGTCCGTCGTGCCTGAAGGCCAACACCGACCGCACGCCCAGCGCTGCGATGAGCGACTTCTGCCGCAGCAACTCCAACTCGCAGGTTATCCCGCGGGTCGTCACCGGGACGGAACGCATGCTGGCCTACAACTGGATCTGCCGCGGCACCGAACCCGCGATCGCAAAGCAGACCCGGCTCGACGCCCAAGGCTTCGTCGCCGCCGACTGGAGGCGCGTCAGCCCGAAATAACTCAGGAAGAGCGCGAAAGCGGCAGCTTGCTGCCGGCGACGGCGCGCTCGATCACGATCTCGCGGCGGAAGCGGTAGAGCTTGGCCGGCCGGCCGCCGGTTTCGGCCGAGACGGCGCCGGTTTCCTCGACCAGGCCCTGCTGGTCGATCAGGCGACGGAAGTTCTGCTTGTGCAGCGGCCGGCCGGCCAGCGCCTCGACGCCGAGCTGGAGCTGGCCCAGGGTGAAATCGGGCGGCATCAATTCGAACACCACGGGCCGGTATTTGATCTTGGCCCGGAGCCGCGCGATGCCGGTGGCCAGGATGCGGCGATGGTCGTAGTGCATCGGCGCACCCGGCAGAGGATCGGTGACGGGCCGGCGCCCGCCGGCTTCCGGCACGAGACCCGCTTCGTAGAGCAGTTCGTAGCGCTGCAGCACCAGATCCTCGTTCCAGCCCGCCTCGGCGAAATTGATCTCGACCCGTTGCCGGCGCTCGCGCTTGGCGGCCGCGTTCGTGGCCGCGTCGATCCAGTGCCGCAGCCGCGGCATCACCTGACGCGCGAGTGACGGCGGCGTGCCGCCGCGCCAATCCTCCCAGGGGAAGTAGCGGTACCAGCTCTGCCAGCCGGGCTCGTGCCCGCCGACCGCGGCGCGTTCGCGCGTCAGACCGAGATAGGAGATCGACACGATGCGCCGGCCCAGGGTGGCCGCGGCCCGCGAACGGTCGGCGAAGGTGTAGAGCTGCTCGACATAGCCCAAGGGGTGATGGGTCTGGCGCTCGACCCAGGCGCGCAGCCCGGTCTGCAAAGTCGGGTGATCACCCTCGAACGGCCCCGAGGGCAAGAGCGCGCCGTCCTCGAGGGTCAGCACCTGCGGCTCATCGCCGATCAAGGCGACCAGCACCGCGTTCAGTTCGATGGCGACGGCGCGGGGTCGATTGGCGGCAGGCGGCATGTCGGGTGCCATTATGCCCGTTCTTCGCCGCGAGCGCGCCGTGGGAATGACACCCGGCCTATTGCCCGCAGCGCCGCCGGACGGCAGCGATGGCCTTGCCGCCATCGCCGGCCTTGAGCTCGACGGTGGCGGCGCCGTCGAAGTCGCTGCCGCCCGCATTCTCGGTCAGCAGGTCGAAGCGCAGCATCAGCCGCGCGCCGCGTTCGAAGCGCTCCGCCAGGCCCGGCGACAGGGCGGGCAGCGGGCCATCGGTCCGGTCGGCGATCACCGCGAAGTCGCCCGCGAAGTACAGCTTGGCCGGGTAGGCGACGCCGTCGATCTCGAGCCGCAGTTGCGGATCGTCCTTGAGCTGCTCGCGACGGGCACCGACCGGCAGCAGCGGCCGTTCGCCGTCGACATAGAGCTGGAGCTGAAGCGTGCGCTCATCCGATGCAATCTCGCAGGCCAGCACGATCGCGGTCACGTTGACCGTGCTCGAGGTCGGTGCCGATACCGCATAGAGGGTCCGGCCCTCACCCTCGCGCAGGGCCCAGCCGGCACGATCGTCCGGCGGATCCGCGGCGCCCGCGATCAGCACCGCCCAAAGCACAAAGGCGTCGGCGGCGACGAACAGCGTGACGACCGCGATCAGCACGAAATGCCATGCCCGCCACGGCCTCGCGGCGGCCACCGCCGTCATATCGGAGAGCAGGCTTGCATGGCGCCTTCATCGGCCCGCCTGGGGGCGGCCGCCATGATCTGGGTCAATCGAGCCCGTTGCCGCCGTAGAGCCAATCGAGCGTGTCGAGCCACTGGTCCTGGCTCTTGGCGTTCATCAGGGCGTTGCGCAGCGCCGCGTGCGGTCCGTCGGGGTGATAGACGTGATCGCCCATGGCGCGCGACATCAGCTGCACCCGCGCGGTGCGCAGCACACGGCGGGCCTTGTACGTCTCAAGGCCCGCCTCCAGCGAGTCGTGCCGCGACAGCGAATCGGCCAGGCAGACCGCGTCCTCCATCGCCATGCAGGCGCCCTGCGCCATGTACTGCATCATCGGATGGGCGGCGTCGCCCAGCAGCGCCACTCGGCCGTCGACCCACTTGTCGATGGGGTCGCGGTCGCACAGCACCCACATGTGCCAGTCCTTGCCGTGGCGGATGATGTTCTGCGCGCGCGCGCAGATGTGGGTGAAGCCCTTGCGCACCTCTTCGACCGGCACCGGCTTGCCGGCGACCGGCTCGGGGGCGTGGTTGTGGTAGGTGACGACGAGGTTGAAGACCTTCCAGCCCGACAGTGGGTAGTGGACGATGTGGCATTTGGGGCCAGCCCACAGCGTGGCGGCGTTCCAGCGCAGGTCCTCGGGCATCTGCTCGAGCGGGATCACCGAGCGATAGGTGGTGTGGCCCGAGACGCGCGGCGGGATGTCACCGACAACCTGGCGGCGGACATGCGACCACAAGCCGTCGGCGCCGATCAGCGCGCGGCCCCTCACAGCTTCTCCGTTACCCAGCCTGGCCGTCACGCCCTTGACGTCCTGGACATAGCCATCGACCTCGGCCTGCGTCCTGAGGTCGATCAGGGAATGGTCCTGACAGGCCTTCAGCAAGACGCCATGCAGGTCGCCGCGATGGACGACGGCGTAGGGATTGCCGAAGCGGGCGCGGAACTTCTCACCGAGGTCGATGTGGGTGATCTCGCCGTCGGCGATGGCGTCCATCAGGCGGAGGCTGTCGATGTAGACCGCCATGCCGCGCGCCGCCTCGCCGACTCCCAGGCGATCGAAGCAGTGGAAGGCGTTGGGCCCGAGCTGGATGCCGGCGCCGATCTCGCCGAGCTTCGAAGCCTTCTCCAGCACCAGCGAGGCGATGCCTTTCTGGGCCAGCGCCAACGCCGCGGCGAGCCCGCCGATGCCGCCGCCGGCGATGAGAACTCTATCTGGGTCCACCCACGACCTTCTCGTCATGCAGCCGGGCGATCTCATGATCCGGCAGGCCGAGGATAGCCGAAAGTATCTCGTCCGTATGCTGGCCCAAAGTGGGCGCGATCCGGGGTGGCTGGCGCGGGACGGCGCCGAACTGCAGCGGCGAGGCCGCCACCGGATAGCGGCCGATGCCGGGCTGGTCGAGGACGGTGAACAGCGGATTGTCGTGCACCGCTTCCTTGTCGTCCGCCAGCTCGCGGAAAGTCTGGTAGGGCGCCCACAAGGCCCCCGCCTTCCTGAGCGCCGCGCCCACGTCGGCCGCGGTGTGCGCGGCCACCCAGGGCTCGATCACAGCGCAAAGCCGCTCGCGGGCGTTCCAGCGGCCGGCATCGCTCTTGAGGTCGTGGCCGGTCTCCGCCTCGATCTTCCTGAAGGCCGCCACGAAGCCGCCGGCTGCCGCCAGCGCATCGACGTGACGATCGGAGAAGATGCAGATCATGATGAAGCGGCCGTCCTTGGTGCGAAAGTCGCGACCGAAGGTGCCGAAGATCTCGTTGCCGTAGCGCGGCCGGTCGACCCCGTTCACGACCGCCTCGGCGATGTAGCCCAGCGCCGAGGTGGCGGCGAGCGCCATGTCCTGCAGCGGCAGCACGATCCGCTGTCCCTGCCCGGTCATCCGGCGATGCCGCTCGGCGGCCAGGATCGCCATGGCACCGGCGTAGGCGGTGGCGAGATCCCACGGCGGCGCCACGGCATTGACCGGACCCTCGTGGCCCACCGGGCCGGTCACCATCGGAAAGCCGGTGATGGCGTTCACCGTGTAGTCGACGTGGGCGCTGCCACCGCGCGCGCCCACGATGTTGAGCGCGATCAGGTCGGCGCGCTTCTTCGCCAGCTCCTCGTAGGCGAGCCAGCCGCGCGCCGGCATGTTGGTGGTGAAGATGCCGGCGCCCTCGCCCGGCGCGGTGATGAGCGCCGCGAGCAGCTCGCGCCCCCTGGGGTGGCGCAGATCGACGGCGATCGAGCGCTTGCCCTTGTTGAGGCCGGCCCAATAGATCGAGCGGCCGTCCTTCGTGATCGGCCAGCGGTCGTTGTCGAGGCCGCCCTTGATGTCGTCGAAGCGGATCACGTCGGCGCCGAGTTGAGCGAGCGTCATGCCGCCCAGGGGGGCCGCGATGAAGGCCGAACCTTCGACGATGCGAAGGCCGGCGAGAATACCGGTCATGTGCGTTTCCCGTCTGTCTTCTTATTTTGGAAGGTTGTTCTTCCGCTTCTCCAGCCACCAGCCGTACTCCGGCGTCCACATCTCGAAGTCGCCGTCGCAGCCCAGCTCCTGCGCGGCATGCAGCGCCCAGAAAGGGTCGTAGAGGGCCTGGCGGCCGATCGCGATCAGGTCGGCGTCACCCGCCTGCAGGATCTGCTCGGCCTGCGGTCCGT
This sequence comes from Rhodospirillales bacterium, assembly GCA_016191685.1. Classification (GTDB taxonomy): domain Bacteria; phylum Pseudomonadota; class Alphaproteobacteria; order Reyranellales; family Reyranellaceae; genus Reyranella. Next base: position 14,924 of record JACPVT010000183.1, on the reverse strand, counting down.
CGAGAATGAGGCCCACGGTCATGGTCGCGATGCCGGCCTGCCGTTTCACCGCTGCCGAATACGGCACCTGGAAACCCAGCGAACGCTTGATCGGCAGCGCCGTCGAGAGCCCCGTGAGGCCGCCCGAGGAGCAGTCGATCACATCGACGCCCAGCATCTTCAGTTCCTTGGCGAAGGCCACGGTGTCCTCGACCTCCCAGCCGCCGGCACCATCGACCGTCGAGACGCGGATGAACATCGGCTTGTGGCTCGGCCAGCCCTCGCGCACGGCGCGCGCGGCAGCCAGCGGAAAGCGCATGCGGCCGGCGCGATCGCCGCCATACTGGTCGTTGCGCTTGTTGCTGACCTGCGACAGGAACTGGGCCAACAGATAGCCATGCGCGCCGTGGATCTCGATCACGTCGTAGCCGGCGGCGTCAGCGCGCCGCGCGGCCTCGCCGAACTTCTTCACCAGCCCCTCGATCTCGTCGGCAGAGAGCTGCTTGGGAGTCGCATAGCCCTCGCCCGCCGCCAGCTCGGAGGGGCCGACCACCTGCCATCGCTGCCAACCCGCGCCGTCGGGCCCGAGTTGGCCCGGCTTGTCGAAGGAGCGCGGCGTCGAGCCCTTGCGGCCGGAGTGGGTGATCTGCGTGCCGGCCAGCGCCCCCTCCTGCTTGAGGAATCGGACCAGCCGCTTGTGGCCCTCGATCTGGCCATCGTCCCACATACCGAGATCGCCCTGGGTGACGCGGCCGCGCGGCTCGATGGCGCAGTTCTCGGTGAAGACGATGCCGAATTTTCCCAAGGCGAATTTGCCGAGATGCACCAGATGGTAGTCGTTCACCTGCCCCTCGGTGGCGCGGTATTGCACCATGGGCGAGACGACACAGCGATTGGGCGCCGTGACGCCGCGCAGTTTCAGCGGCGTGAACAGCAGTGGTCTTTGCAAAGGTCGCGCTCCCGACGGCTAGGGCTGCAAAAGCCCGCGACCATAGACCGGCCGGCCGGGTCAGGCCTAGATCGCCGAATTGCAGTGCAAGACTGAGCGCCGCTCAGACCGTCATGTGGCGACGCACGGCGTCGGCATCGAAGGTCTCACGGGTGCCAGACATCACCACCTCGCCGCGGTCCATGACCGCGAAATCGTCGGCCAGTTCGTGGGCGAAGTCGAGATACTGCTCGACCAGCAGGATCGCCATGTCGCCGCGCTGGCGCAGGAATGTGATGGCGCGGCCGATGTCCTTGATCACCGAGGGCTGGATGCCTTCGGTCGGCTCGTCCAGCACCAGCAGCTTGGGCCGCATGGTGAGCGCGCGACCGATGGCGAGCTGCTGCTGCTGGCCGCCGGAAAGATCGCCGCCGCGGCGCTTCAGCATGGACTGCAGCACCGGGAAGAGCTCGAACACCTCGTCGGGAATCTTGCGCTGGTCGCGGCCGACCGGCGCGAAGCCGGTCTCGAGATTCTCCTTCACCATCAGCAGCGGGAAGATCTCGCGGCCCTGCGGCACCAGCGCCACGCCGCGCCGCGCCCGCTCATACGGCGGTAGCTTCGAGACATCTTGGCCATCGAAGGCGATCGAGCCCGCGGCGATCGGCTGCAGGCCGCAGATGGCGCGCAGAAGACTGGTCTTGCCGACGCCGTTGCGGCCCAGCAGGCAGGTCACCTTGCCGATCGCCGCCGACAGGGACACGCCGCGCAGGGCCTGGGCGGCGCCGTAGAACAGGTCGACGTTCTGAACCGCGAGCATCTCTATCGTCCCAGATAGACTTCGACGACGCGCTGATCGGCGCTCACCTGGTCGAGCGTGCCCTCGGCCAGCATCGAGCCCTCGTGCAGCACCGTCACCTTGACGTCGAGCGCGCGCACGAAGCTCATGTCGTGCTCGACGACCACGACGGAGTGGGTGCGATTGATCTCGCGCAATACCTGCGCCGTGGTCTCGGTCTCGACGTCGGTCATGCCGGCGACCGGCTCGTCGACCAGCAACAGCTTGGGATCCTGGGCGAGCAGCATGCCGATCTCCAGCCACTGCTTCTGGCCGTGCGACAGGCGCGCGCCCAGCATGTGCTGCTGCTCTTCCATGCGGATGATGGCGAGGATCTCGGCCAGCCGGTCGTTCTCGGCCTTGCTCGGCTGGGCGAGCAGCAGGCTGTGCCATTTGCGCAAGCCCGCGAGCGCCAGCACGAGGTTGTCGCGCACGGTGTGGTTCTCGAACACCGTGGGCTTCTGGAACTTCCGGCCGATACCCAGGGTGGCAATGCTGGCCTCGTCGAGCTTGGTGAGGTCGGCCCGGCCGTCGAACACGACCTCGCCCGAGTCGGGCCGCGTCTTGCCGGTGACGACGTCCATCATGGTGGTCTTGCCGGCGCCGTTAGGGCCGATGATGGCACGCATCTCGCCCGGCTCGACCAGTAGCGAGAGGTTGTTCAGCGCCTTGAAACCGTCGAACGAGACGGTGACGCCGCTGAGATAGAGGAGCGCGGAGGTGCTTCTGCTGCTCATGCCGGCGCCCTCGCCTTTTTCGCTTGCGAGCGGGCTTTTAGCTGGCCCCACAGGCCGACGACGCCCTTGGGCAGCAGCAGCGTGACCACGATGAACAGCGCGCCCAGTGCGAACAGCCAGACCTCGGGCAGCGCACCGGTCAGCCAGGTCTTGCCGAAATTGACGATGAAAGCGCCGATCACCGGACCGATCAGCGTGCCGCGGCCGCCGACGGCGACCCAGAGCACGGCCTCGATCGAATTGGCGGGCGAGAACTCACTGGGGTTGATGATGCCGACCTGCGGCACGTAGAGCGCGCCGGCGATGCCCGCCATGGCGGCCGAGAGCACGAAGACGAAGAGCTTATAACCCTCGACCCGGTAGCCGAGGAAGCGCATGCGACTTTCGGCGTCGCGCACCGCGGTCAGCGCCTTGCCGAAACGCGAGCCGACGACCGCCGCCGAAACGATGAGACCCAGAGCGAGGGCGACGGCCGAGGCGAAGTAGAGCACGGCGCGCGTGCCGTCGGCCTGGACGGAGAAGCCCAGGATCTCCTTGAAGTCGGTCATGCCGTTGTTGCCGCCGAGACCCATGTCGTTGCGGAAGAACGCCAACATGAGGGCAAATGTCATCGCCTGGGTGATGATCGAGAGATAGACGCCGGTAACGCGGCTGCGGAAGGCGAACCAGCCCAGGGCCAGGGCAAGCAGGCTGGGCACGACCACGACCATGGCCATGGCGAACCAGAAGTGGTTGAAGCCGTACCAGAACCACGGCAGCTCCTTGTAGTTCAGGAACACCATGAAGTCGGGCAGCAGCGGGTTGCCGTAGACGCCGCGGCTGCCGATCTGGCGCATCAGATACATGCCCATGCAGTAGCCGCCGAGCGCGAAGAAGGCGCCGTGGCCGAGCGAAAGAATGCCGCAGAAGCCCCACACCAGATCGACCGCGAGCGCCAGCAGTGCGTAGCAGAGATACTTGCCCATCAGCTGCAGCAGCCAGGCCGGCACATGGAATGCGCTGTCGGGCGGCGTGAGCTGGTTGAGCAACGGCAGTGCCACGCCGATCGCCAGCACCAGCAGAACGAAAAGACGCAGGCTCCGGTCCATGCCCTGCCACAGGAAGCGCGTGATCATTCGCCCGTACTCATTCGACAGACCGTCCCTTCAGCGCGAACAGGCCGCGCGGACGGCGCTGGATGAACAGGATGATGAACACCAGCACGAGGATCTTGCCCAGCACCGCGCCGGCGTAGGGCTCGAGGAACTTGTTGACCACGCCCAGCGTCAACGCGCCGATCAGGGTGCCGAACAGATTGCCGACGCCGCCGAACACCACGACCATGAAGGAGTCGATGATGTAGCCCTGCCCGAGGTTGGGGCTGACGTTGTCGATCTGGCTGAGGGCCACGCCGGCCAGCCCGGCGATTCCCGAACCCAGGCCGAACGTGAGCGCATCGACCCGCGGCGTGCGGATGCCCATCGCCGAGGCCATCGGCCGGTTCTGGGTGACAGCGCGCATGTAGAGGCCCAACGGCGTCTTGCGCAGCAGCGCGATCAGCGCAACGAACACGATGAGCGAAAACACCACGATCCACAGTCGCCCGTAGGTCACGTTGATCTGGCCGACCTGGAAGGCGCCCGACATCCACGACGGTGCGCCGACCTCGCGGTTGGACGAGCCGAAGATCGAGCGCACGGCCTGCTGCAGCACCAGCGACAGGCCCCAGGTCGCGAGCAGCGTGTCGAGCGGGCGACCGTAGAGGAAACGGATGATGCCGCGCTCGATCAGAATGCCGATGCCGCCGGCAACCACGAAGGCGAGCGGCAGCGCGATCAGCAGCGAGGCGTCGAACAGATGCGGCGCCGAGGTCCGGATGATCTCCTGGACGACGAAGGTCGTGTAGGCGCCCAGCATCACCATCTCGCCATGGGCCATGTTGATCACGCCCATGGTGCCGAAGGTGATGGCGAGCCCGATGGCCGCCAGCAACAGGACCGAGCCGAGCGAAATGCCGTACCAGACGTTCTGCGCCGCCTCCCAGGCGGCAAGCGTCTGGCGCACGGCAGAGGCGCCGGCGGCAGCGGCGGTCTTGATCTCGGGATCGGTCGCCGAGCCGGCCGTGGCCTCGAGCACGCCCAGCGAATCACGGTCGGCGCGCTCGCGGACCAGCGCGATGGCGTCGAGCTTCTGCGACGTCGGTGCGTCGGAGGCGAGAACGCTGGCGGCCCGCGCCTCGCTCATCGCGCGCTTGATGCGGGGGTCCTTCTCGGCGGCCAGCGCCGCATCGAGGGCGGACAGCGAAGAGGCATCGCGGCGCTTGAACAGCGCCTCGGCCGCCTCGCGACGAACCTTCGCATCGGGGCTCATCAGGGTGAGCGAGCCGACGGCGGCTTCGATGACGCCGCGCAACCGGTTGTTGACCCTGACGCGATCGAGCGCGGCTTCGGAGCCGCTGCCGGCCGACTTGCCGGAAATCGCCTCGCTCAAGGCGAGCTGATTGCCGTCCGGCTTGCCGATCAGCACGAGATTGTCGGACTTGCGAACATAGAGCTGGCCGGCAGCCAGGGCCTCGAGGATCGGCGCTGCGCGCTGCTCACCCGAGGCGGCGAGGGCGCCGATCGCGGTCTCGCGATCGCCGAAGCTGCCGGTGGTGAGGGCGCCCACGAGAGCCGGCAGATCGGCGGCGAAGGCCGTAGCGGCGATCAGCCCCGAGGCCAGCATCGAGGCCAGCGCCGGCAGCAGCATCGCAAGCGGACGCAGGAAAGGCATGACTGAGAATTAACCCGGAGATGAGAACGGGGCGACTCGAAAGTCGCCCCGCCCCTGTGAGTTGGTTGTTTCTAGGCCCTGGGTCCTACTTGCCCTTGCCGCCGCACTTGCCGGTAGCAACGTTGAAGTTGCCGCAGCTCATAGGCTTGCGCCAATCGGAGATCAGGTCCTTGGAGTCGGGCAGGTAGTCCGACCATTCGTCGCCGAGGACCAGAGCGGTCGACGACACTACGTCGAACTGACCGTTGCCCTGGATCTCGCCGATCAGCACCGGCTTGGTGATGTGATGGTTCGGCATCATGGCCGAGAGGCCGCCCGTCAGGTTCGGCACCGCGACACCGATCATGGCGTCGATGACGGCGTCCGGATCGGTCGTGCCGGCCTTCTTCACCGCTTCGATCCACATATTGAAGCCGATGACGTGGGCTTCCATCGGATCGTTCGTCACCCGCTTCGGGTTCTTGGTGAAGGTCTGCCAGGTCTTGATGAAGGCCTCGTTGGTCGGGTTCTTCACCGACTGGAAGTAGTTCCAGGCGGCAAGATGGCCGACCAGCGGCTTGGTGTCGATGCCGGCGAGTTCTTCCTCACCGACCGAGAAAGCCACGACCGGGATGTCCTTGGCCTTGATGCCCTGGTTGCCGAGCTCCTTGTAGAAGGGAACGTTGGCGTCGCCGTTGATGGTCGACACGACGGCGGTCTTCTTGCCGGCCGAACCGAACTTCTTGATGTCGGCGACGATCGACTGCCAATCGGAGTGACCGAACGGGGTGTAGTTGATCAGAATGTCTTCCTGCTTCACGCCCTTGAGCTTGAGATAGGCCTCGAGGATCTTGTTGGTCGTGCGCGGATAGACGTAGTCCGTGCCGGCCAGGACCCAGCGCTGCACCTTCTCGTTGGCCATCAGGTAGTCGACGGCCGGGATCGCCTGCTGGTTCGGAGCGGCGCCGGTGTAGAACACGTTGCGCGAGCTCTCTTCACCCTCGTACTGGACCGGGTAGAAGAGGATGCCGTTCAGCTCCTCGAACACCGGCAGCACCGACTTGCGGCTGACCGAGGTCCAGCAGCCGAACACGGCGGCGACCTTGTCCTTCTGCAGCAGCTCGCGCGCCTTTTCGGCGAACAGCGGCCAGTTCGACGCCGGATCGACGACGACGGCCTCGAGCTTGCGGCCGAGAACGCCGCCCTTCTTGTTCTGCTCTTCGATCAGCATCAGCATGACGTCCTTGAGGGTCGTCTCGCTGATCGCCATCGTGCCCGACAGCGAATGCAGAATACCGACCTTGATCGGTGCCCCCTGTGCGAACGCACTGCCCGCAGCGCCGGCCAGAAGGCCGGCGGCGACCAGACCGGTCCGCATCATCGATCCCAATTTCATCCCGCTCTCCTTGTTATCGCGACGGACTCCCCGTGCAAAAACTTGGATAGCGAATGCCGTGCCAAACTCTCCGGCCGATCCGGGAAAACTTTCAGGTGGCGGCCAGAACGAGAGCCCCGCCGGCCATGGTGATCCCTCCCAGGGCCCGCATTCCCAGGTCGCCGGCAGCCCACCGTACAACCCAGCAGAGTCCCAGCCCGGCTGCTTGCAGCAGGGTGGTCGCCGCCAGGAACCCCAAGATGTAGGCCCCCGCCCCGCTGGCCGGCGCTTCGAGGGCGTGGGCATAGCCGTGGAAGACGGCAAACAGGCCGGCCACAGCCACGGCTGCGATCGACGGCAGACGCACTGCAGCCATGAGGAGACCGCCAAAGACGAAAACCGATCCCAGGATGATTGCCTATACGATAGGCAGTTTTATGCCCGCAAATCCGGCAGCTGCACCAACAGCCATCATGGCGACGAAGGCAGCCGGCACGAGCAGCGCGGCTTCCGGCTTCCGCACCGCCAGAAATGCCGCCCATATGCCGACGCCGACCATGGTCAGCAGGTGATCGGCGCCTGCGAAGGGGTGGAGAAAGCCGGAGGCCTCGTGGCCGGGATGCGCCGACGCAGGTCCGGCAAGGGCAAGCAACAGGGCCGTCAGGCAGATCGTCCGGATCATCGATTTCTCCTCTTTCTTCTACTCTTTCACGTCAACGCGCCGGCAAGCCGCCCTGGCGTACGATGAAGGCGGCGACGTCGGCGACGCCCTTGTTCTCTTTCAGGTTCGAAAAGATGAAGGGTCTGGCGCCACGCATCTTGCGCGCATCGCGGTCCATCACGTCGAGATTGGCGCCCACCAAAGGCGCCAGGTCGATCTTGTTGATCACCAGCAGGTCCGACCGGGTGATGCCCGGCCCGCCCTTGCGCGGGATCTTCTCGCCCGCCGCCACGTCGATGACGTAGATGGTGAGGTCCGCCAGTTCGGGCGAGAAGGTGGCGGCAAGGTTGTCGCCGCCGGACTCGACGAAGACGATCTCGAGATCCGGCCACTTGCGCACGATGTCCGAGACCGCGGCGAGGTTGATCGAGGCATCCTCGCGGATCGCCGTGTGCGGACAACCACCGGTCTCCACGCCGACGATGCGGTCCGGTTCGAGAGCGCCGGCGCGCGTCAGGAACTCGGCGTCTTCCTTGGTGTAGATGTCGTTGGTGACGACGGCGATGTCGTAGCTATCGCGCATCCTCTTGCACAGGCGCTCGACCAGCGCCGTCTTGCCCGACCCGACCGGGCCGCCGACACCCACCCTCAGGGGACCACGCGCATTCATCGTTCCATTTCTCCGGCCAGCAGCGCGAGATAGCTCACGCCGAGCAACAGGCTGTAGGGCGAATAGTACCGCTTGTCGCGCCTGGCAAACGGCTCGTCGTTGAAATGGGCCCGCCAGCGCGGGCTGTAGCCGGCCCAGCAGCGGGCCACGAAGGCGCCGGCAATGGCAAAGGTACCGGTCATCACGACGGGCTCCGATGCGCGCCCCAGCACATACCAGGGCCACAGCGCCACCAGCGCCAAGAGCGCGGCGACGGCGAAGCACTGCCAGGGCGGCGGCATGCGGCGGCGTCCATCGCCCACGACGCCGCGCGCCAGCGCCTCCTCGTTGGTCTCAGGCCAGTGACTGCCCAGCCCCCAGAGGGCGTGGACGACGGCAATGGCGCCGACACCGACGAACAGCAGGAAGGCCAGCACGGCATTCATGAGCGAAACAGCCGCGTGTACTGCGTTTCATGGCGCAGCGAACACCAGTCGAGCAGTGGCGTCGATGTGCCGACGTCATCGAGCGAGAGTGCCGCCAGGGCCGCTTCCGCGGTTCGCCGCACCGCAGGTTCCAGCGCCGCCAGCGCGCGCTGGCCGTCGGTCTGGCCGAGAGGCACGGTCCGCACCGCCGCCGAGATCAGGTTGGCGGCAAAGGCGTGCAGGTATCCCCCGAGCGCCGATTCAAGGGCGATGCCGTGTGCCGCGGCGGCCAGGGCCACCGCCACCGGCAGCGCGAGCTCGCCGCCTGTCCGCTCGTGACCGGCATCGAGCGCAGGATGCGGCCACTTCCAGCCAGGCAACCAGCGAGGCGCGATCGGTGATGAAGCCCTCCTCCACCGCCGTCTCGACGCCATGGCTGTAACTGAAGGCGCCGACCGGATAGGCCGGCGACAGCCAGGCGAGCAGGCGATAGAGCGGATCAGCCCCGGGTTCAGCCATGGCGCTTGTCGTGGGCATGGCCGTGCGGATGGCCGAGGTCGTGATTGTGCTGGCCGTAGGCGCCGCCTTCGGGATCGAACGGCGCCCGAACGGCGCGGACTTCCGCGCCCAAACCTTTCAGCATGTCGACGATCACATGATCGTCTCGGATCAGGATGCGGTCGGTATCGATCTGGGCGGGCAGATGCCGATTGCCGAGATGCCAGGCGAGCCGCGCGAAGGACGCGGCATCGCGGCCGCGGATTTCGACCAGGCTTTCTTCGGCGGCCTTCACCTCGACGAAGCCGCCCTCCTCCAGCCTGAGCCCATCGCCGCCACGCAACACCACGGGCTCGGCGAGATCGAGCAGGAAGTCGAGGCCGCCATCGCCCAGCATGCGCAGGCGCCGGCGATAGCGGTCGTCGAACAACAAGGTGACGGTATCGGTGCGATCCTGCGTCGGCCACTGGCCGGCGCGCACCACTTCAAGCGCGCGCTTCATGGTCAGAACAGGAAATACCGTTGCGCCATGGCCAGCACGGTAGCTGGTTCGCAAGTCAGCAGTTCACCATCGGCGCGCACCTCGTAGGTCTCGGGATCGACCTCGATTTTGGGGCAGAGCGCATTGTGCACCATGTCCTTCTTGCCGATCTTGCGCGTGCCCTTGACCGCCAGCAGCGGCCGCGAGAGGCCCCACTTCTTGGCAACACCCTTGGCGATGGCGGCCTGAGAGACGAACAGCGCCGGACTCATCACCAGACTACGGCCGAAGGCGCCGAACATCGGCCGGTAGTGCACCGGCTGCGGCGTCGGGATCGAGGCATTGGGGTCGCCCATCGGCGCCGCCACGATCGAGCCGCCAATCAGCACCATGTCGGGCTTGGCGCCGAAGAAAGCAGGCGACCACATGACGAGATCGGCGCGTTTGCCGACCTCGACCGAGCCGACATGTTTGGCGATGCCATGGGTGATGGCGGGATTGATGGTGTATTTTGCGACGTAGCGCTTTACGCGGACGTTGTCGTTGTCGCCCTTCTCTTCCTTCAGGCGCCCGCGCTGCTTCTTCATCTTGTCGGCGGTCTGCCAGGTGCGGATCACCACTTCGCCGACCCGGCCCATGGCCTGACTGTCGGACGACATCATCGAGAAGGCGCCGAGATCGTGCAGGATGTCTTCGGCGGCGATGGTTTCGCGGCGAATGCGGCTTTCGGCGAAGGCCACGTCCTCGGGGATGCGTGCGTCGAGATGATGGCACACCATCAGCATGTCGAGATGCTCGTCCACGGTGTTCACCGTGTAGGGCATGGTGGGATTGGTCGAACTCGGCAGCACGTTCTTCTCGCCGCAGAGCCGGATGATATCAGGCGCATGGCCACCGCCCGCGCCTTCGGTGTGGAAGGTGGCGATGGCGCGGCCCTTGAAGGCGGCCCGCGTCGTCTCGACGAAGCCCGACTCGTTCAGCGTGTCGGTATGGATCGCCACCTGGACGTCGAAGCGGTCGGCCACCGTGAGGCAATTGTCGATCGCAGCCGGTGTCGTGCCCCAGTCCTCGTGCAGTTTCAGCCCGCAGGCGCCGCCCTCGATCTGCTCCTTCAGCCCGGCCGGCTTGCTGGTGTTGCCCTTGCCGAAGAAGCCGAGGTTCATCGGCAGGCCCTCGGCTGCCTGCAGCATGCGGCCCATGTGCCACGGTCCTGGCGTCACCGTGGTGGCGAGCGTTCCATGGGCAGGACCGGTACCGCCCCCCATCATCGTCGTGACGCCGCTGTAGAGCGCATCGTCGATCTGTTGCGGGGCGATGAAGTGGATGTGGCAGTCGATGCCGCCCGCGGTGACGATCTTGCCCTCGCCCGCGATCGCCTCGGTGCCGGGGCCGATGATGATGTCGACGCCGGGCTGGATGTCGGGGTTGCCGGCCTTGCCGATGCCGACGATCAGCCCGCCCTTGAGGCCGATGTCGGCCTTCACGATGCCCCAGTGATCGACGATCAGCGCATTGGTGATGACGGTGTCGACCGCACCCTGGGTCCGCGTGCGCTGGCTCTGGCCCATGCCGTCGCGGATCACCTTGCCGCCGCCGAACTTCACTTCTTCGCCGTAGGTCGTGTGGTCCTTCTCGACCTCGATGAAGAGCTCGGTGTCGGCGAGCCGTACCCGATCGCCCGTGGTCGGGCCGAACATGCCGGCGTAGGCCGAGCGCGAGATACGCGTCGCGCCCTCATTCGACGGGCCGACCTTCGCAATTGGGCCGAGCTTGCCCGAGACCTTAGCCTGGAAGCCGTGGCTCTCGCGACCGCCGAGATAGGGCGTGAGGCGCACCGTGCGCGACTGGCCGGGCTCGAAGCGCACCGCGGTGCCGGCGGCAATGTCGAGTCGCATGCCCTTGGTTCGCTTGCGATCGAACTTGAGCGCGTCGTTGGTCTCGAAGAAATGATAGTGGCTGCCAACCTGGATCGGCCGGTCGCCGGTGTTGGCGACCTCGATGGTGATCGGATTGCGGCTCTTGTTCAGCTCCAGTTCGCCCGGAGCGGTGAAGATCTCACCCGGCTTCATGGCCTCGGCTCCTCAGCGGATCGGATCGTGGACGGTGACGAGCTTGGTGCCGTCGGGAAAGGTCGCCTCGACCTGGATGTCATGGATCATCTCGGCGACCCCCTCCATCACCTGTTCGCGGCGGATAACGCTCGCGCCCTCGTGCATCAGGTCGGCGACCGAGCGTCCGTCGCGCGCGCCTTCGACGACGAAGTCGGTGATCAGCGCCACGGCCTCGGGATGGTTGAGCTTCACGCCGCGCTCGAGACGCCGTCGCGCCACATTGGCGGCCATGGCGACCAGAAGCTTGTCTTTTTCCCGAGGCGTCAGATTCATTGGCCGAGTTCCCCTGCTCTCAGCGCCGACTATAGCCCGCCGGAAGCTGCATCAAACATGCCAAACCCGCGGCATCTTCTGGCCGCGCAGACCGCTCAGAAAGCGGATGCCCGCCTCGCGCACCTGTGTCGCCTCGCCCAGCAACCGCGCCACCATCACGCCGTTCACGACCGTGACACCCGCCCGGACCTTGCCTTCGATCTCGAGGAGCGGCCGGGCCTTGTCGAAAAGCGACTGCGGTTCGTCCCGCACACCGATCACGGTGGCAAGCGCATTGGCCGAGCCGAAGCCCGCGCCGTCCGGCGTCTCGCCCTCGACGCGCAGCGTGTCGGTCCAGGCGAGCCGGCCGCCGCGGCGGACCGACCAGGAGTCGAGCAGCAGCCCCGAGGCAAAGCGTTCGCCCGACGCGCCTCGGCCAAGGACCACCATCTCGCAGCCGAGCAATGAGCCTCCTGGCGCCACCTCGGCCACGGTGTGCCGGATGAGACGCGCACCCTGGAAGACGATGGTTTCCTGCGGCAGCCAGTCGAGTGCGGCGCCCGATGCCACTGTGATCGCCACGTCGATGCGGCAGGGATCGCTGCCGGGTGCGGCACGGTAGATCTTTTCCGCTGCCTGCGTCGCCACCACCGCGCGGGCGCCGGGGCCGGCCGCGACTTCCAACCGGAGGCGATCACCGCCCACCACGCCGCCCGACGTCGTCACCAGCACCGCCTGCGGCGGTTCGCCCGGCTCGGCATCAGGGAACAATACCCGGCAGGGATCGCGTTGATAGAGGTCGGCCAGCCGCGTCTGGCCGTCGCGCACGGCAAACGCCACCCGGCTTTCGCCGGAGGCACGTTGCATACGGGGCGGGCTGGTTGTCATCGACCCCAGCTTGATAGATTAAGGACTGAAATGAGCAAGGCCTTCACCAAGGAAAGCGACGGCGACGACGAGGACGACCTTCCCGAGGACATGGGCGGGTTGCCGGCGACCGCCAAGAACTACATGACCCCCGAGGGCTTCTCCCGGATGCGGGATGAGCTCAACACGCTCATGCGCAAGGAGCGGCCGGAGGTGGTGAAGGTCGTGACCTGGGCGGCCGGCAACGGCGACCGCTCGGAGAACGGCGACTACATCTACGGCAAGAAGCGCCTGCGCGAGATCGACCGCCGCGTCCGCTATCTCAGCAAGCGGCTGGCCAATGCCGAGGTCGTCGACCCGGCCAAGCGGGCCCAAAGTGGAGCGGCGACCGACCAGGTGTTCTTCGGCGCCACTGTGACCACGGCCAATGCCGAGGACAAGAAGCGCACGGTCAAGATCGTCGGCGTCGACGAAGTCGACCTCGAGAAGGGCCATGTGAGCTGGATCTCGCCGATCGCCAAGGCCCTGATGCGCGCCCACGAGGGCGACGTCGTGCGGCTGCGCACGCCCACCGGCGAGGAAGAGCTCGAGATTGTGAAGGTCAGCTACATCTAAGGCGCCGCGCCGGGCTGGGTCACTTGCGCTTGAGGTCTGCCAGCAGGCGGTCGACGAAAGCGGGCGAGTAGCCGAGCAGCGCCGCCTCGTCCGACAGCTCCGCTTCGAGCTGGCCGAGAGCCGCGATGAACGAGCCGCCTTTCGCCAGCGCCTTCTCGACCAGGGCGCCCGCCTTCTGCTTGCCCATCTTCTCGGCGAGCAGGAAGGTCGCGCGCTCGGCGAGTACCGCGCCGTCGGTCGCATCCATGTTGGCCTGCATGGCGTCGGCGTCGATCGCGAGGCCGGGCGCGACCTCGGCCATCGCCTGGACCGCCGAGCCCAGCGCCTCGATCAGGGCGGCGAGCGTCGGCCATTCGGCCTGCCAACCGCCCAGCGCCCGCTCGTGCTCCTGCGGCATCGCCGACACGATGGTGGCGGCCAGCATCGGCGTGCGCTGCGCCGCCGCCAGGATCAGCGCCGCTCCCACGGGGTTGCGCTTGTGCGGCATGGTCGAGGAGCCGCCGCGGCCGGGCCCGGAGGGTTCCGCGGCCTCGCCCACTTCGACCTGCATCATCAACGAGATGTCGCGCGCGGCCTTGCCCAGCGCGCCCACGACCAAGGCCGCATCCTGCGCCAGCGCTGCCACCCGGACGCGCTGCGCAAACCATGGCGCGGGCGGCAGGGCGAGGCCGAGCTGCTTCGCCAGGGTCGTCATCACCTCCGCGGCCTTGGGCCCGAGCGCCGACAGGCTGCCCGACGCGCCGCCGAACTGCACGATCTGGGTTTCGGCGAAGCTCGCCTTGAGCCGGCGCGTCGCGCGGTCGATGTCCGACGCCCAGCCGGCGATCTTCTGGCCGAGCGCCAGCGGCGTCGCGGGTTGCAGCAGGGTGCGGCCGAGCGTCGATGTCGTGCGGTGCCTCTTCGCCAGCGCGGCAAAGGCCGCGACGATACCGTCGAGATCCTTCAGGATCGGCGGCATCGCCTCGCCGACCTGCAGCACCATCGCGGTGTCGAGCACGTCCTGGCTGGTGGCACCCCAATGGACATACGCGGCGGCCTCGGCGTCGTGCTTGGCGACCTCGACCGTGAGCGCCTTGACCAGCGGCACGGTGAGCGTGGCCGTGCGGCGCGCGGCTTCGGCGAGCGACGCGGGATCGTACAGCGCGGGATCGCAGGCCTTAGCGATGATGGGCACGAATTTCCCGGGGATCAGCCCGGCCGCCGCCGCGGCGTGGGCGAGGGCCGCCTCGAAGCGCAGCATGTGACGCAAGGTCGCCGCATCGGAAAAGGCTTCGGCGGCGAGCGCCGACGAGCCGAGTGCAGCCACCAGGCGACCGGCCATGCGATCAGCCGTCGAAGAAGACGGTCTCGCGGGCGCCGCCGATATGGATCGGCAGACGCCACACGCCCTCGGCATCGCGCTTGGCCAGCAGCGTGCCACGGCGCGCCGGATCGACCAGCTTCAGCAGGGGATCATCAGCCAGCGCCGGATCGCCGTCGAAATAGAGCCGGGTCGCCAGCCGGTTGAGAACGCCGCGCGCGAAGACGGAGATGTTGATGTGCGGCGCCTGCATCCCACCCTGCGGCCACGGCACCGGACCGGGCCGGACGGTGGCGAACCGCGCCGTGCCCGTCGCATCCGTCGAGGCGCGACCAAAACCCTCGAAGCCCGGATCGAGCGGCAAGTTGCGGCGATCCTCGGGATGGTTGTAGCGGCCATGGCTGTTGGCCTGCCAGATCTCGAGCAGGCCGTCGGAGATGAGCGCGCCCTCGGCGTCATGGAGGGTGAGCGCCAGTTC
>JACPVT010000182.1 GCA_016191685.1 Rhodospirillales bacterium | reverse complement strand
TATTGCCGAAGTCATCGACTGCGCCCGCGCGATCACCGGCAAGGCCATCGTCACCCGGCCCGAGGCCCGCCGTCTCGGTGATCCGCCGGTCCTTGTCGCCGACGCCTCGCTGGCGCGGAAATCCTTCGGTTGGAGTCCGGCCCACTCCGACCTCGAGAACGTCGTCAAGGATGCGTGGGCATGGATGACGATCCATCGAGCGCGCGTGGCGCCCGGGGTCTGATCGGGAGCATCGCATGGGACTGCAAGACGACGTCACGCCGCTGCTGATCACCTTCAACGAGATACAGAACATCACGCGGACTGTCGGCCGGCTGGATTGGGCGAAACGCATTGTGGTGGTCGACAGCGGAAGTACCGACGGGACGCTGGAATTCCTCGCCAAGGATCCGCGCGTCGAGGTCCATCACCGAACGTTCGACAGCTTCGCCGAGCAATGCAACTTCGGACTGTCTCGGATCCGGACGGAGTGGGTTCTGTCGCTGGACGCGGACTACGAACTCAGCGACGAGGTCGTCGCCAGTCTTCGGGGCCTTCAGCCGGAGACCGAGGAGGCGGGCTTTCGCGTTCGCTTCGTCTATCGCATCCATGGCCGGCCCCTGCGGGGCAGTCTCTACCCGCCCCGGACCGTGCTCTATCGCGTTCGAGGCGCCAGGTACGAGAACGAGGGACATGGCCACCGGATCAGGCTTACCGGCAAGGTGTCGGAACTCGGCGGCGTCATATTCCATGACGACCGGAAGCCGCTGGCGCGCTGGCTGAGTGCTCAACTGAAGTATGCGGCGATCGAAGCGGTGCACTTGCTCAAGGCGCAACCAGCCGAACTCTCGTTCGCCGACCGGATCCGGCGGCGCGGCTGGCTCGCGCCGTTTCTCGTCGTTGCCTACGTCCTGATCGCGAAGCGGGCCCTGCTCGATGGTCGCGCGGGATGGTTCTACGCGTTCCAGCGCCTGTCGGCGGAGGTTCTGCTGGCGCTCGAACTTCTCGATCGGCGGCTATCGGGCCAATCGCCTGAGAAGGCTGGTGCCGGGTGAGGGATTTGAACCCCCGACCTTCGGTTTACAAAACCGCTGCACTACCACTGTGCTAACCCGGCATTCGTTGGAATTATCGTTCTGAAGCCCTTGAGAATAAAGGGAATTATCGACGCCGCGCCCATTCGTACGCGGCAACTGCGGCGGCATTGGAGACGTTGAGGGCGGCCAATGCGGCTGTTGTTGGAATGATGGCCAGGCGGTCGCACTTTTCGCTCGTCAGGCGCCGCAGGCCTTCGCCCTCGGCGCCGAGTACGACACAGACCCGGCCGGCGAGGTCGAGGTCACCGATAGGGACGTCGCCGCGCTCGTCGAGACCGTAAAGCCAGAAGCCCGCCTCCTTCAGCTGGTCAAGTGCCCGCGCGAGGTTGACCGCACGTACCAGGGGCACGACTTCAAGCGCGCCGGATGCCGCCTTGGCCAGTACGCCGGTATCGGCCGGGGCATTTCTTTCGGTGATGACGAGGCCGGAAACGCCAAAGGCCGCCGCCGAGCGCAGGATGGCGCCGACATTGTGGGGATCGGTGACCTGGTCGAGGGCCAGGACAAGGGCGTTATCACTGCAGCGTGCCAGGATGTCCTCGAGCGCCGGTTCTTCAAGCGGGGCAACGAGGACGGCGATTCCCTGATGGACAGCACCTGCCGGCAGGCGCTGGGAAAGGTCGTCGCGCGACATCACGGTGGCCTTTTGGGCCGCACCTGCGGCAGCGATTGCGGCGGCGTGGCGCTCGGAGGCCTCCTTGGTGACCAGCAGGCGCTCGACCTTGCGGTCCGGGTTGGCGAGCGCCGCGAGCACGGGATGGTGGCCGTAGAGCCACACCGACTGGTGGCCGCGGGTCGGCCTGTGGGGGCGATGGGGACGGGGACGCATGGCGAAGGCTTGTATGGCGTGGCGCCGTTGGCGGCAAATCCCCCGCCCGAACATTGGCCGTCGGGGATTTGGGCCTTGACGTAACCCATTGGATTTGCGAGCAACGCGCGCCCGTTTCGGCGGGTCGAACAGGCTATATCTCGCGCTGCGCGCCGCAGGTTCGGAGGGGTGGCCGAGCGGTCAATGGCAGCAGACTGTAAATCTGCCGACTTCGCGTCTACGAAGGTTCGAATCCTTCCCCCTCCACCAGCGGATCTTGGCGCGAGATAGGCTCTGTTTGGCGATTGCGGGTGTAGCTCAATGGTAGAGCAGAAGCCTTCCAAGCTTACGACGAGGGTTCGATTCCCTTCACCCGCTCCAGGATTTGGCTACGTTGGTCGGTCTAGAAGCTGAAAGCATCACGAGGATCGTTGCACCATGACGAAGGCGAAGTTTGAGCGGACGAAGCCGCACTGCAACATCGGGACGATCGGTCACGTCGATCACGGCAAGACGTCGTTGACGGCGGCGATCACGAAGATTCTGGCGAAGACGGGCGGTGCGACGTTCACGGCGTACGACCAGATCGACAAGGCGCCGGAGGAGCGCGAGCGCGGGATCACGATCTCGACGGCGCACGTGGAGTACGAGACGGCGAACCGGCACTACGCGCACGTCGATTGCCCGGGCCATGCCGACTACGTGAAGAACATGATCACGGGGGCGGCACAGATGGACGGCGCGATCCTTGTGGTGAGCGCGGCGGACGGTCCGATGCCGCAGACGCGCGAGCACATCCTTCTGGCGCGCCAGGTCGGCGTGCCGGCGCTGGTGGTGTTCATGAACAAGGTCGACATGGTTGACGACCCGGAGTTGCTGGACCTGGTCGAGCTCGAGGTGAGGGAGCTTTTGAAGAGCTACCAGTACCCGGGCGACGACATTCCTGTGGTTCGGGGCTCGGCGCTGATGGCGCTTGAGGACAAGAACGCGGAGCAGGGCGAGCAGGCGGTGCTGAAGCTGATGGCGGAGGTCGACCGCTACATTCCGCAGCCTGCGCGCGACAAGGACAAGCCGTTCCTGATGCCGATCGAGGACGTGTTCTCGATCTCGGGCCGCGGCACGGTGGTGACGGGCCGCGTCGAGCGCGGGATCGTGAAGGTCGGCGAGGAGATCGAGATCGTGGGGCTGAAGGCCACGGCCAAGACGGTAGTTACGGGCGTGGAAATGTTCCGCAAGCTTCTGGACCAGGGCGAGGCGGGCGACAACATCGGGGCGCTGCTGCGCGGCGTGGGGCGCGAGGACGTCGAGCGCGGCCAGGTGCTGGCCAAGCCGGGGTCGATCACGCCGCACACGAACTTCGAGGCCGAGGCCTACATCCTGAACAAGGAGGAGGGAGGCCGTCACACGCCGTTCTTCACCAACTACCGTCCGCAGTTTTACTTCCGCACGACCGACGTGACGGGTGTTGTGACGCTGCCGGAGGGCACGGAGATGGTGATGCCGGGCGACAATGCGCGGCTGATCGTCGAGCTGATCCAGCCGATCGCCATGGACGAGGGCCTGCGCTTCGCCATCCGCGAGGGCGGCAGGACCGTCGGCGCAGGCGTCGTCACAAAAGTCGTGAAGTAAACATATCGACGACAGGCGAGTAGACATCATGGCCATGGACAACACCAATATCCGGATCCGGCTGAAGGCCTTCGATCATCGCGTGCTCGATTCGTCGACCAGCGAGATCGTGAGCACGGCCAAGCGGACGGGCGCCCAGGTGCGTGGGCCGATCCCTCTGCCGACCGGCATCGAGAAGTTCACGGTCAACCGCTCGCCGCACATCGACAAGAAGTCGCGCGAGCAGTTCGAGATCCGTACGCACAAGCGTGTGCTCGATATCGTCGATCCGACACCGCAGACCGTGGACGCGCTGATGAAGCTCGACCTCGCTTCCGGTGTCGACGTCGAAATCAAGCTCGGCGCCTGAGCGAACAGGGATAAGGGAAGAGGAACAGACCATGCGTTGCGGTCTCGTCACCCAGAAGGTCGGCATGACCCGCGTCTTCAACGACGCAGGCGAACACGTGCCCGTCACCGTTCTGAAGGTGGAAACGCTGCAGGTAGTCGCGGTCCGCTCGGAAGAGAAGGACAAGTACACCGCGGTGCAGCTCGGCTACGGCAAGGCCAAGGTGAAGAACGTGACCCAGCCGATGCGCGGTCATTTCGCCAAGGCCAAGTTCGAGCCGAAGAAGAAGCTCGTCGAATTCCGTGTCGCCAAGGACGCCGTCCTTGAAGTCGGCGCCGAGCTGGTGCCCAGCCACTTCGTGGCAGGCCAGTTCGTCGACGTCGTCGGCACCACGATCGGCCGCGGTTTTACCGGCTCGATGGTGCGCTGGAACTTCCACGGCCTCGAAGCCAGCCACGGCGTCTCGGTCTCGCACCGCAGCCATGGTTCGACCGGTAACCGCCAGGATCCCGGCCGCACGTTCCCCGGCAAGAAGATGGCCGGCCACTATGGCAGCGAGCGCGTGACGACGCAGAACCTGAAGGTCGTCGCCGTCGACGACGAGAAGGGCCTGCTGCTGGTTTCCGGCGCCGTTCCCGGCGCGAACAACAGCTACGTCATCGTCAAAGACGCCTCCAAGCGCGCCCGTCCCAAGGATGCGCCGTACCCGGCCGGCCTGCGCAAGGCAGCCGCCACGGCAGCTCCGGCAGCCGATGCCGCTCCGCAGGCTTGAGGGTCAGATCATGAAGATCGCGGTCAAAACCATCGAAGGCGGCAGTGCCGGCGAGATCGAGCTCGCCGACGCGGTGTTCGCCGTTCCCGTCCGCAAGGACATCTTGCATCGTTGCGTCGTGTGGCAGCTGTCGCGCCGCCAGCAGGGCACGCACAAGACCAAGGGTCGCGCCGAAGTGACGGCGACGGCCAAGAAGATGTATGCCCAGAAGGGCACCGGCCGCGCGCGCCACGGCAACGAGGCGGCGCCGCAGTTCCGTGGCGGTGGCAAGGCGTTCGGCCCGGTCGTGCGCAGCCATGCCAGCGACCTGCCCAAGAAGGTGCGCAAGCTCGCGCTGCGCTCGGCGCTGTCGTCCAAGGCGGCCGAGGGCAAGCTGATCATCGTCGAGGCGGCCGCCCTGGCGGAGCCGAAGACGGCAAAGCTGACGGCCCACTTCGGCAAGCTCGGCATCTCGAGCGCGCTGATCATCGCCGGCGCCGAGGTCGACACCAATTTCGCACGGGCGGCGTCCAACATTGCCCACATCGACGTGCTGCCGCAGCAGGGCGCCAACGTCTACGACATCCTGCGCCGCGACACGCTCGTGCTGACACGCGACGCCGTCAAGCATCTCGAGGAGCGCCTGCAATGAGCGCCAAGCGGTATCCGGCCGAAGCCGTCTCGCGCGCGCGGATGTACGAAGTCATCCGTTCGCCGCTGATCACGGAAAAGACCACCAACGGCTCCGAGCACAGCCAGGTGACGTTCCGCGTCTCGATGGACGCGACCAAGCCCGAGATCAAGCAGGCCATCGAAGGTCTGTTCAAGGTCAAGGTGAAGGCCGTGAACACCGTGACGGTGAAGGGCAAGAGCAAGGTATTCCGCGGCCGTCCAGGTGTGCGGAGCGATTGGAAGAAGGCGATCGTCTCGCTGGTCGATGGTCACAAGATCGACGTGACCACAGGCTTGTAGGACGGGGGAACGAGACATGGCACTCAAGACTTACAAGCCGATCACGCCGTCGCTCCGACAGCTGGTCATCGTCGACCGTACGGGCCTCTGGAAGGGCAAGCCGGTCAAGGCGCTGACGCAGGGCAAGAGCAACACCGGCGGGCGCAACAACCACGGTCGCATCACCAGCCATCACATGGGTGGTGGCCACAAGCGCCGCCTGCGCACCATCGACTTCAAGCGCCGCAAGTTCGACGTCGCGGCCACGGTCGAGCGCATCGAGTACGACCCCAATCGGACCGCCTACATCGCGCTGATCAAGTACGCCGACGGCGAGATTGCCTACATCCTGGCGCCGCAGCGCCTGAAGGCGGGCGACCAGATCGTCTCCGGTGAACGCGTCGACATCAAGCCCGGCAACGCCATGCCGCTCGGCAACATGCCGGTCGGCACGATCGTCCATAACGTCGAGCTCAAGAAGGCCGGCGGCGGCAAGCTCGCCCGTTCGGCCGGCAACTATGCCCAGCTTGTCGGCAAGGATGCGGGCTATGCCCAGATCAAGCTGAGCTCGGGCGAGCTGCGCCTCGTGTCGGGCGAGTGCCTGGCCACGGTCGGCGCGGTCAGCAACCCCGACAACCAGAACATCGTCATCGGCAAGGCCGGTCGCCAGCGCTGGCTCGGCCGCCGCCCGCACGTCCGCGGCGTCGCCATGAACCCGGTCGATCATCCGCACGGCGGCGGCGAAGGCCGCACCTCGGGCGGCCGCCATCCGGTCACGCCGTGGGGCAAGCCGACCAAGGGCAAGAAGACACGTAAGAACAAGGCGACGGACAAGTACATCATCCGCAGCCGTCACTCGACACGCTGACGGTAGCGAGGAGGCAAGAAAGTGGCACGTTCCGTTTGGAAGGGCCCGTTCGTTGACGGGAGCCTGATCAAGAAGGTCGAAAAGGCGAGCCAGACCGTGCGCAGCGAAGTGATCAAGACATGGTCGCGCCGCTCGACGATCCTGCCGCAGTTCGTCGGCCTGACGTTCGCCGTCTACAACGGCCGGAAGTTCATTCCGGTGAACGTCTCCGAAGAGATGGTCGGTCACAAGCTCGGCGAGTTCTCGCCGACCAGGACCTTCACGTCCCACTCGGGCGACAAGAAGGTTTCCAGGGATTAGACGCGATGAGCAAGCAACCCACTCCACGCCGTGAGGCGGAAAACGAGGCCAAGGCCGTGCTGCGCGCCGTTCGCGTCAGCCCGCGCAAGCTCGACCTCGTCGCCGCCACGATCCGCGGCAAGAAGGCCTCGCTGGCCGTGAACGAGCTCACCTTCTCGAAGAAGCGCATCGCGCAGGACGTCAAGAAGGCGCTGAACTCGGCCATCGCCAACGCCGAGAACAACCACAATCTCGACGTCGACCGGCTGGTCGTCGCCGAGGCGTCGGTCGGCAAGGGCCTGGTCATGAAGCGGTTCCAGACGCGCGGCCGCGGCCGTTCGGCCGGGATCATCAAGCCGTTCTCTCATCTGACCATCGTGGTGCGTGAGCGCGCCGAGGCGGAGGACAAGTAAATGGGTCAGAAGGTCAATCCGATCGGCCTGCGGCTCGGTATCAACCGGACCTGGGACTCGCGCTGGTACGCCGAGGGCGACGAATATTCGAAGATGCTCCATGAGGACATCCACATCCGCAAGGTGCTGCGCAAGCGGCTGGCCCAGGCGGGTGTCGCCAAGATCGTCATCGAGCGTCCGGCCAAGCGCGCCCGCGTCACGATCCATACCGCCCGTCCGGGCGTGGTGATCGGCAAGAAGGGCGCCGATATCGAGAAGCTGCGCGGCGATCTCGCCAAGATGACCAAGGGCGAGGTGGCCCTGAACATCGTCGAGATCCGCAAGCCCGAGATCGATGCCACGCTGATCGCCGAGAACATTGCCCAGCAGCTCGAGCGCCGCGTCGCGTTCCGTCGCGCCATGAAGCGCGCGGTGCAGTCGGCCATGCGCCTGGGCGCCCAGGGCATCCGCATCAACTGCTCGGGACGCCTGGGCGGCGCCGAGATCGCCCGCATGGAGTGGTATCGCGAGGGCCGCGTGCCGCTCCACACGCTGCGCGCCGACATCGACTACGGCATCGCCACCGCCTTCACGACCTTCGGCACCTGTGGTGTGAAGGTCTGGGTGTTCAAGGGCGAGATTCTCGCGCATGACCCGATGGCACACGACAAGCGTGCCGAGGAAGCCGCGCCGCAGCGTACGCCGGCCAGGGTCGAGCGCACCGAGCAGAGGGACGCGTAGGACGCCATGCTGCAACCCAAGCGCACCAAGTACCGCAAGGCCTTCAAGGGCCGCATCAGCGGCGCTGCCAAGGGCGGCTTCAACCTCGACTTCGGCTCCTACGGGCTGAAGGCGATGGAGCCGGACCGCCTGACGGCGCGCCAGATCGAGGCGGCCCGCCGCGCCATCACGCGCCACATGAAGCGTGCCGGCCGCGTCTGGATCCGCGTGTTCCCCGACGTGCCGGTGTCGAAGAAGCCGGCCGAAGTCCGCATGGGCTCCGGCAAGGGTGCGCCCGAGTTCTGGGCGGCGCGGGTGAAGCCGGGCCGCATCCTGTTCGAGCTCGAGGGCGTGCCGGTGATCGTCGCCAAGGAAGCGCTGGCGCTGGCTGCGGCCAAGCTGCCGATCAAGACGCGCTTCGTTGCCCGCGTCGGCGTCGAAGGTTGAGGGTGAAGATATGAAAGCCAGCGATCTCCGTCCCAAGACCAAGGACGAACTCAAGAGCGAACTCGGCAACCTCCGCAAGGAAGCGTTTAATCTGCGTTTCCAGAAGGCTGGTGGCCAGTTGCAGAAGACTGCCCGTGCGCGCCACGTGCGCCGCGACATCGCCCGCATCAAGACGGTGCTGGGCGAAAAGGCCGCCGGTTAGGGAGCCATATAAATGCCGAAGCGTATCCTGGAAGGCGTCGTCGTCAGCGACAAGATGGACAAGACCATCGTCGTGAAGGTCGAGCGGCGCATTCAGCACCCGATTTACAAGAAGTTCATCCGTAAATCGAAGAAGTATCACGCGCACGACGAAGCCAATGTCTTCAAGGGCAAGGTTGGTGAAATCGTGCGCATCCGCGAGTGCCGCCCGCTGTCCAAGACCAAGAGCTGGGAAGTTCTAGTCGAGGCCGCGAAGGCCTAGCGGAACGGAGCAAAGATCATGATCCAGATGCGTACCAATCTCGAGGTCGCCGACAATTCGGGCGCCCGGCGGGTCCAGTGCATCAAGGTGCTCGGCGGTTCGCGCCGCAAGTACGCCAGCGTCGGCGACGTCATCGTCGTGTCGATCAAGGAAGCCATTCCGCGCGGCCGCGTGAAGAAGGGCGAAGTGCATCGCGCCGTCGTCGTTCGCACGTCGTTTGCGCTGCGCCGCGCCGACGGCAGCGCCATCCGCTTCGATCGCAATGCCGCGGTCCTCATCAGCAAGCAGGATGAGCCGATCGGCACCCGTATCTTCGGACCGGTGACGCGCGAGCTGCGCGCCAAGAAGTTCATGAAGATCATCTCGCTTGCGCCTGAGGTGCTCTAGCCATGGCCAACAAACTCAAGATCAAGAAGGGCGACCGGGTGAAAGTCATCACCGGTGGCAGCAAGGGCAAGGTGGGAGATGTGCTCCGCGTGCTTCCGAAGGAGCAGCGCGTCGTCGTCTCCGGCGTCAACATGATCAAGCGCCACACCAAGCCGAGCCGGACCGAGTCCGGCGGAATCATCGAACGCGAGGCCACGATCCACGTCTCCAACGTGGCCCTGCTGGATCCTAAATCGGAAAAGCCGACCAAGGTCGGGTTCCGGTTCCTTGAAGACGGCCGCAAGGTGCGCTTCGCGCGCGCCTCCGGCGAGACCATCGACCGCTAGGAGAACGGGCCATGCCCGCGCGACTTCAAGAACACTACGCCAAGACTCTCCGCGAAGCGCTGATCAAGGAGTTCTCCTACAAGAACCCCTTCGAGGTGCCGAGGCTGGAGAAGATCGTGATCAATATGGGCGTCGGCGAGGCGGTCAATGACCGCAAGGCCGTCGACGGCGCGGTTGCCGACCTGACGGCGATTACCGGCCAGAAGCCGGTCATCACCAAGTCGCGCACCTCGATCGCGACCTTCAAGCTGCGCGAAGGCATGGCGATCGGCGCCAAAGTCACGCTGCGCCGCGACCGGATGTACGAATTCGTCGATCGGCTGATCAACATCGCCCTGCCGCGGGTCCGCGATTTCCGCGGGCTCAACGGCAAGTCGTTCGATGGCCGCGGCAACTTCGCCATGGGCCTGAAGGAGCAGATCGTGTTCCCCGAAATCGACTACGACAAGGTCGACCAGGTGCGCGGCATGGACATCATCATCTGCACGACAGCGAAGACGGACGCGGAAGCCCGAGCGCTTCTCCGCGGTTTCGACTTCCCGTTCGTGAACTGAGGCCGGAGAACCAAATGGCCAAGACGAGTTCCGTCGAGAAGAACAACCGGCGCGCCAAGATGGCGAAGAAATTCGCCGGCAAGCGCGCCAAGCTGAAGGCGATGGCGGTCGACGACAAGCTGTCGCCGGAAGATCGCTTCGGTGCCCGGCTCAAGCTCGCCAAGCTGCCGCGCAACTCTTCGCCGACACGCATTCGCAATCGCTGCGAGCTCACGGGCCGTCCGCGGGCCGTGTATCGCAAGTTCAAGCTCTCGCGCCTCGCGCTGCGTGAGCTCGCCTCGTCGGGCGCCCTGCCCGGCGTGGTGAAGTCGAGCTGGTAACGGGGGACCGTAGACCATGATGACAGATCCCGTCGGCGATTTGCTGACACGCATCCGCAACGGCCAGTCGGCACGCCTAGACAGCGTGACCGTGCCTGCCTCGCGGCTGCGTTCGAATGTTCTCGATGTGCTTCAGCGCGAGGGCTATATCCGCGGCTGGTTCGAGGAAGAGCTTCGCCCTGGCGTGAAGGAGCTTCGCGTCGAACTGAAGTACGACAATGGCCGTCCGGTCATCAAGGAGATCAAGCGAGTCTCCACCCCGGGCCGCCGAGTCTATTCGAAGATCCGCGAGCTGCCGCGCCACTTCAACGGCCTCGGCATCTCGATCCTGTCCACGCCGCGCGGTGTCATGTCCGACGCCGAGGCGCGCGCCGCCAATGTCGGCGGCGAAGTCATCTGCAAGGTGTTCTAGCCATGTCGCGCGTCGGCAAAAATCCGGTTCCGATCCCGGCCGGTGTCACCATCGAGCTCAAGGGCCAGCACCTCAAGGCCAAGGGCAAGCGGGGCGAACTGCAGCTCACGGTCCATGACGACGTGTCGGTCGCCAAGGAAGGCGAAGCGCTCGTCTTCAAGCCGCGCACTGAGAGTCGTCGGGCCCGCATGCAGTGGGGCACGGCCCGCAACCTCGCGAGCAATGTCGTTCGCGGCGTGTCGGAAGGCTTCACGATCAACCTCGAGATCAACGGCGTCGGCTATCGTGCCC
>JACPVT010000181.1 GCA_016191685.1 Rhodospirillales bacterium | reverse complement strand
ACGCCCCAGGGCGCGGCACGGCGGCGCGCGGGCTAGGGGCCGGGAAGATGGTCGGCGTCGACTGGGTACCCTCAGCTACGCTGCCGAAGAAGTCGACCTCGTTCGCCGGCGTCAGTCATGAGGAAATGGTCCGGCGCGCCCGGGCATTGCTGCCGAAGCTCGACGAACGCGCTGCCGACTGCGAGCGGCTGGGCCGCCTGCCGGACGAGACCGAACGCGATCTGCATTCGGCGGGCCTCTTTCGCGTCGTCCAGCCGGCCAGGGTCGGCGGCGCCGACCTCGATATCGGCATTCTGGTCGATGTCTGCGCCGAGATTGCGCAGGTGTGCCCGTCGACGTCATGGAATCTCGGCAACCTCGCCAGCCATCACTGGATGCTGGGCTATTTTCCGCCCGAGACGCAGGACGCGCTGTGGAACAAGTCGACCGACGTATTGATCGCAACGTCGCTGGCGTTCCCGGCCGGCCGCGGGCGCAAGGTGGACGGCGGCTATGAAATCTCCGGCCGCTGGCCGCTGTCCTCGGGTGTCGACAACTCCGACTGGAACCTGCTGGCCATCACGGTGCGCGAGGCCGACGATGGCCCGCCGGTCGACCAACGCTTCGCGCTGGTGCATCGCTCCAATTACGAGATCCTCGACACCTGGCAGGCGATGGGCCTGGCCGGCACCGGTTCGAAGGACGTGGCGATCAGGAAGCTGTTCGTGCCGGCCGAGCGCACGCTCTCGGCTTGGGCATTCAACGGCAAACCGCATCCCGGATCGGCGGTCAACCTGTCGCCGCTGTTTCGCCTGCCGTTGCTGGCGCTCGGCGCCTACGTCCTTGCCGGCGTCATGCTGGGCTGCGCTCGCGGCGCCTACGAGACCACGGTGGGCGCCGCCCGCAAACGCAGCGGCACGACGACGGGCACGCCGGTCGGCGCGGCACAGACCGTCCAGATCAAGGTGGCCGAGGCGGGGGCGCGCATCGATGCGGCCGAACTCGTCCTGCGCCGCAGTTGCGAACACGCTATGGCAGTCGCACGAGCGGGCGAAGAGCCGACGCTCGAGGACAAGCTGCGCTACCGCCGCGACGCTGCTTTTGCCGTGCGGCTCTGTGTCGAGG
Source organism: Rhodospirillales bacterium (assembly GCA_016191685.1). Taxonomy (GTDB): domain Bacteria; phylum Pseudomonadota; class Alphaproteobacteria; order Reyranellales; family Reyranellaceae; genus Reyranella. The sequence continues at coordinate 13,048 of JACPVT010000181.1, read as the reverse complement.
CCGTCGACATCATGATGGGTGTCGCGGGCTCCGGCGGCCTCTATCTGACCGGCCGCATGCAGCGCCTGTTCCGCGATGCGCATGCCGCCAACGCCCATGTCATGTTTTCGCCCGACGTTCAGGGCGCGCTCTTCGGTCAGCACGCGCTGGGCGTTGCCGGGCCACCGCCGTTGTTGTGATCTCGGCCGTCTCGGCGCAGACTGCGATCAAGGCGGGACAACCGCCACATCGAAGGGGAGGTTGACCGGCGGCATGGACGTCTCGCTCGATCTGCTGATGAATGCGATGATCTCCGGACTGCTGCTGGGCGGATTCTATGCAGCGGTTTCGATCGGCCTGCTCGGCATGGCGGTCTATCAGGTCTACTACGTGGCGTTCGAGCGACGGGACGACCAGTCGCTGCGCGGCCTGTCGTTCTTCTTCGGCTTGCTGTTCATCGCCGAAGTGGGGCTGATCCTGGTCTTCGGCGTCGACTATCGCTCGGTGAACGCCCGCTATATCGGACCAAGCCTGCAACTCGTCCTGTTCGACCTGCCGTGGCGCCTGCTGGTGCCGTTTCTCGTCTCCATGGCGATGGCGATCGGGCTGCAGATATTCCTGTCGCGCAGCTTCCTGGGGCGAGCCATCCAGGCAGTGGCGCAGGACCAGTTGGCGCTGCAGTTGATGGCCGCCAATCCGACCAGGATCAAGCGCATCGCTTTCGGCCTGTCGATCGCCACCGCGGCGCTCGCGGGTGCCTGTCTGATCATCATCCAGCCGGTCGAACCGTCGATCGGCCGCGAATACATCGGTCGCGTCTTTGCCATCTGCGTGCTGGGCGGACTTGGCAGCTTTCCCGGCATGATGATCGCCGCCATGACGCTCGGCATCGTGGAAAGCCTGACCTCGACCTTCTTCGGTCCCTCGTGGGCGCCGGCCGTGGCCTTCGGTGTTCTGTTGGTAACGCTGGCCGTCCGGCCCAGCGGCATCCTGGGCCGATAGCGAGGCCGACCCGAGCATGCGCGGGACGCCTTTCATCCTGATACTGATCGCGATCGCCGCCGTGATCTTCGGTTTGGCGCGCTGGCTCGACAACAGCTACGCCTTCTTCGTCGGCTACGTCGTGGTCCAGTACATCGTGCTCGGCACGGCGTGGAACATCCTCGGCGGCTATACCGGCTACGTGAACTTCGGCATCACCGCGTTCTTCGCCATCGGCGCCTACTCGTCTGTGGTCCTGCACAAGCTCGTGCCGGCGATGCCGCTGCCGGCGATGATTGTAGTGGGTGGGGTGATGGCCGGAATTGTCGGCATCGGAACCGGCTATCTCACTCTCCGTCTGCGCGGGGTGTTCTTCTCCATCGCCACCCTTGCGCTCGCGGTGGTGGTGCAGACGCTGATCACCAACTGGGATTTCGTCGGCGGCGCACGCGGCGCCTACGTACTGCGCCCGCGTGTCGCGCCGCTGATCGGCGGCGGTTACATCGATTATCTGTTCCTGATCATGCTCGGTTTGTGCGTCGCGGCCCTGGCGACGGCGCGCGCCATTGAACGCTCGGCGCTCGGCTTTGGCTTTGCCGCCATCCGCGACGACGAAGCGGCGGCCGAAGCCTCGGGCGTGCCGACCCTGCGGCTGAAGCTGATCGCAACCGGATTGTCAGGCGGATTCATGGGCATGGCCGGCGCACCCTTGCCCTTCTACGTGACCTATCTGGATCCCGCGTCGGGCTTCAGCCTGAACTACGCGGTGAACGCCATTGCCATGCCATTGATCGGCGGCACCAGCAGCTGGCTGGGGCCGGTGGTCGGCGCCGTGCTGGTGGGTGGCCTTCAGGAATATCTGCGGGTGACGATTTCCTCGGCCGTCAATGTGCTGGTCGCGGGCGTGTTGATGGTGGTGTTCGTGATCATCGCTCCCCAGGGCATCGTCGGCCTGTTCAAGAGGAAGCGATGACCGCGTTGCTACATGTCGAAGGCCTCGGTAAACGCTTCGGCGGCTTCGTCGCGCTCGATGGCATCGAGCTCGAGGTCCAGGGCGGCGAGCGCCTGGGCCTGATCGGGCCGAACGGCTCGGGGAAGTCGACCCTTGTGAACTGCATCTGCGGGACGCTGCAGAACGAGACGGGCAGCGTCCGTTTCGCCGACCAGGCGCTGGACGGGCTGTCGGCCCACGAGCGCACGCGCCGCGGCCTCGCCCGCAGCTTCCAGTTGCCGCGCCCCTTCGCCAGCCTGTCGCTGGCCGAGAACCTCCGCATTCCCATCCTCTATGCCGTGAACGCACGCGGCACAGGCGCCATCGCCGGGCCTGCGATCAATGCACGCTGTCGCGACCTGCTGGGCGAGGTAGGATTGGCCGAGAAGGCCGATCGGCTGCCGCGCGATCTGACGCAGATCGAGATGCGCAAGCTCGAGCTTGCCCGTGCCATGGCGGCGCAGCCGAAGCTGCTGATCGCCGACGAGGCAATGGCCGGGCTGTTGCACGCCGAGGTCGACGAGATCATCGCCCTCCTGATCCGGCTCAACGGGCAGGGCGTCACCGTGATCATGATCGAGCACATCATGCGGGCAGTAATGGAATTCTCGCAGCGCCTGGCTGTCCTGGTGGCGGGAAAGAAGATCGCCGACGGAGCGCCCAAGGACGTGGTGCGCGATGCCGAAGTCGTGAGGGCGTACCTTGGCGAGTAGCCTCAACATAGCCAACATCGACGCCGGCTACGGCGCGGTGCGCGTGCTGCACGACGTGTCGCTGAGCGTCGGCGCCGGCGAGACGGTGGCATTGCTCGGCACCAACGGCAACGGCAAGTCGACCCTGATGAAATCCATCATGGGCATCGTGCGGCCATCGGGCGGCAGTATTTCTGCGGTGATCGACGGGGCGACGCATGAGCTGATCGGTCTATCGACGGAGGAAATCGTCGACCTCGGCATCGCTTTCGTGCCGGAGGGTCGGCGGCTGTTTCCCAAGCAGACCGTGACCGAGAACCTGCTGCTCGGCGCCTTTCGGCCGGCGGCGCGCCCGGCGATCCGCCGCAACCTCGACTTCTGCTTCGAGACCTTTCCGGTTCTCAAGGAGCGTGCGCGTCAGCTCGCCGGCAGCATGAGCGGCGGCGAGCAGCAGATGTTGGCTCTGGCGCGGGCCCTGATGTCGGCGCCGCGTATCCTGCTGGTCGATGAGCCATCGGTTGGCCTGGCGCCGCTGCTGGTCCGGCGGACGATCGACAAGATCAAGGAGCTGAAGGACGGCTATAACCTGACCGTTCTGATGGCCGAGCAGAACTTCACGCAGGCCATCCGCATCGCCGACCGCGGCTACGTCATCGTACACGGCCAGATCGCCTTCGCCGGGGAATCGGCGGAGGCGCTGAACAACAATGAACTGATCCGGGAGTTCTATCTCGGCACGTGATCTATTTGGTCGGCGCGTAGGGATAGACGATGTTGCCGGTCTTGTACTTGGTCGGCCACAGGATCACCTCGGTCTTGGGGTCCGTGAACTGTTCGACGCCGTTGCCCGAGACTCCCTGGAACTGCACGGCCATGACCTGCGCCGTCGACCATTCGCCCTGGTCGTTGAAGCTGATGTCACCGACCACGGTCTTGAAGGTGCTCTTGCGCACGTATTCGGCCAGCTTCTCGTCGTTGGTGCCGCCGGTAGCCTTCACCGCTTGCTCGATCACCTGCATGCGGGCGTAGGCGAAGGGCGGCAGGTAGTAGCCCAGGAGATCGACGCCGGCGGCAGCCGACTTCGTCTGGTACTTCTTCACGAAGGCACGACCCTCGTCCGAGGCGAAGCCCGCCCACGGCAGCCAGAAGTCGTAGACCACGATACCGTTGAGCAACGGCCCGAGCTGCGTCTTGATGGCCGTTGCCTGCAGGCCGACCATGCCGCCACCCAAGATCTTGGGTTTGAAGCCGACTTCATGGCTCGCGCGGATGAGGCCGACCGAGTCGGCCGGATAGGAGCAGGCGAGGAAGATGTCGGGGTTGGTGGCGGCCATCGCGCGCACGATCGGCGTATAGTCGGACGTGGCCGGCGGATAGGTCTTGTCGTAGACGAGCTTGAGCCCCAGCCGCTTGATCACATTGCGCGCGCCGTCCATCGCATTGCGCGGAAATTCGGCGTCGGCGCCGCACATGGCCACGGTCTGCGGTTTGGGAGTCTGCGCGGCCGCCACCTCGAAGAAGCCCTCGGCGAATGACTCCTTGGGGCGCGGCCCGCCGGTCGGCGTCATGGAAAAGTAGCGCTTGTAATGGAACTCGCTGTTCACTGCGAGCCCGAGCAGCGAAAAGAACGTCCGATCATGCTGCATGACGATCGGCATCGCCGGCGCGATCATGTTGGTGGCGTAGCTGCTGGCGATGATGTCCACCTTGTCGACGTCCAGAAGCTTGGTGTAGAGGCCCGGCACCGTCGAAGGATTCGACTGGTCGTCGTAGTAGATCAGCTTCACCGGCCGCCCGAGCAGGCCGCCCTTGGCGTTGATGTCCTCTTCCCATATTTGCGACGCCAGAAGTGCTGCCTTGCCGTTGGGCGCCAGCGGGCCGGTCAGGTTCATGCTGAAGCCGATGGTGAAAGGCTTGCCCTGGGCGTTGGCCTGGCCCGCGACAGTCGCTGCGGCACCAGCCACGGCCAGCTTGTTGAAGGTACGACGCTCGATGAGCATGACTTGACCCTCCCTTGGATATTTTTTGATTGTATCTTTTGCGCGATCCTAGCCCGCGTCTCGGATATCCTCAAGTTGCGGCGGCGGGATAGCGGCGGGGTTCTGGATGCAGTTCGGTCTGTTCGGCGGGGCGCGGACGAAGCGGAGCGACGGCGCTGCCGACAGCCATGCCTATGGCGATTTCATCGCCTATGTGAGCGAGGCCGAGCGCCTCGGCTTTCGCAGCATTTTCCTCGTCGAGCACCATTTTACCGGGGCCGGCCAGATCTCGGCATCGCTGACTTTGCTCGCCTATCTCGCCGCCCGCACCCGCACCATCCGACTCGGCACAGCCGTGATCGTGCTGCCGTGGCACAACCCGGTCCTGCTGGCCGAGCAGGCCGCCACGGTCGATCTTCTGTCGGATGGCCGCCTCGATTTCGGCGTCGGCAAGGGCTATCGCGCCGGGGAGTTTGCGGGCTTTCATATTCCGATGGGCGAAGCGACGGAGCGCTTCGACGAGGCGATCGAGGTGATCCGCAAGGCCTGGACCAGCCCTGGCCGCTTTTCGCACCACGGCAAGCGCTGGTGCTATGACGATATCGTGGTCGAACCGCAGCCGTTGCAGGCGCCGCATCCGCCGCTGTGGCTGGCGGCCGGCAGCCTCGACTCCATCCGCCGTGCCGCGCGCGAAGGCTACAATCTGCTGCTCGATCAGCTGGGTTCGGTCGACCTCACGATCGAGCGCGTCGCGCTGTTTCGCGAGGAATGCCGCGCGACCGGCCGCGCCTACGACCCAACGATGATCGGTGTCACGCGGGCGCTGCAGATCGTGCGCGACGAGGCCGAACTCAGGGCCGCCTACGAGACACGAGCCCGTGTCGTGCGCACCATCGGCGATCTCGCACGCGGCGGCGGCACGTTGGTGCCGCCCGAGCAGGATGACGCACCGTTGCTCGGCACGCCGGCCGAGATCGTGGCGCGCCTCCAGAAGCTCCAGGCGGGCGGCGTCGAAAACGTCCTGCTGGTCGATCCGGCAGCCAGTGTCGAGTCGCTCAGAATCTTCGCCGCCGACATCATGCCGGCCGTCGCCGACGCCCGGCACGTCTTGCCGCTCAGATCTTCTCGATCACCGCAGTCCTGAACCGGCGCATTTCCGAGATCATCGCCGATGCGTCCGGGCGGCCGAAGTCGATGTCGATTGCCGTGACGCCCATGTCCCGCAAAGCGCGGAAATCGCCGATGATGTCGGTCTCGCCGCCGGAAAACAAACGGCGCTCGCCGTCGGAAGCGACGGGCGGTACTGCCGCGCCATAGCGCTTCACGCGATAGGCGACACCGACAGACCCGGCGTCTCGCCCGGCCTCGCCAGTGGCTTTGCGCAATCGGGCGATGCCGGCGCGGAGACGCGGCAGCGTGTCGAGCAAATGCTTGTTGTTGCTGCCGATCGGATACCAGGCATCGCCAACGCGGGCGGCGCGGCGCACGGCGGGGCCGGCCTCGCCGCCGACCCAGATCGGCGGATGCGGTCGCTGCACCGGTTTGGGCTCGAGCACGATGCCGTCGAAGTGGGTATAGCGGCCGGCGAAGCGCGGCGAGGGCTCGGTCCAGAGAATGCGGAAGGCGTCGATATATTCGTCGGTCACCGCGCCGCGTTCGGCGAACGGCGTTGTCACGACGGCGTCGAATTCCGTCTCGAGCCAACCGGCGCCGATACCGACGACCAGCCGCCCGCCGGACAACACATCGAGCGTGGCCAGCATCTTGGCGGCCAGTACGGCGGGACGGTGCGGTACCACCAGTACCGCCGCGACCAGACGGATGCGCTTGGTCCTGGCCGCGACATAGGCCATGGCAAGCAGTTGCTCGTGCCGTTCGGTGGGGGCGTCCTCATAGAATTCGCCGCTTTCGGAATAGGGATAGCCGGGCACCTTGGTGTCCGGCAGCACGACATGATCGGTCATGGTGAGGTAGTCGAAGCCCATCGCCTCGCCTTCGACGGCGATCCTGGTCATGGAGTCGACGGCCGAGAGCGGGCCGGAGTTCGGCAGGTTGAAGCCGATCTGCATGATCCGGCTCAGATCATCTTGCGGACGATGTGCCGGCGGTTCGAGGTGAAGGGGCGCACTTCGCCCGGCCAGCGCCCTTTCTCGGCAGCTGCCGCCCACTCCTTGCTCAGCAGCACGTCGGGGCTATCGAGTTCGTAGATCGCCACATAGTTGGGTTCCCTGCCGCCATCGAGCAGCTTGCGCTCGCCGGCGAGGTTGAAGGCGGCAGGCTCGGTCTTCCAGCGCGTGACCGCCCTGACGCCCGGCACCTTCAGCAGCAGGGGCACATGCTCGGTGTCGTAGACCTCGTTGAACAGCGCTTCCTTTTCCTTCGTCACATCCATGCTGACGATGAACAGGTATTTGGTGGCGATCGGCATGGTCCGCTCCCTTGATGTTGCATTGTGGTCAGATCGTCGCCGACGCGTCACTCTTGCCGTTTCGCTGGTGGGAAAATAACGGGAAGTTTCTGGAGAACGACAGGGAACGAGCCCTTTGAGCCGCATCACGTCCGGCCGTGGTATAAAGCGACATGACGTTCAAGTTTCTCTTCGATCGGGGCAACAACGTCCTTCTCGTGAACTACGGGCGCACCCTGACGCGCGAGACGGTCGATGGCGTGTTTGCCGCGGCACGCAGTTTCGTGGAGACGCACGGCGCATGCCCGGCCATCGCCGACTTCAGCGACGTCGAGCAGATCGACGTCGATCTCGCTTATTGGCGGTCGCTCGGCGAGGTTCCGCGCGTGATGAAGGGCACCAAGCGCGTGCTGGTGGCGCCGCAGGACACCGTGTTCGGCATGATCCGCATGTACGGCCTGCATCAGGCGGTCCAGGGCGACGAGCCCGCGGTCGTTCGCAGCCTGCAGGCGGCCTACGATCTGCTCGGTGTCCGCGTCCCGGATTTCCGGCCACTTGCCTGACTTGCGTCATCGGCATAGGCGGCGGCCAACGCCATCACCGCGGCGCAAACTTGTAGCGGAAGGTGCAGCTCGGTGCGCCCCGCATGATCGTCTGGGCGCGCTCGAGGCTGACCTCGCCGTCGCCCACCGCTGCGATGTCGAAATCGGTCTCGCAGATCAGCAGCGCCCCCAGGTCGGGTTCGCCCAGCGCACGGAAGAAGTCGGCGAAACGGCAGTGCGTCACGTCCATGTCCAGCGCTTCCTTGTCCTGGCGCCGGGTTTCGACCTCGACCTCGCGGCCGGAAACCTCGCCCCAGATGCTTTGGATGGTCGCCCACTTGCGTCGCGGACTGCCCTCGATGCCGTCGCCGATCGAGGTGAACAGCTGCTGCGACCAGTCGCGCAAGGCCTGCTTCACGATGGCGTCGGCCTTATCCTTTCCCAGCTCGGCCCGCAAAGCGCGCAGCACCGGCACCAGGACCTGGGCCTGTATCCGTACCTTGTCCAGGAGGGATACCTTGGGATCCACGAGATAGTCGTCGAGCACATCAGTCACTCGTTCCTCCCGGGCGGATCTGGAAGCCGGCGCTGGCGGACAGGGCGGGATTCGAACCCGCGGTGGCTGTTACACCACGCACGCTTTCCAAGCGTGTGCCTTAAACCACTCGGCCACCTGTCCGCGGAGCGCGGTCGGCCGCTCTTATAGCGCGGCGGTCGGCGCGGGCAACGGCATCTTCCCCTGGTCCGCCGTCTTGGCTAGGGTGCCGGCCGCCATTTGGGGGATCGATGGTGGTGTTTCGCGTATTGGGGTGGTTGCTGCTGGCCATGGCTGTGGCGGCGGTCGTGCATGATTGCCTGGTCTGGTGGACGGATGGAACATTCCACCTGCTGGGTCTGGGGGATCTCTGGTCGCACCTCGACGTCCGTTCGCTGGGCGATGCCCAGGCCGCGATTCAGCGCCACCTGTCGGTATCGTTGTGGAACTGGCTGGTGCAGCCGGTCCTGATGATCCCGGCTTTGCCGGCCTTCCTTGTCCTCGGCACCGTCTTTTTGTGGCTGGGCGGGCGCGTCGGCGACGGCCCCCCAGGAGGCTTCGTGCTCGGCTCGCGACCGCCCCGGCGGCGGCGTAACCGCGGCCTCTGAGGCCCTCTAGCGGCTATCCATCTTCAGAGCGGCGATGAAGGCCGACTGCGGGATTTCGACCTCGCCGATCTGCCGCATCCGCTTCTTGCCCTTCTTCTGCTTCTCCAGAAGCTTCTTCTTGCGGCTGATGTCGCCGCCGTAGCACTTGGCCAGCACGTCCTTGCGCATCGGGCTGATGGTCTCGCGCGCGACCACGCGGCCGCCGATCGCCGCCTGGATGGCGATCTTGAACAGCTGGCGCGGGATCAGATCTTTTAGCCGCTCGCAGAGCGCGCGGCCGCGGCTCTCGGCCGCGTTCTTGTGCACGATCATCGACAGCGCATCGACCGGCTCGGCATTCACCAGGATGGAGAGCTTCACCAGATCGCTCTCCTCGTAGCCGTCCATCTCGTAGTCGAAGCTAGCATAGCCGCGGGTCACCGACTTCAGCCGGTCGTAGAAGTCGAACACCACCTCGTTCAACGGCAGCCGGTAAATCGCCATGGCGCGTGTGCCGGCGTAGGTGAGCTCGATCTGCTGGCCGCGCCGGTCCTGGCAGAGCGTCAGCACCGAACCGAGATGCTCGTCCGGGGTGATGATCGTGGCCTTGATCCACGGCTCCTGCATGGTCTCGATATGCATGGGGTCGGGATAGTCGGCCGGATTGTGCAGCTCCATCTCCGTACCATCGGTCATCTTGACCTTGTAAACAACGGAAGGGGCGGTGGTGACGAGGTCGAGGTTGAACTCGCGTTCCAGACGCTCCTGCACGATTTCCAGATGCAGGAGGCCGAGAAAGCCGCAGCGGAAGCCGAAGCCCAGCGCCGCGCTGGTCTCGGCCTCGAAATGGAAGGACGAGTCGTTGAGGCGAAGCTTGGAGAGCGACTCGCGTAGCGTCTCGAACTCCGCGGCATCGGCGGGGAAGAGACCGCAGAACACCACCGGGACGCTGGGCTTGAAACCGGCCAGCATCTCTGTCGCGGGCTTGCGGTCGTCGGTGATCGTGTCACCCACCTTGCAGTCGGCGATGGTCTTGATGCCGGCGATGATGAAGCCGATCTCGCCCGGCCCCAGCTCGGCCACGTCGGTGGCCTTGGGCGAGAAGATGCCGACTCTGTCGAGATCGTAGGCCGCCGCCGCCGCCATCATGCGAATGCGCATGCCTTTCTTCAGCACGCCGTCCTTGACTCGCACGAGAGTGACGACGCCGAGGTATGGGTCGTACCAACTGTCGACCAGCAGCGCCTTCAAGGGCGCATTGCTATCTCCGGTCGGCGCCGGCAGGCGCTTCACCATCAGTTCCAGGAGTTCATCGATGCCGAGGCCGGTCTTGGCCGAAACGTGCGCGGCCTCGGACGTGTCGATGCCGATCACGTCTTCGATCTCCTTGCACACCCGCTCGGGATCGGCGGACGGCAGGTCGACCTTGTTCAGGACCGGGATGATCTCGTGGTTGGCGTCGATCGCATGGTAGGCGTTGGCCAGCGTCTGGGCCTCGACACCCTGGCTGGCGTCGACTACCAGCAGCGATCCCTCGCATGCTGCCAGTGAGCGGCTGACCTCGTAGGCGAAGTCGACATGGCCCGGCGTATCCATGAGATTGAGCACGTAGGTCTTGCCGTCCTGCGCAGTGTAGTTAAGCCGCACGGTCTGGGCCTTGATGGTGATGCCGCGCTCGCGCTCGATATCCATGGAATCGAGCATCTGGTCGTGGAACTCGCGCTCCGTCACGGCCCCGCAGCGCATCAGCAGTCGGTCGGCCAGGGTGCTCTTGCCGTGGTCGATATGGGCGATGATCGAGAAGTTTCGGATCAACGACAGGTCGGTCATTTCACTCTAACCACGCAACACGGCGCCGGTTGCTTTAACGACGGCCGCGACGATCTTGCCCGACGCCGCCTCGATCTCCGCGTCGGTCATCGTGCGCTCGACCGGCTGCAGGATGACGGCGATAGCGATCGATTTCTTGCCGTCGGGGACGCCCTTGCCGGCGTAGAGATCGAAAACCCGCACGCCCGAGATCAGTGCCTTGTCGGCGTTGCGTGCAGCACGAACGATCTTCTCGGCCTCGATTGTGGCATCGACGAGGAAGGCAAAGTCTCGCTCGACCGGCTGGAAGGCCGAGAGCACGAGCTTCGCCCGCGCCTTGGTGGCCCTGGCCTTGGGCAGCGGCGGGGCGTCGAGGAACACCTCGAAGGCCGCGACGGTCTTGAGGTCGGCGGCGGCGGCGATCTCGGGATGCAATTCGCCGAAATACGCCATCACGCGGTCGCCGAGCTTGATCGTCCCGGAACGCCCGGGGTGATACCAGTCGGGTGCACCCGCCTGCGCACTCATGTTCTCGACCGGCGCACCGATGCCGGCCAGCACGGCCAGCGCATCGGCCTTGGCGTCAAAGGCATCGACCGGTCGGGTGGGGCCCGCCCAGTTGCGCGGCACGGCCATATTGTGGCGTATGCCGGCCGCCACGGTACGCTGACCGGCGGGTGTCGCGTCCTTGTACTGGGGCCCGACCTCGAACAGCGCTGGGTCACTGAGGCCCCGCGCCTCGTTGCGCGTCGCTGCCTCGATCAGGTTGGGCAGCACCGACGGCCGCATCGTGTCGAGTGTGGCGTCGATCGAATTGAGGAGCCGCAGGTCGGCCTGGCCACCACCGAAGCGCTCCGCCTTCTTGGACGGCAGGAACGACCAGGTGACGACCTCGTTCATGCCACGTGCGGCCAGCGCCCGACGGGCCTGCGGTACGCGGCGCTGCATCGGGTCGCGCACCGGCTTCGAGGTCGGCGAAAGCTGGGGTAGCGAGGTGGTCGGGATATTGTCGAAGCCGAACACGCGGGTCACTTCCTCCACGAGGTCAGCCTCGCCCACGATGTCGGGACGCCAGGACGGGACGGCAGCTGTCCACGGTCCGTTGCCGCTGACTGTGAAGCCCAGCTTGTCCAGGATCGCCGTGGTGTCGGCGGCGGGCACATCGATACCGGTCAGATTCTTCACGCGGTCCTTGCGCAGGTCGAAGGCGCGCTGCCAGACCGGCATGACGCCGCTCGAGCCGATCTCGCTCGCCTCGCCGCCACACAATTCTAGGATCAGGCGGGTCGCCACCTCGGCGCCCCACACACAGGATTCGGGATCGATGCCGCGCTCGTTGCGATAGCGTGCGTCGGAGAGAATACCGAGCTTGCGGCCCGAGGCCGCGATGCCGATCGGCTGGAAGTAGGCGGCCTCCAGGAATACCTCGGTGGTGTCGTCGCGCACGCCGGTATCCTCGCCGCCCATGATGCCGCCGATGCCATGCACGCCCCTTGAATCGGCGATGACGGAAATCGAGGGATCGAGCGCATAGGTCTTGCCGTCGAGCGCCAGGATCTGCTCGCCCTCGCGCGCCTGGCGCATGACGAGATCGCCGCTGAGCTTCTTGGCGTCGAACACATGCAGCGGCCGATTGAGATCGAAGGTCACGAGATTGGTGATATCGACCAGGATCGAGATCGGGCGCAGGCCGATCGCCTTCAGCCGGCGCTGCAGCCAGTCGGGCGAAGGGCCGTTCTTGATGCCGCGGAAATGCCGGCCGACCACGATCGGGCAGGGGCTGTCGGGCTTGGCTTCGTAGCCGTGCGTCCACTTGATCGGGCTCTGGTAGCTGCCCTTGATCGTATCGGTCTTGGGCGGCTTCAGGGTGCCGAGGCCGGCGGCCGCGAGGTCGCGCGCGATGCCGTGCACACCGAGGCAATCGCCGCGGTTGGGCGTCACCTTGATCTCGATCACCGCGTCGTCGAGGCCGAGCGCCTCGGCTGCCGGCTGGCCGGCCGTGGCGTCGGCCGGCAGGTCGATGATGCCGCTATGGTCGTCGCCCAGCTGCAGCTCGCGTGAGGAGCAGAGCATGCCGTTCGACTCCTCGCCACGGATCTTGCTCGCCTTCAAGGTCATGTCGGTGCCGGGAATGTAGCTGCCGGCGGGCGCAAAGATTCCCTTCATGCCGGTACGCGCGTTGGGCGCGCCGCACACGACCTGGACGATGCCGACGCCGGTGTCGACCTTGCAGACGCGCAGCCGATCGGCGTTGGGATGCTGGATCGCCTCGACGACGTAGCCGACCACGAAGCCTTTCAGCGCTTCAGCAGGATTGGCGATGCCCTCGACTTCGAGGCCGAGCATGGTGAGGTGGTCGCGCACTTCGGCCAACGTGGCCGTTGTGTCGAGATGCTCCTTGAGCCAGCTGAGCGTGAATTTCATCGGCCGAGCCCTCCGGTGAGCGAGGGCATCTCGAGCGCCGAGAAGCCATAGTGGCGGAGCCACCTAAGGTCGGACTCGAAGAAGCTGCGTAGATCCGGAATGCCGTACTTCAGCATGGCGAT
>JACPVT010000202.1 GCA_016191685.1 Rhodospirillales bacterium | reverse complement strand
GGCGGCTGTGCCGAAGCACAGCAGCGCCAGCGCCGGATAATAGGGCACGTAGGTTTACCGCTTCTCGTTGAGAAACCATAGCGCGCCCGGTTTCGCCTGGCTGTCAGCACTCTCCAGTGGTGAGTGCCAATGGCGTGCTGCATGTAGGGTTGTTGGTGAAATGAGTCAAGGCGAGCGCCCCAAGTCGCTTCGCACTAGCAGCAATCCCGGGAGAGTGCTGCTAACTATTTGATTTACAATCAGAATATTGATTTTTTGAGAAGGCGGAGTGACTATTCCTTTACCTGCGTAGTGTCAAGGAGTGCTCAATGGACCGCAGTTTTGTTGTGCAGCTCAACGATTACCGGATCACGACCGCCGAAATCCTCTACTGGATGCCCGACCATCAGCATGTCTTGCAGAGCCTGGTCTGGCAGCACCTGGATCTCGCCCCCCGTTTTCCAGCCCTCACCAAATTCCTCGACTACTGGGAGCGCAACCTCGACGCCAGGCTGCACAAGGTCCGGGTGGCCAGTGCCGCTCTGATCAAGCCGGCCGAATTCAGATTCGCCAGCGGGCTCTACCAGCTGCACTGAACATTGCCCCGCGGCGAAGCGGTTGCTTCGTCGTACGAACCTGACCTACCGTCCGCGCCGGTTTACATTTTGGAGATCGGCGCCCCCTCATGCCCAAGAACACGCCTGCCCCCGCCCTGTCGGGGCTCGACTCGTTGAAGTGGCGCTGCATCGGTCCGTCGCGCGGCGGCCGCGTCGTCGCCGTCTCAGGCGATCCCGTGAACAGGATGGTGTTCTATTTCGGTGCCTGCGCCGGCGGCATCTGGAAGACCGAAGATGGGGGTGTGTTCTGGCGATGCGTCTCCGACGGCATGATGGGTACCGCCGCCGTCGGCTCGATCGCGGTGGCCGCCTCCGATCCCAATGTGATCTACGCCGGCACCGGCGAGACGGCGATCCGCCTCGACGTCTCCTATGGCGACGGCCTGTACAAGTCGACCGATGCCGGTCGCACCTGGAGCAACATCGGCCTCAGGAACAGCAAGTTCATCGGCCGCATCTGCATCCATCCGACCAATCCCGATCTCGTCTATGTCGCCGCCTTGGGTGACGTCTTCGGCCCGAATTCGGAGCGCGGCGTCTATCGCTCGAAGGACGGCGGCAAGAGCTGGGAAAAGATCCTGCATCGCAGCGACGTGGCGGGTGCGATCGATCTTTCGATGGACCGCGCCAATCCGCGGATCCTGTTCGCTTCGATGTGGGAGGCGCGGCGCAACTTCTGGAACATATCGAGCGGCGGCCCGGGCAGCGGACTGTTCCGCAGCACCGACGGCGGCGACACCTGGGAGGAGATCTCGCGCAAGCCTGGCCTGCCCGACGGCATGTTGGGCAAGATCGGCGTCTCGGTCTCTCCCGTCCGCGCCGGCCGCGTCTGGGCCCTGGTCGAAGCCGAGGGTGACAAGACCGGCCTCTACCGCTCCGACGACTATGGCGCGCGCTGGACGATGGTGTCGCCCAACCGCGACCTGATGCACCGGCCCTGGTACTACACGCACGTCTTCGCCGACACCGGCCATGCCGACACGGTCTACGTCACCAACCTGCAGATGTGGAAATCGACCGACGGCGGCGCGAGCTTCAGCGAGGTCACGACCCGTCATGGCGACAACCACGATCTCTGGATCGACCCCAACGACAGCACGCGCATGATCGAGGGCAACGACGGTGGCGCCCACGTGTCGTTCAATGGCGGCGCCTCGTGGTCGACGATCTACAACCAGAAGACCGCGCAGTTCTATCGCCTCGACATAGACAACCAGTATCCCTACCGCGTCTACGGCACGCAGCAGGACAACACCTCGATCTCGGTGCCGAGTGCCTCGGAATGGGGTGTCATCACGCTCGCCGACTGCTCCTATCCCGGCACCGGCGAGTCGGGTTTCATTGCCGTCAACCCGAGGGACCACAACGTCGTCTATGTCGGCGCCGTAGGTTCGAGCCCCGGTGGCGCCGGCGCGTTGCAGCGCTACGACCATCGCACGCGGCAGATCCAGCTGGTCAATGTCTGGCCCGAAGAATCGACCGGCATCTCGCCCAAGGACCTCAAGTACCGCTTCGCCTGGACCTTCCCGATCGTGTTTTCGCCGCACGATGCCGGCACGCTCTATGTCGGCGGCAACTGCGTGTTCCGCACCCGCAACGAGGGCATGGACTGGGAGAAGATCTCGCCCGACCTCAGCCTCAACGATCGCGCGCGCCAGGGCCATTCCGGCGGCGACATCACCCGCGAAAGCGCCGGGGCTGAGGTCCATGCGACCTGCGCCTGCGTCGTGGAATCGCCGCATCGCGCGGGCGAGATCTGGGCCTCGACCGACGACGGTCTGGTCCACGTCACGCGCGACGGCGGCAAGAGCTGGAAGAACGTCACGCCCAGGGCCATGCCGGAGCTGGCCTATGTCGGCTGCGTCGAAATCTCGGCGCAAGATGCCGATACGATCTACGTCGCGGCCACGCGCTACAAGCTCGCGGACTACAGGCCCCACATCTTCAAGAGCAGCGACGGCGGCAAGAGCTGGAAATCGATCAAGGGCAACCTGCCGTCGAACGAGATCACGCGCGTCGTCCGCGCCGATCCGCTCGCCAAGGGCCTGCTCTACATCGGCACCGAGACCGGCGTCTTCTTCAGCCTCGACGACGGCGAGCACTGGATGCGCATGGGCGGCGGCTTTCCGATCGTGCCGGTCTACGATCTCAAGCTCAAGGACGCCGACCTCGTCGCGGCCACGCACGGCCGCTCGTTCTGGATCCTCGACGACGTGACGGCACTGCGCGGCCTGGCGAAATCGGCGGGGCGCAAGTCGACGCGCCTGTTCGCGCCGCGCACGGCAATCCGCACCAAGCTCCACTGGAGCGCCGGCGCCAACGTGCGCGGCGGCATCGCCTACGGCCCCGCCTTCGGCATCGACGGCAGCACGGTCATGGTCGAAAGGCCCGACGGCACGCGGGTGCGCGAGCACCTCGACGTCGGCGAGAATCCGCCGAACGGCGCGATCGTCTACTACTGGCTGGCCGAAGACGCCAAGGAAGCGGTGACGCTCACCTTCCGCGACTCGTCCGGCCGCAAGATCGTGTCGTACGCAAGCGATGCCAAGGACGCGCCCCCGGCGCGAAAGCCGGGGACGAAAGCCGGGCTGAACCGCTTCGTCTGGGACATGAAGTATCCCGGCCCGGCCAAACTCGATTACGACCTGGCGCCGCCGCGGCCCAAGCCGCTGGCGCCCGATCCCGAGAACCCGCCCGGTCCGACCGTCATTCCCGGCACCTATGGCGTCGATCTCGCGATAGGCGCCAAGGCCCAGTCGGCGAGCTTCACTGTGGTCAAGGACCCGCGCCTGGCCACGACGACGGCCGACTACGCCGCGCAGTTCGCGCTGCATAAGGAGCTGGTGGCGTCGCTATCGAAGCTGAAGCAGGCGCTCAACCGGCTGCGCAAGATGAAGCGCCAGCTCGGCGAGGTCGCCGACCGGATGCCCAAGTCGGAGCGCGCGTTGCGCAACCGGGCAGCGGCCATCGGCCAGAAGCTGTCGGACATCGAGCGCGTGATGGTCGACCCGCAGCGCAAGTCGGTGCGCGACGTGCTGCGCAACCCGGCCGGCCTCAACGATACGCTGTTCGATATGATCGCCATGACGACGACTGCCGATGCCGCACCCACGAGCCAGACCAGGGCGGTGTCGCGCGAGGTCATGGACAAGGTCGACAGCGAAGTCGACAGGTTCGAGGCGCTGGTGAAGGGCGAGATCGCGCCGTTGAACGCCGCGCTGGCCAAGGCCCGCATCGGACACGTCGCCGCGGCATAGGGCGCGGCGGACGTGACGCGACAACCGGCAGGCTTCTGGGCGGTCTTCGCCACCGATCTGATCGTGCGCGCGGCGTACCAGATGGCGAAGAGCCCGCTGCTGCCGATCTTCGCCGCAAGCCTCGGCGCCAACAAGCTGATGATCGGCACGATCGTCGGCGTGTCGACGCTGACGGGCACGGCGCTGAAGCCGCTGATCGGGGCCTTGTCCGACCGCTGGGGACGGCGCGTGTTCTTCTTTGCCGCGTTGCTGCTGTTTGCCGGGTTCCCGTTCCTCTACCGCTTCGTCCAGACGCCGGACCAGCTTTTCTGGCTGCGCGTCTTCCACGGCACGGCGACGGCGATCTTCGGACCGGTCACGCTGGCGCTGATCACCGAGATGACGCCAGCCAACCGTGGCGCCCGGCTCGGGTTGTTCGAAATGGCGCGCGGCAGCGGCCACCTGATCGCACCGGCCACCGCCGGGGTCCTGCTGGCAGTGAGCTCGCCGCAGACGGTCTTTACCGTCGTCGGCCTGCTGAGCTGTGCCGCCTTCGTGCCGGCGTTGTTCGTGCCCTTCGACGACTCGCGGATCGAGCCCGCCGCGCGGCCCGGCCTGTGGCGCGACCTGATGGCCGGCGTGCGACATGCGGCCAGCCGCACCGAGCTGTGGTTCGTCGGCGTGCTGGAATTCGCGATCTACGGCTCGATCTATTCGCTGAAGGCGTTCCTGCCGATCTTCGCGCTCGACGCGGGCTACGGCGTGTGGGCCGCGGGCCTGTTCTTCACCCTCCAGGAGGCGACCCACCTCCTGATCCGGCCCTTCGGCGGACGGCTCGGCGACCGCCGCGGCTATGCGCCCACCATCGCCCTCGGCCTGTTCGCCATCGGAGCGGCATTGGTGGCGCTGCCGTCGGCGCCCAATGCCGGCCTGCTGCTGGCGCTGGCCGTCATGGTCGGCATCGGCCAGGGCCTCACCTTCCCCTCGACGGTCGCCCTGATCGGCAGCCGGATCGCGTCGAGCCATATCGGCATGGGGCTCGGCGTCTACGGTGCGCTGCGCAATCTGGGCAAGGTCGCGGGCCCGGTCATGGTCGGTGCCCTGCTGGAAATCTTCGCCGCGCGGATCGTGTTCCCGGGTCTCGGCATCATGGCGCTGCTGGTCGCCGTCGTTCTACTGGCCGCGACGGCGCAGCGGCGGCGCGGCGTTCAGGCGCCCTGACTTCCAGTTCCTCGGCACGCCGCACGGTATTCGGCTTCGGTCCGCTCGACCAGCTCGGCGACCGACGGCACGTCGCCGACGCCCGACACCGCGTGGCCGGCGCTCCAGATGTCCTTCCAGCGCTTGGCGTCGGGCCCCTCGGCGTCCCGTTTGTCGCGCTCGGCCGCGTTGATGTCCTTGGCGATGTCGATGGCGCCCCGCACCGGCAGATTGTCGGGGTCGAGACCGGCCGCGGCGATCGAAGGCCGGAGCATGTTGGTTTCCAGGCCGGTGAAGGCCCGCGTCAGCAGCACGTCATCGAGCCGGCTCTGCACCAGCATCCGCTTGTAGGCGTCCTTGGCCAGGCTCTCGCGGGTGGCGATGAACTTGGTGCCCATGTAGGCGAGATCGCAGCCCAGTGTCTGGGCGGCCGCAATCGCGTGGCCGTCGGCCATGCCACCCGCCATCACGACGATGCCATCCCAGAACGCCCGCACCGCACGGACGAAGGCAAAGGGATTGGCCCAGCCGGTCTGTCCGCCGGCGCCGGCCGTCAGCAGCACCAGCCCATCGACGCCAGCCGCGACGGCCTTTTCCGCATGACGCACCGAAGCCACGTCGGCGAAGACGAGGCACCCTGAATCCTTGAGTGGCTTCAGGACCGGTTCGGGCGACCCGACGGAGGTGATCACCAGCTCGACCTTGGCGCGCAACACGGCGGCCAGATCGTCGGGCACGCGCGGATTGGAGCGGTGCACGATCAGGTTGGGACAGAGCGGCGCCGGGGCGCGGCCGGTCTCGTCGGCGGCGCGCGCGAGGTCGTCGGACATGTCGGCGAGCCAGCCGTCGAGTTCCTCGACCGTGCGGCAGTTGGCGGTCGGAAACGAGCCGACCACGCCGCTGCGGCAGGCGGCCTTCACCAGCGCCGGCCCCGATACGAGAAACATCGGGGCCGCGATCAGCGGCAGGCGAAGACGGGACTCGAGCGCGGCAGGCAGCACGCTCAGGCTGCGGCGGTAAGGCCTTCCTGCTCGAGCACGCGCTTCACGGCCGGGCGCGCCTTCATGCGCTCGTAGTGGGCGGCGACGTTCTTGGGCAGCGGCATCTTCATGCGGCCGGACGCCCAGAACGAGACATAGAAGAGCGCGGCATCGGCGACCGAGAACTTGCCGGCGAGGTACTCCTTGCCCTCGAGCGACTTGTTCATGAGATCGAGGCCCTTCTCCATGATCTCCTTGCCGCGCGCCTTCACCTTGTCGTGGTCGGCTTCGGTGGGCGCGTAGTTGGCCGGCCGGAACATGCGCGAGAAGCCCTGCATGTGCATGGTCGAGACGGCGTAGTCCATCGCTTCGAGCGCGCGCGCCTCGCCGTCGGCATCGGTCGGCAGCAGCGCCTTCTCCGGATTCTTGCGCGCGAGCCAGGTGGCGATGGCCGGGAACTCGGTCAGCACCGCGCCATCGTCGCGCACCAGAGTCGGCACCTTGGACTTGGGATTGAGCTTCACGAAATCGGGGCCGTACTGCTCCTGCTTCGCGCCGTCGATCTTCTGGACGTCGTAGGGCTTGCCGATCTCCTCGAGAATGACGTGGATACCGAGCGAGCAGGCGCCGGGCATGTAGTAGAGCTTCATGGTTTCCTCCAAAGACGGTTCGAATGGGGACGAGCTTATCTCATCGCAGCAGGGCGAGAAGCGCAATCCCGACCACCACCAGCACCGAAGCCGCGATGCGGCGAAGTCCAAAGCCCTCCCTGAGCACGAGGGTGCCGAGCACGGCACCAAAGATCACGCTGGTTTCGCGCAGCGCCACCACGGGACCGAGCGGCAGGCTCCGGGCGGCGAGCAGAAAGGCAAGGAAACCCAGCACTGAAATGGCGCCCGCCAGCAGGCCGACCGCACCGTGACGACGGAGGTAGGCCGGGAGCCGGGCCCGGCTGGTCACTAGGGCGTAACCGACCATGCCGAGGCCCGTCACAATTTCGAGGCACGCCTGGAAGCCCAGCACCGTGCCGGCCGCCCGCACACCCAGGCCGCCGAAGAAGCTGTAGGTCGCCACCGACACGCCGGTCGCCAGTGCAAAGCCAACCGCCTGCCGGCTTGCGCCCGCGCCGAGCGACAGCGCCATGATGCCGAGCGAGATCAGCCCGACCGCCGCCATCTGGCCGATGCTCAACGCCTCGCCGATGGCGAGGAAAGCGGCAATCGTCATCAGCACCGGCGCGATGCCGCGCGCCAGCGGGTAGACGACGCTCATGTCGCCCGCGCCGTAGGAGCGAATCAGGAGCGCGTAGTAGACGAACATCACGCAGCTGGTGAGCGCCAGCCACTTCCAGCTTTCGGGTGCCGGCCAGTCGACGAACGGCAGGGCCGCGAGGCCCAGCACAAGGCCGACCGTCCGGATCGCCACCATGGTAAGGACGCGGTCGCCGGCCGATTTCACCAGCGCATTCCAGATCGCATTGGCGATCGCCGACAGAATGACGAGGCCGTAGAGCAGCGCCGGAGTCATGACGGTCGATTAGCGGCCGTGCCGGCCGGGCGGTCAACGCAGCGGTTCCGGTTGAGCCGCCACGCAAACGCCGCCTATGGTGCGGACCGCAACGAGAAATCGCCACGAGAATCCTGGGGGAACAGATCATGCCGACACCGAACCTGCGCGCCCTGGTAGGCACGCCCGAGACCAAAATCGGCACCTTTCTGTTCGAGTTCGCCACTCCCGGCATCGGCCAGATCCTGAAGGCGGCGGGCGCCGAGTTCGTCGTCCTCGACATGGAGCATACCGGCTTCGGTTTCGACACGGTGCGCAGCGTCGTACGCTACGCGCAGGCGGCCGACCTGCCCCTGGTCGTGCGCGTGCCCTCGCAGTCCCGCCACCACATCTCGCGCGCGCTCGATACCGGCGCCGACGGCGTCATGGTGCCGATCGTGTCGTCGGTCGAGCAGGCCAAGGCGGTGATCGAGGCCGCCAAGTACTGGCCCGACGGCACCCGCGGCGTGGCGCTGGGCCTCGCCCACGAACGCTTCGCCATGCGCGCCGAGCCGCTCCTGCCGCGCTTTGCCGAACAGAACGCCCGCACCGCCATCATCCTGCAGATCGAGGACCCACGGGGCGCCGCGGCCGCCGACGCGATCGCCGCGATGCCCGGCGTCGACATGCTGTGGCTCGGCCACAACGATCTCTCGGTGGCGCTGGGCGAACCCGGCGCCTTCGACCATCCCGACTTCGCGCAGGCCGAGCAGGCGTCGATCGCGGCGGCGAAGAAGCACGGCAAGTCGGCCGGCCGGCTCGCCGTCGACGCCCGGCAGGCCGCCCAGTTCGCGAAGATGGGCTACGACTTCGTCTCGATCGCGGGCGACGTCTGGCTGCTGCAGCAGGCCTTCGCCGCGGGCGTCGAGACGATCAGGCGCGGATGATCACGGGTAGCGCCCGAATACCGCGGATGAAGTTGGAGTAGAGCCGGACCGGCGGACCGGCGAGTTCGATCGCGAGGTCGCGCTTCAGGAGCTCCTCCCACAGGATCCTGAGCTGCATCTCGGCCAGGCGATCGCCGACGCAGCGGTGGATGCCAGCGCCGAAGGCGAGGTGATGGCGTGGCCTGGCGCGGCCAACGACGAAGCGGTCCGGCTCTTCGATCGCGGTCTCGTCGCGGTTGCCCGAGACGTACCACATCACGACCTTGTCCCCCTTGGCGATCCGCTTGCCAGCGAGTTCGGTGTCCCGGGTCGCGGTGCGCCGCATGTGGATCACCGGCGTCTGGTAGCGGATGGTCTCCGAGACGAGGCTGGGCAGCAAAGAGGCGTCGGCCCGCACCTTGGCGACCTCTTCGGGATGGTCGATCATCGCCGTCAGGCCACCGCTCATCGAATTGCGCGTGGTGTCGTTGCCGCCCACGATCAAGAGCCCGAAGGTGCCGATGAACTCGCGCAGCGGCATGTTCTGCGTTGCCTCGCTGTGCGCCATCATCGAGATCAGGTCGAACCTGGGCGGTTGGGCGGCGCGTTCCTTCCACAGCGCGCCCATGATCTCGGCCATCTGCATCAGCTCGGCCATCCGCTCGGCGTCGCTCTTCACCACCGCATCCTCGGCCTCGATGTTGGCGATGGCGACATCGGACCAGTGGGTGAGCTTGCGCCGGTCGGCCCAGGGAAAATCGAACAGGGTGGCCAACATCATGGCGGTGAGCTCGGTCGACACGCGGTCGACCCAGTCGAAGGTCTCGTTGCGCGGCAGGCCGTCGAGCACGGCCTCGGTGCGCCGACGGATGATGCCTTCCATGTTGGCGAGGTTGGTGGGCGCCACGATCGGCGCCACGGTCCGGCGCTGCGCGGTGTGGCGCGGCGGGTCCATGCGGATGAAGTTGGGCAATTCCTCGCCCTGCGGCTGGTCGGCGATCTGGATGCCGCCCAGGCCCGACGCCGACGAATAGGTCCCATGGTCGAGCTCGACCTTCATGATGTCGGCGAAGCGGGTCACCGACCAATAGGGCCCGTAGGCGCTCTCGGCATGGCGGTGCACCGGATCCTCCCGGCGCAGGCGGGCGAAATGCGGTGCCCAGCCGTCCTCGCGGTAGAGGCGCGGATTGCTGACATCTGCGAATTCGGTGACATGCTCGGCCATTCCCCAATGGCCGCCCCTGGACGGGTTTCAAGTCAAGCCCATTCGTCGCAGCGATCCTCGATTTGGCGCGTTGACAGGCGGAAGGCGCAGGCGCAAACCGTCGCGCCGCCGCCACCTTTGGCGGCGTTTGACATCATGGCCGCAGCCGACACCACCCCCCCTGTCCCGCCCGCGACACCCGCGACCAACGGCAGCAACGGCCATCACGCGCCCGGTGGCGCGGCCGCGGGCCTGGTGGTCGGTGCGCTGGGCGTGGTGTTCGGCGACATCGGCACCAGCCCGCTCTATGCGCTTCGCGAAACCTTCCTTCACGATTCGGCCATGGCGCCGACGCCGGAACACGTGTTGGGCGTCCTGTCGGTCCTGTTCTGGGCAGTGACACTCACGGTCACCATCAAGTACGTCACGCTGATCATGCGCGCCGACAACAAGGGCGAAGGCGGCGTGCTGGCGCTGGCGACGCTGGCGACGCGCGGCCTGAACGGCCACGGGCGCACGGTGCGCCGGGCCATCACGGTACTCGCCGTCGTCGGGCTGGCGCTGTTCTACGGCGACGCCATCATTACGCCGGCCGTTTCCGTCATGGGCGCTGTCGAGGGCCTCTCGGCCGCCGCGCCCGCCTTCACGCCGTTCGTCGTGCCGCTGTCGCTGGCCATCCTGATCGGGCTGTTCTTCCTGCAGGCGCGCGGTACGGCCGATGTCGGCCGGTTGTTCGGTCCGGTCATGCTGGTGTGGTTCATCGTGCTGGGTGTGCTCGGCCTCTGGCAGATCGCCAAGAATCCGGCCGTGCTGTACGCGATCAATCCGTTGTACGCCGTCAAGCTGATCTCCGATCAGGGCCTCGGCGTCTTCTGGGCCTTCGGCTCGATCGTGCTGGTCGTCACCGGTGCCGAAGCGCTGTACGCCGACATGGGCCATTTCGGCCGCAGGCCGATCCGGTTCGCCTGGCTCAGCCTCGTGATGCCGGGCCTGCTGCTCAACTACTTCGGCCAGGGCGCGATGATCATCGCCGATCCCACCATCGTGCCGCAGGTGTTCTTCGAACTGGTGCCCAAGGATTACATCCTCGGGCTGGTGGCGCTGAGCACGCTCGCCGCCATCATCGCCTCGCAGGCGGTCATCACCGGCGTGTTCTCGTTGACACGCCAGGCGATCCAGCTCGGCTACCTGCCACGCATGGAGATCGTCTACACGTCCGAGACCTCGATCGGCCAGATCTACATCCCGCGCGTGAACTGGATCCTGATGGGCGGCGTCGTGGCCCTGGTCGTGGGCTTCGGTTCGTCGGGCGCGTTGGCCGGCGCCTATGGCCTGGCCGTCACCGGCGCCATGCTGGTCGATGCCGCCCTGGCCACGGCAGTGGCGATCCTGGTGTGGCGCTGGTCGTGGCCGCTGGCCGTGGGCGTGTTCGGCCTGCTGGCCGTGCCCGACCTCGCCTTCTTCATCGCCAATGCGCTCAAGATTCCCGACGGTGGCTGGCTGCCGCTGACAGTGGCGGCCTTCGTCTACTTCACCATCACCACCTGGCGGCGCGGCCGACGGTTCGTGGCGACCGAACTCAGCGAAGGCTCGCTGCCGCTGCGCCAGTTCCTCGAGCGCATGGAGCGTGCCCCGAACCGCGTCACCGGCACGGCCGTGTTCCTGACTGCCGACGCCACCCACACGCCGGCCGCGTTCCTGCACAACCTCAAGCACAACAAGGTGATGCACGAGCGCATCATCATCCTTCAGGTCGAGACCATGGATGTGCCGCGCGTACCCGACGCCAGCCGCGTCGAGGTCGACCGGCTGGGCAAGGGCTTCCACACCGTGATCGCCCGCTATGGTTTCACGGAGCAGCCCGACGTGCCGGCGGCGCTCAGGGCCTGCCGGTCGCATGGCATCGCCTACGACGAGATGGAGACCAGTTTCTTCCTCGGCCGCGAGACTCTGGTGCCGGCGCAGCGCTCGACCCTGGGCAAGCTCCGTCGCGACTGGTTCATTTCGCTCTCGCACTCGGCATCGGCGACCAAGACCTTCTTCCGCATTCCGCCAAACCGCGCTATCGAGCTGGGCAACCAGATCCAGGTGTAAGTGATGGCGCGCCCCACGCTCGTTCTGCTGCCCGGCCTGCTCGCCACACGACGGGTCTTCCACTCCCAGATCGACGCCCTTTCCGACCTTGTCGACATCGTCGTGCCCGAGCTGTGGCATCACGACTCGATGGCCGCCATGGCCGAGGCGGCGCTGGCGATGGCGCCCGCCCGTTTCGCCCTCGCCGGCTTCTCGATGGGCGGCTACGTCGCCTTCGAGATCCTGCGCCGCGCCGCGCCGCGGGTCGAACGCCTGGCGCTGATCGACACCCAGGCCACCCCCGACGCCGCCGAAGCGACGGCCAGGCGCCACGGCCTGATGGAGCAGACCAAGATTGGACGCTTCCACGGCGTGCAGCCCTCGCTGCTGCCCATGATCCTTCATCCGTCGCACATCGGCGATCCGGCCATCGTCCAGCCCATCCTCGACATGGCGCTGGAAGTGGGCGCCGAGGGCTTCGTCCGCGAGACGCGCGCCACCATGGAGCGGCCCGACAGCCGGCCGCTGCTGGTCGACATCGAGGTCCCGACCGTGGTGATCGTCGGCCGCCAGGACCAGACGACGCCGCTGATCCGATCGGAGGAGATGGCTGCCGACATCGCCACCTCGCGGCTGGTCGTGCTCGAGGACTGCGGCCATATGGCCCCGCTGGAAAGGCCGGCCGACGTGACGACCGCACTCAGGAGATGGTTGAGCGAATGAACACGATCTACGCCCGCGAGGATTATCTTGGCGCCGACGAGTACATCGACATCGTGCGCAAATCGGGCCTCAACCGGCCGGTCGACGACCGCGGCCGCGTCGAGCGCATGCTGGCCCATGCCAACCTGATCCTGACCGCGCGCCAGGACGGCAGGCTGGTGGGCTTCGCCCGCTCGCTCACCGACTTCTGCTTCTGCTGCTACCTGTCCGACCTCGCCGTCGACAAGGCCTGCCAGGGCCAGGGCATCGGCAAGCGCCTGATCGAGGAAACGCGTACCGCGGCCGGCGGACCGCAGACCACGACGCTGCTTCTCTCGGCGCCGACGGCGATGAGCTTCTATCAGGGCATCGAGATGCCGAAGGCCGAGAACTGCTTCCTCTACCGCCGCGAAAAATAGCGGCCCCCCTGTCTCTCCACGGCGTCTTTCCGCAGCGTCTCTCCAAGCGGGACAAACGAAAAAGCGACTTCGACGCTGCCGCGCCGCGGCGTGCCGGCGCCAAGCGCCTGATGTTCCGGGGAAATCCGGGGCGCGGCGGAATGCGCGGAGTCTCCCGAAGTGAGACATTTTGAAAACTCACTTCGCGCGCCCCATCACCTCCGCCGACCACATCAGCGCGGCCACGATGCGGTCGTTGGCGCGCCCGATATGGCCGATCTGGCGGCCACGATAGAGCACCGGCCGCGTCCTGGGGTTTTCGACCCGCTCCATCGCGGCGAGCAGGATCGTCTGGCGCCGCCATGTCAGACGCTCGCGGCAATCGCGATCGAACCTCTCGTCCTCGGCGCGCCAGCGATGGGCGGTGCGACGGTCGACGCCGGTGCGCGCCGCCGCCTCGCTCATCGAGCCCCAGCGCAGCAGATGACGCAGGAAATCGCGCTTGCGGCGGGCGAGGCTCGGCCGGCGTTTGGGGACGTGCCAGACGACATCGGGATAGCCCTCGGGCGGCGGCGGATCGCTGTATGGCATCGAGTCCTCCTCTGATAGGAGTCTATATATTATTCCTATCAAAAATTGTCAATATCCTACCGATAGCCGGTTGACCTGCATCAAGGCATCGGCCGGCGACACGGCACAGGGTTGCCGCCGTCGCAAGCATTGGTGGGAATTTTCGCATGCCGCACAGTCACGCCGTCGTCTGGATCGACTCGAAGGAAGCGCACGTCTTCCGCTTCAACGCCGAGGACGTCGAACGCGAGCGCATCAAGGCCCACAGCCCGTTCCGCAAGGTCCACCACAAGGCCGGCGTCATCGGCGCCGGGCATCAGCAGCTCGATCGCGACTATTTCGATCATATCGTCGATGCGCTGCGCGGCACGAACGAGTGGCTGCTGGTAGGACCGGGCGGCGCCAAGGACGAGCTCGTCCGTCATATCGAGACGCACATCGGCTGGCTGAAGGAAAAGCTGTTCGCGGTCGAAGCAATGGATCACCCGACCGACGGCGAGCTTCTCCATCACGCCCGTCGCTTCTTCAAGGCCGCCGACAAGCTGCGCCCGATGAGCGCCTGACGGGCGGCCTCTCACACGGATCGGGCACGGATCGGGCGGTCGTCTCTCGGGGAGAGACGACGGCCGCCTCGTCCGTGTCTGCCGGCTTACATGCCCTTCATTGCCTGACCGCGGATTTCGCCGCCCTTGTTGGCCTCGGTGTGGATATTGAAATACCACTTGCCAGCCTGGAGGTCGGCCGCCTGGGCGTCGGTCAGGGTTGCCTCCCCCTTCATCGGGCTGGCCAATCCATCCTTCTGGGGCACGACGACGCCAGCATTGGCACCGGCCGCCGCCGGGCCATGGAAGTGCGCCGCCGTCGGCGGCCCGCTCAGGCCGGAATAGGTGACGGTCCAGGTGAGCTTCTTCGTGGCCGTGTCGTAGGTGCCGGTGAGCGCACCCGTGCCTTTGCTGGCATTGGGCGGCACCTGGCTCGCCGCCGTCAGGGTCGCCCTGTACATCTGGGTTTCGGCGAAGGCGGCCGGCACCGCGGCCAGCATCACCGCCGCAAGACCGGCCAGGCCGGAGCGGAACAGGATCGTATTCATCGCTTGGCGTCCTCCGAGTGAATCCGGCACACAGCATCTGCCCATCGGACGGGCCGGCAGCGTCGCGGGGCCACTCAGCATGACAACCAACCCGTCGGGCAGAAAGCCGCCCCCGCACACATCGTCGTGAACTGGGGGCCGACGGAGGGGCCGCCGTCAGCGGCGGCGCTGCTGCGCCTCGACGGCCTTGCGGTACTGTGCCTCGAAGCCGGCGAGGCTTTGCTGGAACGGGCCGGCCATGCTGTCGTCCTGCAGGCTGACCTGGACGACGATCTGCGAGCCGGTCCGCAACTGCTGAAGCAGTTCGGCCGACTTCTCCTGCACGTACGAACATATCCCGCCGCCGGCGCAGAGGCTGGTGGAGACGAAGGGATTGCCGTCGACCTGAAGGCTGGCCCGCTGGCCCACGCCATCGGCCACGATCGAGAGCGTGGTGTAGGCCACCGAGTAGCTCACGATCAGGAAGGTGCCGAGCAGGTTGTTGGGCCCGCCATCGATCATGTTGGACACGGTGCAATCGAGCCCGCGCTCGGTGTTGCAGTTCATGACCCACTGGTTCGGCGGCTGGTTCTGGCCCATGCCCTGGGCCGCCGCGGACGACGCCAGGGCCAAGACACCTGCCGCAACAAGAATGGATCGAATCATTGATTGCTCGCCCCTTACCTCGTTTGCCAACATCCCTTGCGGCCCCTATGTAGCCGCCTGTTCCATCGCTGACAAAGTGCCAGTCACCAAAAGGATACCGAGCAATGTCCGAGCCGATCAAACTCGCCGCCTTCTGCGGCAGCCTGCGCAAGGCCTCCTTCAACCGCCTGGCGCTCGCCGCCTTCGCCGAACGGCTGCCGGCCGGCGTCACGCTGTCGACGATCGAAATCGGCGATTGGCCTTTGTACGACGCCGACGTGCAGGCCAAGGGCTTTCCCGACAAGGTGCAGGCCGCCCACAAGGCCATGCTCGAGGCCGACGGCATCGTGTTCGCCACTCCGGAATACAACTATTCGATCTCGGGCGTGCTGAAGAATGCCATCGACTGGCTGTCGCGCATGACCCCGCAGCCGTTCGCCGCCAAGCCGGTCGCGATGTTCGGCGCCGCCGGCGGCCCGCTCGGCACGGCGCGCGCGCAGTATCACCTGCGCCAGATGATGGTGTTCCTCGACGGCCGGCCGGTGAACAAGCCCGAGGTCATGATCGGCGTCGCGCATACAAAGTTCGTCGACGGCAAATTCACCGACGAGGTCGGCGCCAAGCTTCTGGCCGATCTCGGCGCTTCGCTCGCCCTGGCGGTCAGGCAGGCCAGGGCGGCGGCGAAGGTGTCGTGACAGGCGTCAGTTCGACCGCAGGCTGAGGATATAGGCGATCAGGTCGTCCTGATCGCGCGCGCCCAGCGAGAGGTCGGGCATGCGGCCGTGCGGCGCCGACAGCACGCCTTTCAGCGAAGCCGCCGTGGTCTCGCGCCTGGCGGCGATCGCGGGAAGGGTCGGCAATCCGTCGGCCCGGCCGGCCGATGCCGCGCGATCGGCGAGGTGGCAGTTGCCGCACCAGCGTTCGGCGAGCGCTCGACCACGATCGAGATCCGCCGCTGCGGCCATGCCCGGCAGCAACAACAAAAACAGTGCGATCCGCCACAACATCGTCGTCACCATGTGTAGACGCCGCGCGGCGTCACTACCATGTGGTTGGTGACGGCCTTCACTCCGGGGATGCCGGCGGCGAGGACACCGCAGGCCTCGCACTGGCTGATCGAATCGGCGTGGCCCCAGATTTCGACCTTGCCGTCCTGCACGATGATGTTGCGCAGCAACGAGGCCGACCACGGCTCACGGTCGAGCTTCTGCAGGATCTGGTCGCGCAGCGCGGCATCGTCGACGGCAGGCGCCACCCCTGCCGTCGGTGCCGAAATCAGCGCCTGCAGCAGGTTGGCGCGGCTCACGATCCCCACCACCTTGCCGTCCCGCACCACGGGCAGGCGCTTGATGCCGAACTGGTCCATCCGCGCCGCCACGACCGAGAGCTCGGTATCCTCCTCGGCCAGGACGACCGGGTGGCTCATGACGTCGGACACTTTCCGGCCGTGGGCCTTGAGGTAGTCGCGCGCCAGAGCGGCGCCCTCCTCGAACAGGGCCTTCCAGCGGGTGACGTGCTTCTCGGAGCCGATTTCGGCCCGATGGATGAGATCGCCTTCGCTCACGATGCCCTGCAGACGGCCGGCCGTGTCGACCACCGGCAGAGCGCTGATGCGCTCACTGAGCAGCAGACGTGCGGCATCGAGGACGGTCGCGTCCGGTTTGATGCAGACCACCGAGGTGGTCATGATGTCTGCGGCTTTCATCTTTCCCTCGCAGTGGCCCCATGCCAGGCCATGGTACTGGAGGAGGATCAGGCCGACTGAACCAGCGCGCTTTGATCTGGATTAAACGCCGGTCACGAAAGATCGGTTGCCTGGTCAGGTCGTCAGCGCCGGCGCGGGGCAATGGTTCGGTCCACGCCGAAGGACAGGCGGCACCCGGCGTGGTAGTGGACGCGCCTCATGGCCTCCCGACTGCCGCTCCTGTTGCTGCTGATCGCGGTGACCTGCCTCAGCCAGTTCTACCGCGTCTCCAACAGCGTGATCGCGCCGGAGCTTACGCGCGACCTCGACCTCACCGCGCGCCAGCTCGGCTGGGCGGGCAGCGCCTTCTTCTTCGCGCTGTTTGCCGTACAGATCCCCGTGGGCATGTGGTTCGACCGCTTCGGCGCGCGCCGCACCGTGGCGGCGCTGTCGCTGCTCGCCATGGCGGGGTCACTGTGGATCGCGCGCGCCGCCGACGCCACCGACCTGATCGCCGGCCGCACCATCGTCGGCATCGGCTGTGCAGCCTCGTTCATGTCGGTCGTGTTCCTGTGTTCGCGCTGGTTCCAGCCGGCCAAGCTCGCAACCGCGCTGTCCTGGGTGTTCGCCGCCTCCAATATCGGCACGCTGGCCGCCGCCACGCCGCTCGCCTGGGTCGCTGCCACCGCCGGCTGGCGCCACGGCTTCCTGGGACTCGCGGCCGTCACGCTGCTGGTGGCGGTGGGCTTCCTCGTCTTCGTGCGCGACCGGCCGCCGGAGGCACCGGCCGTCGACATCCGCCACGAAACGCCGGCCGAGATCCTGCGCGGCCTGTGGGAAGTGTGGCGCACGCCCGGCCTCGGGCCGGTGCTGTCGATGCATTTCTTCGCCTACGCCACGATGCTGACGGTGCTGGGCGTCTGGGGCGGCCCCTATCTCTACGACGTGCACAAGCTCGACGGCGTGGCGCGCGGCAACGTGCTGCTCGCCATGGGTGCGGCGCAGATCCTGGGCATCCTGGCCTACGGGCCGATGGATCGCCTGCTGCGCTCGCGCAAGAAGGTGGTGTTCGGCGGGGCCGCGATCTCGATGGTGCTGCTCACCATCATGGCGCTGCTGGCCAACCCGCCGCTTTGGCTGGCGGTGGCGCTGCTGGTGGCCTTCTGCTTCTTCTGCGCCTATGGCACGGTGATCGTGGCGCAGGGCCGCGCGCTCTTTCCCGACCGCCTCGCCGGCCGCGGCGTCACCACCGTCAACATGGCGCAGTGCCTGGGACTCGCGGTGCTGCCAGCCGGCACCGGCTACATCGTCGAAGCCTTCGGCGCCGGCGACACCGCCTATCGCTGGGTGTTCGCCACGCTGGCCGCCGGCCTCGCGCTGGGGTCGATCGCCTATGTCCGCGCGCGCGACAGCGCCACGGTACACGGGTAGATTGTCCACCAAGTAGGGAGGCCTCATGGTTGTGGTGATAGTGCGTGTGATGACAGCACTCCTAGCGTTGGTTTGCTTTTCCGCGTCGACGATTGCCCAACCGGCAGCGCCTACGGTTGCAAGGGTGCCCGACACCCACCCGACAACCGGCCTGAAATTTCCTTCCGTGATCGGCGGCGATACGCGACTGGCGCGGTCAATCGACCATGGCCAAAGCGAAGCGAGACCGGAATTTGGCTACAGCTTGACCTACCTCGTAGCGCCGCCGGTTGATGGAGTAGCCAGGGTAAATGTCTTCAACGGTGGCCTGACCTCGATACCACCCGATACCAGCAGCACGCTCGTTGCCGAACAATTCGAGCAACTCCTTGCCGAGATTCGGGCGCTGACTCCGGAGGCTGACGGACTGAAGATCGTGAAGAGCCCGGCCGAATGTCTCGTCGGCGGGATCGCTTTTCGTTGTGCCACGCTGCTGGCAGTCACCGCCAAGACTCAAGTACCGATCTATTCAACGCTATTGGTGACCGCCTATCGCAACCACTTCTTTACCATTTGGCTGGAATGGAACGGAACGAAGGCGGATCCATCAGCGGCACAGGCCTACCTGAACACTCTGGTCACCGCGATGGTACGCTGACTACCGGGTCGCTTCCTTGAGGTAGGCGATCAGATCGGCCATCTGGCCGGGCTGCTTCACGCCAGCGAAGACCATCTTCGTTCCGGGCATGTCGGCCCTGGGATCACGGAGGTAGCTGGCCAGCGTCTGGTCATTCCACTCGACGGCAAACCGGCGCATCGCCTCGGAGTAGCCATAGCCTGCTCCGGTGCCCGACCGGCGCGCCATCAGGCGGTAGAGATTCGGTCCGGTCGCGGTCGAGCCGCCCATTTGGAGCGTGTGGCAGGCCTTGCACTGGGTGGCGAACACACGCTCGCCCTTGGCCGCATCGCCCGCCTGCGCCGATGCACTTGTCGCCGACAATCCGACAATCAACGCGGCCGCCGCACTCATCCAGCTCTTCATCTGCCCGTCCTTCACTTCGTCGCCTCCTTGAGATAGGCGACCAGATCGGCGAGCTGGCCGGCGTTCTTCACACCGTTGAAGACCATCTTGGTGCCGGGGACCTTGCCCTTGGGGTCGCGATTATAGTCGGCCATCGTGGCGTCGTCCCAGACGATGCCGGAATTCTTCATCGCGTCAGAGAATTCGTAGCCGGCCCCGGCGCCGGCCTTGCGGCCGAACACGCCGTACAGGTTGGGACCGGCCGTGCTGGCGCCGTCCTTCTCCAGCGTGTGGCAGGCCTTGCACTGCGTGTTGAACACGCGCTGGCCGCGCGCCGCATTGCCCGACTGCGCTGATGCCGCTGTCACCGACAATCCGACAACCAGAACACTCGCTGCCCCGATCCAGTTCTTCATCCACACTTCTCCAAATTTTCAGTCCGACGCGAATTCATGTGGCCCCTCGACCGACCTCTGCAAGAGGCCGGCCCCGTGTTCACGCGCGAGCAGCGCCCGCTTGCGCGCGAAGCCCCAGCGATAGCCCGAGATCGAACCATCCTTCTTCACCACCCGGTGGCAGGGCACGACGATGGCCAGGATGTTGGCGGCGCAAGCCTCGGCCACCTCGCGGGCCTCGCGCGGCGATCCCAGCCGGGCGGCAATCTCGCCGTAGCTCGCGGTCGTGCCGGCGGGAATTTCCCGCAGCGCGTGCCAGACCCGGAGCTCGAAGGCCGAACCCTGCAGGTCGAGGGCGAGGTCGATGCCGCTCGCCGGATGGTCGACCAGCTCGGCCGCCAGATCGAGAGTCCCGCGCAGGGCTTCCGGATCCTCGACGATCTCGGCGCCGGGAAACCGCGCCCGCAGCGCCTGAAGCCTCGCCGCGTTCATGTCGCCGAATTCCAGCATGGCGAGGCCGCGATCGGAGATCGCCGCCACGAAAGGCCCCAACGAGCTTTGTCCGCCGGCATAGCGAATTGTCTTTGCCATGATCTTCTCCATCGGTTGATCATCGATGACCCGAAGATAGGGCGCGGGCCGCATGCTGGCGCTCCGCTATCGGCCTGGAATTCGAAAACAAAGCCTCCTATTCAAGCGACGATGCAGAGCCTGTTCGACACAGATGGCGAAATCGAGGCATTGGCGCCGGGCGCCGTGCTGCTGCGCGGCCGCGCGCTCGGGGTCGATGCTGAATTGCTCGCGACAATCGAGGCCGTCGCACAAGCCGCGCCGTTCCGCCGCATGGTGACGCCGGGCGGCTTCGAGATGTCGGTGGCGATGACGAATTGCGGCGCGGCCGGCTGGATCACCGACCGCAAGAGCTACCGCTACACGGCGGCGGATCCCGGAAGCGGCAAGCCGTGGCCGGCGATGCCGGCTGTGTTTCTCTCCCTGGCACGCGATGCGGCGACGGCCGCGGGCTTCGAAGGCTTCGTGCCCGATGCCTGCCTGATCAACCGCTACGAGACCGGCGCCCGGCTGTCGCCGCACCAGGACCGCGACGAGGCGAGCTACGATCATCCGATCGTGTCGGTGTCGCTGGGTGTGCCCGCGACCTTCCAGTTCGGCGGACCCAGGCGCTCCGATCCGATGAAGAAGGCGGCGCTCCGCCACGGCGACGTCGTGGTGTGGGGCGGCCCCTCACGCCTCGCCCATCACGGAGTGCTCGCCCTGAAAAGCGGCGAGCACCCGCTGACCGGGCGATGCCGTTTCAACCTCACGCTCCGGAAGGCGTTTTAGTCATTCCGGCTTGAGGTTCTGTTCCTTGATGAGCGTCACCCAGCGCTTCTCTTCCGCCAGGTACCAGGCCTTGAACTCGGCCGGCGTCGAACTGCGGATCTCCACGCCTTGCTTCTTGAAGCGCTCGATCACCTCGGGTTCGGCCGTGATCTTGGCGATGGTGGCGTGAAGCTTGTCCTGGATCGGCTTGGGCGTGCCGGCCGGCACCACCAGGCCCTGCCAGAACACGACTTCGAAGTCCTTGAGGTCGCTCGATTCGGCCACCGTCGGAATGTCGGGGAAGCTGGGCGAGCGCTTGAGGCTGGAAATCGCGATGGCGCGCGTCTTGCCCGACTGCAGGAACGGGATCGCCTCGAGCGAGGCCGAGAACATCATCTGGGCGTTGCCGGCGGCGATGTCCTGGCCGGCCTGCGCGCCGCCGCGGTAGGGCACGATGGTGTACTTGAGCCCGGTCTTGGCGCGGAACATTTCCGCCGCCATGTGGTTGGTGGCGCCGATGCCCGAGGTCGCCATGTTGAACTTGCCCGGGTTGGCCTTCAGGTAGGCGATCAGCTCGGCCATGGTCTTCGGCGGAAAGTCGGCGTTCACCTGCAGGATGAAGGGCGTGAAGCTGATCAGCGACACCAGGTCGAAGCTCTTGTGCGGATCGTACTGGACGTTGCCCTGCAGCGTCGGATTGATGATCAGCGAGGTGCCGCCGCCATAGAGCGTGTAGCCGTCGGCCGGGGCCTTGGCGACGAAGTTGGAGGCCACGGTGGTGGCCGCCCCCGCCTTGTTGTCGATCAGGACCGGCTTGCCCAGCAGGGCGCTCATGCGATCGCCGATGACACGCACGATCGCGTCGTTCAGGCCGCCCGCCGGATAGGGCACGATGAAGGTGATCGGCTTGCTGGGGTAGTCGGATTGAGCAGACGCGGAAAACGGCAACACGAGCGCGGCGAATGCCAATGCGATGAACTTCGAACGCTTCATTTTCTTACTCCCTGAGGTCAGTCGCCAACGAAGAACGGCAGCGTCACTTCCTTGTTGACCGGCTCGAAGCCGAGCCGGACGCGCTTGCCGATCCTGAGATCTGCTTCGGCTATACCGCGCAACGGCGCGTTCACGCGCACGCCGGCGTCCATGTCGACCAGCGCCACGATGTAGGGAGCGGCAGCCTTGAAGAAGAAGTTGAAGGGATGATGACACACCGTCCAGGCATGAATCGCCCCGCCCGTCGGGGCTTCCCTAAAATCGCTCTCCAACGAGAAGCAATGCGGGCAGACCGGCCGCGGATAATGCCGGACCTTGCCGCAGGCTGAACAGTGCTGAAGCAGAAAGCGGCCCTCGCGCATGCCGTCCCAGAAGGGCTGGCTCTCGCGCGTCGGCACGGGCAGCGGGCGTTCAGGCGCGGGCGCGGCAACGGGGGCGGTGCTCATGCCGCTCTCCTCAGGATCGCGATCGAGCCGTCGCCCATGTCGCCATAGCCGGTGACGAGGCCGACCTCGGCGTCCTTCACCTGGGCGCGGCCGGCCTCGCCGCGGAGCTGGCGGGTGAGCTCTATCGCATGGTTGAGGCCCACGACATGGCCCTGGCTCAAAAGCCCGCCATGGGTATTGATCGGCAGATCGCCGCCGAGGCCGATGCGGCCGTCCATGATGAACGGCCCGCCCTCGCCGGTCTTGCAGAAGCCCAGGATCTCGAGCTGGCGAATGACCGTGAAGGTGAAGCAGTCGTAGATCTCGGCAACGTCGATGTCCTTGGGACCGACGCCCGCCATCGCGTAGGCGCGTGGCGCCGACTTCACGAGGCCGAATTCCAACAGGTCGGGGCGTTGCGCGATCGATGCCGGCGATTCGGGATGGCCCTCGGCTACGCCCATGATCGTGACCAGCGGCTTCTTCAGGTCGCGCGCGCGGTCGGCGCGGCTGACGATGATGGCAGCACCGCCATCGCTTTCCAGGCTGCAGTCGAACAGGCGGAAGGGATCGGCGATCATGCGCGAGGCGTGATGCTCCTCGACGGTGAGCGGCTTGTTCATCACCACGTTGCCGTTCAGGATCGCATGCCGGCGCGTGACCACGGCGATCTCGGCGAAGTGCCGCGCCGTCGTGCCGTAGAGCTCCATGTGGCGGCGCGCGCCCTGGGCATAGAGCTGGGCCGGCGCGAACATGCCGATCGGCGCCTCGAACTCGGCGGCCAGCGCGAACTGCGGGAACTGTTGCAAGCGAGTCGAGACGCGCGCGCCGGAATAGCCGGTGCGGCCGACCGAGATCAGCACATGGTTGCAGACGCCCGAGGCCACGGCCATGGCGGCACTCTGGATGGCGGCCACGCAGGTGGCGCCACCCATCGGCACGAACAGCGAGAGCCTCAGGTCGGGCAGGCCGAGATTGGCGATGAAATCCTCGGCGATGCCGCCGCCCGGGAAGTAGGGCACGACGCCGTCGATGTCGCGCGGCGAGAGCCCTGCATCGGCGATGGCGGCAAGGCTCGCCTCGAGCTGCAGGGCGAGCGCGCTCTTGGTCGTGCCGCGCGTGTAGGCGGTCTCGCCGACGCCGCTGATCGCCGCCGCCTCGCGAAGCGGATGAGCCATGTCTGTTTCCTCCCGGCTCCATTGTGCCGGAAGTCGAGCAGCAGGCAATCAGTCCGCGCGGATATTCCCGGCGCGAATGACTTCGCGCCAGCGCGCGAGTTCGCTGCGGACGAGCGCCGTGTAGCCTTCCGAGCCGAGCGTTCCCGGCCGGATGCCGGTGCGATCAAAATGCCCTTTGATCTCGGCGCTTTGCAGGGCCGCGGCGATTTCCACTTCCCAGCGCTTGGCGAGCTCGGGCGGAATGCCGGCAGGCGCCGAAAAGCCGAACCAGTTGGTCGCCACCACACCGGGAAATCCCGCCTCGCGGAAGGTCGGCGTCTCCGGCAGGGTCGGCGCTCTCGCGTCCTCGCTGACCGCCAGGGGCCGCATGCGCTTGGCATTGAAATAGCCGATCGCCGTCGGCAGGCTTTCCATCAGCGCCGAGATCTGCCCGCCCAGCAGATCGTTCATGGCCGGCGCCGAGCCGCGATATGGAATATGGGTGATCTGCACACCCGTCTCGCGCACCAGCAACTGGCCGACCAGGTGGTTCATGGTGCCGTTGCCGCCCGAGCCGTAGGTGACTTCGCCCGGCTTGGCGCGGGCGAGTTCGACCAGTTCCTTCACGCTGGTGACGGGCGAAGAAGCATTCACCGCCAGCACGCTCGGGAACGCTCCCACGAGATGGATATGCGTGAAATCGCCCAGCGGATCGTACGGCACGTCTCTGTAGAGGACGGGCCCGATACCGTGCGACGCGGCGCTGGAAATCATCACGATATGCGTGTCGCCGCGTGCCTTGGCGACGATGTCGGCACCGAGCATGCCGCCGGCGCCGGGTTTGTTCTCCACGACGATCGGCTGTCCGAGCTTGGTGCCGAACCACTCGGCCAGCGCCCGCGACATGATGTCGGCGGCGCCTGCCGGCGGGAAGTTGACGATCCATCGGATCGGCTTGGAGGGCCAGGCCGTCTGTGCACGGGCAATGGCGGGAGCTGAAACGGCGGCTGCGATCATGAGGGTCCGTCGAGAGATCATCTAGCCATCTCCGCTACTAATGCCTCGGCGCATGGTGCAACATGCGTGCCGTCCCGAGTACAGGATTCATGATGGATTTCGATCTCGTCTTGCGTGATGTGCGGCTTCCCAATGCCAAGCCGGGCCAACCGGCCACCGACATCGGCGTCAAAGACGGCAAGATTGCCGCCCTCGCGCCCGGGCTGGGCGGCAGCGCCAAGGAAGACGTGAAGTGTGGCGGCCGGCTCGTCTGCTCAGGCTTCGTCGACACCCACATCCATCTCGACAAGGCCTGCATCCTCGGCCGCTGCGAGCACACGACCAAGCGCAATCCGCACCTCGCGATGGAACGCGTCTCGGCGGTCAAGCACACCTTCACCGTCGAGGATGTGATCGAACGCGCCTCGGCGACCATCGAGAAATGCATCAGCCATGGCACCACGCGCATGCGCACCCACGCCGAGGTCGACCCGAAGGTCGGCCTGCGCGGGGTCGAAGGCGTGAAGGCGCTGATCGACAAGTACAAATGGGCGATCGACCTCGAGATCTGCGTCATGCCGCAGGAAGGCCTCACGAACAATCCCGGCACCGACGAGCTGATGATCGCGGCTTTGAAGAACGGCGCGACAGTTGTCGGCGCCGCACCAAACTACGACAGCGATCGCGCCGCCCAGATTCGCCGCATCTTCGAGATGGCGCGTGAGTTCGACATCGACATCGACATGCACCTCGACAGCGGCGCCTCGGCCGAGGAACTCGACACGCTGCTGGTCTGCGATCTCACCGAGAAATACGGCTGGGGCGGCCGCGTCGCCGTGGGCCACGTCGGCAAGCTCTCCACGATGCGCCAGCCCGACCTGGACAAGGTCGCCAAGCGCATGGCCGACGCCGGCGTGGCGGCAACCGTTCTCACGGCGACCGATCTCTATCTCGGCGGCCGACACACCGACCACAACGTGCCGCGCAATGTGGTCGATCTCAACCGCCTCACCGAACTGGGCGTCACCTGCTCCGTCGGCTCCAACAACATCCTCAATCCGTTCACGCCGTTCGGCGACGGACAACTGCTGCGCCAGGTCAACATGCAAGCCATCGTGACGCAGCGCGGCAACGACGACGAAGTGCGTACGCTCTGGGACATGACCACGGCGGCAGCGGCAAAGCTGATGCGCAAGACCGACTACGGCATCGCCGTCGGCGCACCGGCCGATCTGGTGATGCTCGACGCGCCGGACGCCGTCACCGCCCTGCGCACGGTGGCGCCGGTGCTGGCCGCGTACAAGCGCGGCCGCCGGACTGTCACGCGGGAGCCGGTTCGGCTCCATCGGCCATAGCCAATCAAGGATCAGGACAAGCAAGAGGCACGAATGTCAAAGCAAGAGCTGGTTTCGCTGTCGTCGGTAGAGATGCGTCGTCGCATCGGCACCAAGGAAATTTCGCCGGTTGAATTGCTCGAGGCCTGTCTCGCCCGCATCGAGGAAGTAAACCCCGCGGTCAATGCTGTGACGGCCATGTGCGTGGCGCGGGCGCGCAAGGAGGCGAAGGCGGCCGAAACCGCGGTGCGGCGCGGCGAGGAACTGCCGCTGCTCCATGGACTGCCCACCGGCATAAAAGACCTGGAAGAAACCAAGGACCTGCTCACTACCTACGGCTCGCCGCTCTACCGCGACTTCGTGCCGACCCATGACAACGTGATGGTGAGCCGCGTGCGCGACGCGGGAGCGATCATCGTCGGCAAGACCAACGTGCCGGAATTCGGCGCCGGCTCGAACAGCCGCAACCCGGTGTGGGGCGCTACCGGCAATCCGTTCAACACGACGCTGAACGCCGGCGGTTCCTCGGGTGGCTCGGCGGCGGCGCTCGCCACCGATCTGCTGCCGGTCTGCACCGGCTCCGACACCGGCGGCAGCCTGCGCAACCCGGCGGCCTATTGCGGCATCGTGGGCTTCCGCCCCTCGCCCGGCATGGTGGCGGTCGAACGCCGCGCCATGGGCTGGACGCCGATCTCGGTGCTGGGCCCGATGGGCCGCTCGGTCGCCGACCTCTGCCTGCTCTACGCGACGCAGATCGGCCAGCACGACACCGATCCACTCAGCTTCCCGATCGATGGTGCGGCTTTCGCCGAGCCCTGGCCGGTCGATCTCGGCAGTCTCCGCGTTGCCTGGACCGAGGATTTCAGCGGCGCCCCGGTCGAGAAGGGCATCCGCGCCACGATGCGCGAGAAGATCAAGGCGATGAAGCCCCTGTTCCGCAGCCTCGACAAGGTCGAGATCGACTACGGCCAGGCCGACCGCTGCTTCGACGTGATCCGCGCCGTCAGCTTCCTGTCGCGCTATCACGACATGTACACCAACAATAGGAAGATGCTCGGCCCCAACATCATCGCCAACTACGAGATCGGCGCCAAACTGAGCCTCGCCGATTTCGCCTGGGCGCACGCCGAGCAGACACGGATCTTCCGCAAGTTCCAGGAACTCTACCGCGACTACGACCTGGTGCTGGGCCCCACGGTCGGCTTCTCGCCCTTCCCGTGGAAGCAGCTCTACATCGATGAGATGGATGGCAAGAAGCTTCGCAACTACTACCACTGGATGGCGTCGGTCTATTTCGTGACGCTGGCCAGCAACCCCGCGGTGTCGCTGCCCTGCGGCCTCGACCACAGGAAGATGCCGTTTGGGCTGCAGGTGATCGGCCGCTTCCGCGGCGACGGCGAGGTGCTGGGCGCGGCCCACGCCATGGAGACGGCGTTCAAGGCCATCCCGGGTCTTGCGCGGCCACTGCCCAACATCGCCAGGCTCAGGAAACCCACGGCAGCGCTGAAGTCGATCGTGACCCACCCGCCGAAACTCAACGCCAAGGCGGCGCGCGGACCGGCGCCGGGCGCGCTCTGAGCACCGCGGGCGATCCCGCCAGGGTCGCTGCGGGCTTTACATAAATTCATCTTGCCGCCGCGGTGACGCCACCGGCGCCGACGTACCTCGTTGAATGGAGTCCGGTTCCCCGACGGGCATCCGATGGAGGTAAGTCATGCGCAACGTGAAATGGCTGATGGCGATGGGCCTCGTGGCCGTGACCGCAGGCTGCGCGGAGTCCTCGGGCTATCCCAACTCGTCCTACAGTGCCAATCGCGGCTACTACAGCAACGGCACCTACTACAACACCAACACGCCGCGGCGCGGCGCCTACGGCGACTACGACCGCGACGGCATTCCCAATCGCTACGACCGCGACGCCAACGGCGATGGCGTGCCTGACCGCTTCCAGCGCTAGTGCACCGTGGTGCGCGGCCGCGTTTGCCCTCAACAAATCTCAATTGCGCCGCCGTGGCACCATTGTCGCGTTCGTAAATGTCAGCATGGGAGGGTCCCGATAGGGCCCCTCCCGTGGAGGCAGCGATGCGCAACCTCAAGACGCTGATCGCCAATACGTCGATCCCGCTGTGCCTGGCGGCCGCGACAGTCGGCTGCATGGAGACGGCGGGCGGAGGCTATCCGGCGACGTCGTACGGCTACGGCAACGGCTACTACAGTCAGCCCGCCTACTACAGCCAGCCCAGCTACTACAGCCAACCCACCTACTACAGCCGGCCAAGCTACTACTACTCGGCGCCACAACC
Organism: Rhodospirillales bacterium; assembly: GCA_016191685.1. GTDB lineage: Bacteria > Pseudomonadota > Alphaproteobacteria > Reyranellales > Reyranellaceae > Reyranella. The sequence goes on along the minus strand of JACPVT010000202.1, from coordinate 7,898 downwards.
CGTGGTGACCCAGACCCGCTACGTCCCGGTGGCGAGCCCGACGCCGCGGCGCGGCCCCTATGGCGACTACGACCGCGACGGCATCCCCAACCGCTACGACCGCGACAAGAACGGCGACGGCGTGCCCGACCGCTACCAGCGGAAACGGTACTAGCGTCCGTGAAAGCTGTTAGAGGCCTCGCGGCGACAGGACTTCTGCTGGCGACGACAGGCTGCCTGGGCCAGCTTGCGACGTCCTATGGCGAGGCACCAAATCCCTACCAGCGCCAACCAGTCGTGCATGCCGTCGACTATTATCCGCCGCCGTATCGGCCAGCCCCGTATCAGCCGACTCCGTACCAGCCGGCGCCGCTCAGCCCGGCCCTGACGCCGCAGACCACACCCGTCGTCGGGACCAACGCCGGCCCGCCGCCGGTGCGTTACCTGCCGGCGTCACAGCCACCGACGTCGCTCCTCGGCCCGCCGCCGGTGCATTCCCTGCCGGCGCCGCAGCCGCCGACGTCGCTGCTTGGCCCGCAACGCGCAGCCTGGAACTAGCGACCGCTCATCGCAATGATCCCTCGTGTTCGAGCCGGTACGCCAGATAGCGCACCGACTTGACGCCGCCGTGAATGGACGCCCGGCCGACCTCGACAAACCCGAACCCGGCATGGAAGGCATCGGACGCCGGATTCGGCGGATCCGAATTCACCTCGCAGCCGACGATCTGATGTCCCGCCGCAACAGCCTGGCGAAAGAGATCCTGATAAAGCAGGCGGGCCAAGCCCTGCTGGCGCGCGGCGCGATCGACCACGATGCGATCGACATAGACGAATCGGGAATAGCGCTGGCGGAACCAGAGATAGTTGGGGCTGTCGTAGTCAGCGCGTTCATCGAAGGCGATCAGGAATGCCGCCAGATGGCCGAGGCGGCGGGCGTAGAACGACTGGCCCAGCAAGGCGCCCAATCGACCGCCCTCGAGCCACGACAATTCCACGGCGGGGGCATTGTTGAGCGCCAGCACGGCGGCCTCGACGTCCGCCGTGATCGGCGTCGGAAGGCGATCGGCCGAAGACAATTTCTGCATGGCATGGCATGTAACAGCCGGTCGGTGTCGGCGGTACGCGCCGAAGACAGGCCCAGCCGGAGAAGTTTTGGGGGCTCAGGCCCGAGCCGGCTTCTTCCTTGGCTTGGCGCGACCGCGGGACTCGGCGCGAACTTGGGCGCGAACCTCGGCCCGAACCTCGGCCCGGACCTCGGCATCGTGCTGGCCGAGTGTCGGCGCGGCGCGGCGAACGCCGCCCGGTGTCGCCGAAAGCTTGAGCGGCACCCCCAGTGTCTTCTGGCGGCCCGCCCGGGCATGGTCCACTTCGGCCACCATGCCGCGCGCCAGGATCTGGGGGTCGGCGAAGACCTCGTCGTGATGCAGCACCGGCCCGGCCGGAATGCCCTCGGCCTCCAGCGCCGCCATCCAGTCGCCGGTCGAGCGCTTCACGATCTCGGCCTGCAGGATGCCGACGATCAGCTCGTTGTTCTTCACCCGGTCGGCGTTGGCCTTGAAGCGCGGATCGTCGGCCACCTCGGGCTTGCCGATCAGGGCGCAGAGCTTGCGGAAGAAGTTCTGCTGCGCGCCACCGATGGTGAGCCAGCCGTCGGCCGTCTGGAACACCTGGTAGGGCGAGGAGCCGCGATGGGCCTGGCCGAGCTTCTCGGGTCTGACGCCGTTGGCGAAGTAGTTGGCGGCCTCGTAGACGCCCAGCGACACCGTGGCCTCCAGGAGCGAGGTTTCGACCCACTGGCCCTGCCCGGTCTTCTGCCGGGCCTGCAGGGCCGCCAGGATGCCGATGGTGAGATAGAGCCCGGCGCCGACGTCGGAGATGGCCAGCGGAATGCGGTAGGGTGGCCCGTCCTTGGGTCCGGTCACCGACATCAGGCCCGACATCGCCTGGATCATCAGGTCGAAGCCGCCGCGCCTGGCGTAGGGCCCAGTCTGGCCGAAGCCCGAGATCGAGCCCAGCACCAGGCGCGGGTTGCGGGCGCTGAGTGCCGCCCAGCCGAGGCCGAGTCGCTCCATCACACCCGGCCTGAAATTCTCCAGCACGACGTCTGCGCCATCGACCAGATCCCAGAAGACTTGCAGATCGCCCGCGTCCTTGAGATCGAGCCGTACCCCGCGCTTGTTGCGGTTCCACAGCATGAAGGGGGCCGACTCGCCTTCGACGAAGGGCGGCGCGCCGCGCATGGCGTCGCCCTGCGGACTCTCAATCTTGAGCACGTCGGCGCCGAGATCGGCCAGCTGCATGCCGCAAAACGGACCGGAGAGATGCGTGGTCAGATCGAGAACGACAAGTCCGTCGAGCGCACCGGCCATAGGGCTACTCCAGCAAGGTCTTGAGATCGGCGAGCGTGGTTTCCCACTTGCTGATGCCAAAGTGATTGGAAACGATCCGGCCGTTCCGGACGATCAGGAAGCGCGGCGCGCCACTCTTGCGCGGGATCTGGTCGAGGATGGGCTCGAGATCGCCCGGCCAGAAGCGCGCCTGATAGGCCTCGCGGAACCTGGGCGAATCGATCTCGATCCACGTCACCTGCCTGAATTCCGGCGAGGCGAGCCACTTCGCCTTGTAGGCGCTGGCCCAGCGATGGCAGGGCGGGCAATCTTCGCCACCGATGTAGATCACTTTCACGCCTGCCGCGGCTTTGGCGGCACCAAGCGCGGTCGAGGCGGCAAGCGAGGCGAAAAGGAAGGCGCGCCGATTCATATCCGATAATCTAGGCGCGCATGCCCCGCCCCACCAATCCCTCTCTCGTCACCCTGGGTGATTTCTTCAGGTTCGCGGTCGGTCGCTTCCGGGCCGCCCGCCTCGCCTACGGCCACGGCACCACCAACGCCCGCGACGAAGCGGCTTTCCTGATGCTGGAGGCGCTCCGCCTGCCCATCCACGCTCTCGACCCGTATCTCGATCTTCGGCCGACCGCCGCCGAGCGGGCGCGGTTGCTCACCCTGATCGAGGCCCGCGTGGCACTGCGCCTGCCAGCGCCGTATCTGGTGGGGGCGGCCTACATGCACGGCGTGCGTTTCCACGTCGACCGGCGGGCGCTGATCCCGCGCTCCTTCATCGGCGACCTGCTGGTGGGCGGCGGCCTGCCGATCGGCGATCCCGCCCGCGTGCGCCGCGTGCTCGACCTCTGCACCGGCTCGGGCTGCCTCGCCATCCTGGCCGCGCTGGTCTTCCCGCGCGCCCGGGTCGACGCGGTCGATCTTTCTGCCGGGGTGCTGGCCCTCGCGCGGCGCAATGTGGCCACTCACCGATTGGGCGATCGCATCGCGCTCCATCGCGGCGATCTTTTCGACCCGTTGGGCAACCGTCGATACGACCTGATCCTCAGCAACCCGCCTTATGTCGACGCCCGCGGCATGTCCAGGCTGCCGCCGGAGTATCGTCACGAACCACGAATGGCGCTGGCCGCCGGCGACGATGGACTCGACCTGGTGCGTCGCATCCTGGCCGAAGCGCCCCGCCACCTGACAGATCGTGGCAACCTGCTGTGCGAGATCGGCCGTGGCCGCAAGCCGCTCGAGGCCGCCTACCCACGCCTGCCCTTCCTGTGGCTCGACACCGAACAGAGCGAGGGCGAGGTCTTCTGGATTTCCCGAAGCGATCTCGCCCGTTCTAGCCCAACCTAGGCCGCGTCGCCGAGACAGATGCCCAGCGCCCGCGCCGTCCGGATCAGGGTACCGTCGGGATCAACGGTGCGCGAGCGACCAACCACTTTCTTGAGCGGCACGTCGATCACCTGACGGTTCCACCACGCCACCATGTGATCGCCCTTGCCCTCCGCCAGCAGGTCGACGGCGCGTACGCCCAGCGCGGCCGCGAGCAGGCGATCTTCGGCTGTCGGCATGGCGCCGCGCTGCACATGGCCCAGCACGGTGGCGCGCGCCTCCGCGCCGGTCGCCTTCGCCAATCGCTTGGCCAGCCACTCCCCCACCCCGTGATCGGGCGCCTCGGCCGACGGATCGGCCGCCTCGTCGGATTGGCCTGCGGCTTCCGCCACCACGACCAGCGCCGACGTCCGGCCGGTTTCGCGCAGGCCCGCGATGTGCTCGACGACACGCTCCAGCCGCCAGCGCACCTCGGGAATCAGCACGACATCGGCGGCGCCGGCGATGGCGGCGGCAATGGCAATGTGGCCGGCGTCACGGCCCATGACTTCCAGCACCATAGTGCGCTCGTGGCTGGTGCCGGTGGGCTGCAGCCGGTCGAGCGCCTCGGTGGCGATGGCAACGGCGGTCGAATAGCCGATGGCGCGTTCGGTATGGCCGACATCGTTGTCGATGGTCTTGGGGATGCCGACGAACGGGATGCCCGACGGCGCCAGCAGCTTGCGCAGGATGGCGAGGCTGCCGTCACCGCCGACGCCGATCAGGCCATCGAGACCGAGCAGCTTCAACCCCTCGAGCATCTCGCCGGAGCGGTCCCTCAGGCTGCCGTCCGGCATGGGGAAGGCGAAGGGATCGCCGCGATTGGTGCTGCCGAGGAAGGTGCCGCCCTGGCGCGCCAGCGCCGCGTCGAGCCGTTCGGGGTCGAGCGTCACGGCTTCCACCGGCCGCTCGAGAAGTCCCAGCGTGCCGTAGCGCAACCCGACCGTCGTCCAGCCATGACCGTGATGGGCGCGCAAGGCCACGGCCCGGATCGTGGCGTTGAGTCCGGCGCAATCTCCGCCGCTGGTCAGGATTCCGATTCGTTTGGTCATACCCTGCCTCTTGCCGCTATCGTGGCGCCAAAGGAGTCCGACATGCACCGTCTCGCAAACCTATTCGCCGTCGCCGTTGCACTACCGTTGTCCGCCTTGGCGCAACACAATCCGCCACAACCCTACGCCGGCCTGGAACAGCGCCCGGTCAAAGCGCTGTCGCCCGAGCAGCTTGCCGACCTGCGCGCCGGCCGGGGCATGGGGCTCGCCTTGCCGGCGGAGCTTAACGGCTATCCCGGGCCGACGCATGTGCTGGAGCTCGCCGGGCCGCTTGGCCTCACCTCCGAACAACGCGCTCGGACCGAAGCCCTCGTCGCTGCCATGAAGGCCGAAGCGATCCCGCTCGGCGAACGGCTGATCGCCGACGAGGCGGCACTCGACCGCCTGTTTGCCGAGAAGCGGGTGACGGCCGGCACGCTCGACACGGCAAGCGCCAGCGTCGGCGCGACCCAGGCGGCGCTCCGTGCCGCGCACCTCCGCTATCATCTCGACATGATCGCGGTGCTCACGCCGGAGCAGGTCGCGCGCTACGCCATGCTGCGCGGCTATGGCGGCGGCACGCATCGCCACTGAGCAATCCCGCGATCCGCCCTCAATCGAGCAACGCCGGACCTTCCCGAAGGGGAACGACGTCGAAGGCCACGCATATCCTGGACCCCGGCGATTTGGTCGGGATCGTCGAATGCGGAACGAAGGACGGGAACATGATCAGCTGGCCCGGCGCCGGCCGTATGTTCCGGACGCCCCACGGCGGCTCCCTCGCCTCCGGCAGGGTCAGGGTGCCGAGCGCCAGGCAACCGGCGCGCGCATCGCTACCTGAAATCTTCGGAGCACTGACGTAGTAGACTCCGCTGAGCCAGCCAGCGGAGTGGATGTGCCTCTCCTGATAGCCTTCACCCGGATAGACCACCGCCCAGGCGTCGAGCCCGGCCTTCTCGGGTCGCGCCGCGACGAATGGATCGTCCGATTCGTCCGGCAAAGCGGCGACGAACGACTCCACGGCCGAACGTATCAGGTCGATCAAGGCGTCCATCGCCCCGCCGGGGCCGAACGCAAGATCGCCCGAAGTCTGCAGGCCGCCTCTCGTCGCCTTGCCGATCGGATCGGGCCTCAGCGTCGGATTGCGGGCGATCTCGCCGCTCAAAGCCTCTTCGAATGCCTCGGCGCCGGCGTATTCCCCGGGCGCCGCCACGTTGGTCAGCGTCACGAAGCGGTCGAGGTCGATCAGCCGCCGCGCTTCTTCCGAGCGCCCCAGATGGGCATAGGCGACCGCCAGCTCGTAGCGTGCCTGGACGTGGCCGGTTCGCTGCTTCATCGCCGCCTGGCATATCGGGATCATGACCTCAGGGGTGGCATTCCGCCGTGCGGTCCGCCCCAGGGTCTCGATCGCCACGTCGCTCGTCGGGTCGAGCCCCAGCGCTTCATGCGCGATCCGTTCGGCGTCGGGCGCGGTGCCGGTCTTCATCAGGATTTCGAGGCGGTACAACGCCGTCTTGAGATCGTACCCGGGGATTGAAGGGACGTTGCGCAGGGCCTGTTCCAAGAGATCGTGACGGCCGAGCCGGTAGTAGGTGTCCGCGAGCATGAGATGGAGCCTCGGCTCGGCCGGCAGCCTGGCGATCGCATCGGTCAGGACCGCCGCCGCCTCCTCGTCCTTGTCCATCAGCAGCAGAGACTGGGCGAGCGTTTCCTGATGCTTGGCGTCGCCGGGACGAAGCTCGATCGCCTTGCGGGCCAGGTCGACGAGGACACGCAGATTGCCCGTTCTGGCCGACATGTCCCAACGCATTGGCGCCTCTCGAGGATCGGTCCGCCGATGTTGGCGCCAGATCACGCGGTCTTCCAGTTCTTTACAGGGAGGATCTCGTCGGACTGAGGCTCTAGAAAACAAAAAAGCTGGAGGCGCCGCCGTGGCATCCAGCTCCGTTCCCGTTCCGGCCTTGGGGATCAACCTTCCAAGTCGTTGGAAAGGTTGGTGGGCGCTGTAGGGCTCGAACCTACGACCCGCTGATTAAGAGTCAGCTGCTCTACCAACTGAGCTAAGCGCCCCTTTGGCCGGAAGCGGCGCGGCTATACCAAGGCCGATACCCCTTGTCGATAGCCCCGCGGCAAAGAAATCCCCGTGTTTCCGCCCGTACTTTCACCGTGTGCGCGGCAATTGCGCGTCGCGGTAGACACTGACCCCGATCAGCAGGCCGCAGGCGAACATCACGGAAACCATGGCGGTGCCGCCGTTGCTGACCAGCGGCAGCGGCACGCCGACCACCGGCAGGAGGCCCATGACCATGGCGGTGTTGATGAAGACATATAGGAACAGCATGGCTGTGACGCCGAGCGCCAGCAGGCGGCCGAAATGGTGTTGGCTGCGCAGGGCGATCGAGAAACCCCACACCAGCACCAGCGCAAACAGGCCCAGCAGCACGCAGGCGCCGGCCATGCCCCATTCCTCGACGAAGGTCGTGAAGATGAAGTCGGTCTGCTTCTCCGGCAGGAAATTGAGCGACGACTGCGTGCCTTTCAGAAAGCCCTTGCCGAACAGGCCACCCGAACCGATGGCGATCTTGGACTGGGTGATGTGATAGCCGGCACCCAGGGGATCGCGGTCGGGATCGAGGAAAGTGAGCACCCGTTTGCGCTGGTACTCATGCATGAACGACCAGGCGATCGGCAGGCAGGCGACCGCGCTCACCGCCGCGATCAGGAACATCCACAGCCGCACGCCGGCCACGAACAGCAGCGCGCCACCGCCCATCAGCACCATCATCGCCGTGCCGAGATCGGGCTGGACCATCACCAACGCGACCGGCACCAGGATGACCAGCAGCGGCGGCAATGTATAGAGGATCTGCGAGGCCTGCTCCTTGCGAAGCCCGTGGTAGTAGCGCGCCAGCACCAGGATCACCGCCACCTTGGCAATCTCCGAGGGCTGGATCTGCATCGGCCCGATCATCAGCCAGCGCTGCGCACCCATGCCGATCTTGCCGATCAGGTCGACGGCGACCAGCAGCGCCAGCGACACCACATAGATCGGCCAGGCCATCGCCAGCCAGATCCTGGGATGAATCAGCGCCACCGTCAGCATCAGGGCGAAGGCCGCGCCGTAGCGCACGGCGTGGCGGCTCGCCCACGGATCGAAGCGGCCGCCGGCCGCGGAGTAGAGC
>JACPVT010000180.1 GCA_016191685.1 Rhodospirillales bacterium | reverse complement strand
GTCCTTTCCAGCCGAGTCCGCACGGCATCCGCCTGCAGGTCGCGCGCTGGCGTGGGGCGCCGGACTATCGCGGCCAACCGATCGTCTACAACGAGGACGATCACTTCGAGTTCGACAAGCCCGACAACCATTTCGTGGCTGCCGTCGAGAGCGGCGCAAGCTGGGGCTTCTTCGACTATCGCCGCTCGCGCGAGCGTTTCGAGGACGGCTTCCAGTCGCTGCCCGTCGACTGGACGATCTCATCCGCGCGAAAGCGTGGCTTTTTCGGATTGCTGAAGGAAATCACGGGATGAATTGGGGGGCGATGAGCCGCGCCGAGCGCGACGCGGCCTACAACAACTCGATGGCGGTGAAGAACAGCCCCGAGCTCAACGCCGCCCGCGAAGCGGCGTCCGCCGCCTTTCGCAAGGCGCATCCCGGACATCTCGACCTGCGCTATGGCCTCAGGGAGCGCAACAGCTGGGATCTGTTTCCCGCCGCCGATCCCAAGGCGCCCTGCATCGTATTCATCCATGGCGGCTACTGGCAGCGCAACAGCAAGGACGGGTTCGCCAACCTGATCGGCGGGCTTCACGCCCGCGGCTGGGCCGGCGCCCTGCCCGGCTACACCCTGGCGCCCGACGCCACGCTCAGCGAGATCGTGGCCGAGATCAACGCCGCGCTGGACTGGCTGGCGGCGAATGGCAAGGCGCACGGCATCGAGGGCAAGGTCGTGCTGTCGGGCTGGTCGGCCGGCGGCCACCTGACGGCCATGTGCCTCGGCCATCCGCGGGTCAGCGCCGGGCTGGCGATTTCCGGCGTCTACGAGCTGGGCCCGATCCGCGACACCTACCTGAACGAAAAGCTGCAGCTCAGCGACGGCGAGATCGAAACGCTGTCGCCGATGCGCCTGCCGATGGTGGCCAAGCCGATGCTGATCACCTACGGCACGGCCGAGCTGCCGCCGCTGGTCTCGGACAGCCGACACCTCCACGCCAAGCGCGCCGCCAGCCACATACCGGGAGCACTCTTGCCAGTGGCCGGGGCGAACCACTTCACCATCGTCCACGAATTGCGAGACGCCGACGGTGCGCTCACCCGGCAAGCTCTGCTGCTGGCAGACTGAACTGAACAGGCTTCTGGCACACTTGTTGCCTCGGGAGGGCACCGCTTGGGGCGGGGTGGAGCTCTCTCATGATCAATCGTCGTCGTCTTCTCGCCGGAGCCGGCTTCGCCGCCGCCGGCACGCTTGCCGCACCGTCGATCCTTCGAGCCCAGACTCGCACGGTCAAAATGGGGGCGCTGCGTCTCGTCCATTCGATGCCGCCGCACTTCTATGAGAAGTTCGCGCCAGCCAGCCTGAAGATCGAGATCATCACCTTCGACAGCCCGACCGACTGCAAGAATGCCGTCGTCACCAAGTCGGTCGACGTCGGCACCTTCGGTATCGCCGCGGCGATCCTGGGCGGCGCCGTTGGCGAGCCCGTCGTGGTCGTGGGCGCGATGTCCAACAAAGGCATGGGCGTCATCTCCAAGGCCGGCTCCGACGTGAAGACGGTGAAGGACCTCAAGGGCAAGAAGGTCGGTATCTGGCCAGGCTCGACGCAGGAGGTCTTCATCATGGAGCGCCTGCGCATGGAAGGCCTCAAACCCAAGGACATCACGGCCGTCCGTGTGCCCTTCGGTGAGATGCCCGCCATGCTGGCCCGGGGCGACATCGATGCCTATGTCGGCGCCGAACCGGGCCCCGCGCTCTCCATCACATCCGGAGTCGGCCAGCTCGTCGAATATCCCTACGGCACAGCTATGGGCGGCCTGAACATGATCTTCGGGACCAACGAGGAGACGGTCGCCAAGGATCCAGAGCTCATCCGCACCATGCTGAAGATCCATCGCCAGGCAGTGGAGTTCATGACGGCCAACAAGGCCGCCGTGGTCGACATGACGGTGCAGAAGCTCGGCGCCAACCGCGCCGCGGTCGAGCAGGCTCTGGGCGCCAACAATGTCGAGTATGTCTGGAAGCTGGACGACAAGGTCCAGGGCCAGACCAAGACTTATGCCCAGCACATGCTCGAGCTGAAGCAGATCCGCGCCCTGCCCAAGTTCGAGACCTTCCTCAATCCGAAGTTCTCGAACGAAATCGCGAGCTAAGCGCCAGGCCGCCATGGCGATCGTCGAGACAGGGCCAGTACCGGCGGCGGCCGAAGAAGCCGCCGCGCCGGAGTCGACGCGATCGACCTGGGCACGGCTGAAACCCACGGCGCTGGCGCTGATCGTGCCGCTGCTGCTGCTGGCGTTCTGGCAGGTGGCGACGACCCAGCACTGGACCCGGCTGATCCCGACGCCCTACGCCGTGGCGGAGTGCATGGTCGACTTCGCCGTCGGTGGTATCTTCGACGACGCCTATTCGGCAACGCTCCTCAGCCATCTCCTGGCGTCGATGAGCCGTGTCTACGGCGGGTTCGCCCTGGCCGCCCTCTTTGCGCTACCGATCGGACTGATGATCGGTCGCATGCCCTGGGCACGGATGCTGCTCGATCCCTTCCTGCAGGTCATGCGGCCGATCCCGGTCACCGCCTGGCTGCCGCTGTCGATGATCCTGTTTGGCCTCGGGGCCAAGTCGGCCTTCGCGCTGGTTTGTCTCGGCGCCTTCTATCCCATCCTGCTCAACACCGTGTTCGGCGTACGCGCCGTCGACCCAAAGCTCTTCGAGGCGGCCGCCATGCTGGGCTGCCGCGGTAATGCCCAGTTCTACAAGGTCGTGCTGCCGGCCGCCGTTCCGTCGATCTTCACCGGGCTCAGGCTCGGCCTCGGCCTTGCGTGGTTCGTGATCGTGGTCGGCGAGATGACCGGCGTGCCCGAGGGTCTCGGCGCCGTGATCATGGACGGCCGCACGCTGTCGCGCACCGAACTGGTGATCTGCGGCATGATCGTGATCGGCCTCGCAGGCTATCTCTCCGACCGCGTGGTCGTGGCGACCGGCAACCGCCTGCTGCGCTGGAGCCCCAATCATCATGGCTGAGTCCGCGACCCCGATCGTCGAGATCAAGAGTGTGTCCAAGGTCTTCCAGCTACAGGACCAGAAGATCCATGCCCTCTCCGACGCCAAGCTCTCGGTCCACAAGGGCGAATTCGTCTGCCTGATCGGCGCATCGGGCTGCGGCAAGTCGACGTTGCTTCGCATCATCGCCGGCTTCGAGCAGCCCTCGGCCGGCGAGGCCCTGATGTGGGGCCGGCCAATTTCCGGTCCCGATCCTACGCGCGGCATGGTGTTCCAGGATTATGCGCTGTTTCCCTGGCTGAACGTGCGCGACAACATCGGCTTCGGTCCGGCCGCGCGCGGCCTGTCGGGCGCTGAGGTCAAGGCCACGGTCGACAAGTTCATCGAGCTGGTCGGCCTCGGCAAATTCGCCTCGGCCTATCCGCACCAATTGTCCGGCGGCATGAAGCAGCGCGTGGCGATCGCCCGCGTGCTCGCCAACGATGCCGAAGTCGTGCTGATGGACGAGCCGTTCGGTGCACTCGATGCCATGACCCGCGAGCGGCTGCAGGACGAGCTTCTGGAGATCTGGCAGCGCACGAAGCTCACCGTGATCTTCGTCACCCACTCGGTCGAGGAGGCGATCTTCCTCGCCAACCGGGTCGTGGTGATGACGCCCGGGCCGGGCAGGATCGAAAGCGACAATGCCCTCGACCTCGCGCGCCCGCGCGATGTCGCCAGTCCGGAGTTCAACGCCATCCGCCGCGTGCTGGCCGCCAAGCTTCACAGCCATCACGGCAAGAAGGCAGCCTAGCGCCTCACTCCGGCCGCTTCTCGGGATAGGCAGCCAGCCCGTCCGCGGACTTGATCCAGGAAACGCCCGAGGCGCGCCAGGTGTGGGACCTGGGCGGCACCTGCTCGGGATCGTCGAGCGAGCAGGTTGTGACGTCGATCTCGTCCGGATAGCGCGCCGACTGGAAGGTGAGCGGCGTGCCGCAGGAAGGACAGAACGCCCGGGTGGCGTGGTCGGACGACCGGAAGCTTTTGGGTTGGCCCGATACGATTCGGAATGCCTTAGGTTTCACGGTGAACCAGGCCACGACCGGCGCGGCACTTGTCCGCCGGCAGATCGAGCAATGGCAGGCCGTTGCCTGTATCGGGGTATCATCGGCCTCATAGCGGATCGCGCCACAGAAGCAGCCGCCTTGCAGCATCATGCCCTCCGTTGTGGTTTGCGCAGCATCGGCACCATGGTCGGCGAGGAGCCGGCCTGAATGCGGCCCAGCGCCTCGAAGCCATGGCGCTCGTAGAGCGGGATGTTCCGCGGGTTCGACGATTCGAGATAGGCGAGTGTGCCGTCGCGATCGCAGATCGCGAGCTGGTGGCGCAGCAGCGCCCCGCCCATTCCCTTGCCCTGGTGCGCCGGGTCGATTCCGATCAGCGGCAGATACCAGTGCGGTTCCTGCGGATGGAAGGCGTTCATCTGCTGCATCAGCATGTCGCCCTCCTCCTGCAGCGCAGGCGGGATCGTTTCTTCCATTAGCGCACCCATCTCCGCGCCATCGGGATAGACGCCGGGTGCCAGCCACAGCGCCGCGCCGGCATGGCCGATGCGATGCGCCGTGCCTTGTGCGAAGGCCGCGCCGCCGAAAGCATGAGCGAAGCGAGGAAAGGCCCTGAGATAGGTCTTCGGATCGGCCCAGCTCCAGCGCGCCATCGGATCGCCGGCAAAGGAGAGCATGAGCGCATCGATGACGGCAGCCTGGTCAGCCGCCGTCACGGTTTCAACAGGGAGCTGCTTCATCGCTCCAACATTGGTCTGCCCGTCACTTCCCGCAATAGGCCTCGACGCGGTAGCCATCAGGATCGATGGCGAAGGCGGCGTAGTAGTTCGGCGAATAGTCGGCACGCACGCCGGGCTTGCCGTTGTCCTTGCCACCGGCCTTGAGCGCCGCGGCATGGAAGGTGTCGACCGCCTTGCGATCGGGAGCGACGAAGCAGAAATGCAGGCCGGACTCCATGTCGGCCTTCACCGGACTCTTCGAGGCGCTGATCCAGAGGCCGACGGCCTTGCCGCCGTAGCCCAGCGAGGACTCGCCGTCGCTGAGCAGCGTGTAGCCGAGCGGCTTCAGCGCGGCATTGTAGAACTTCCGGGTGCGGCTGATGTCGGCGACACCGATGGAAACATGGTCGAACATGGTCGGAATCTCCTATAACTTGATAACTGGTTATATGGTTATTTCGCCACGCCAGGCTTGTCAACCACTCAACCGGTTATTAAGTCTCAAAGATGAATCGTTCCGACCTGTGCCTGGAGTTCGTCAATACACGCTATTGGCGGGGGCAAGAGGCGCCGACCGAGACGCTGAATGCGCCCGAGGACCTCGCCGCCTGGACCGCAGCCAACGAGGGCCTGAAGCCCGCCAAGCCGCCGGCGCGGCGCGAGTTCGAGCGCGCGCTGGAGTTGCGCGAACTCGTCCATCGCCTGTTCGACGCCCATGCCCAGTCCAGGACCCCGGCGGCACGCGATGTCGAAAGCCTGAATGCCGTACTGTCGGAGGCGCCGGCGCGCACGACGCTCAAGCGCGAGCGCAGCGGCTATGCATGGGATGTCGACATGCGCGCAGGCACGGCCCTCGCCCTGCTGGCGCCGGTGCTGTGGACGGCAGGCGATCTGCTGGCCGGCCCCAGGCTCGGCCGCGTCCGGCGCTGCGCCAACCCCGGATGCGGCTGGCTGTTCCTCGACGACAGCCGTGCCGGCAAGCGGCGCTGGTGTTCGATGCAGAGCTGCGGCAACCGCGCCAAGGCGCGGCGGCACTACCATAAGAGCCGCGAGGTTTAGGCAAAGAAAAGGGCTCCGTGAGGAGCCCTTCGTTTTTCGCTGGCGAGCGAAGCCTAGCGCAGAATGGTCTGAAGCTTCATCGCGACGCCCATGTCGCCTTCGATCTTGAGCTTGCCGGTCATGAACGCAGTCATGCCGTCGAGCTTGCCGCCGATCAGGTCGGCGAAATCGCTGAAGTCCATCTTCAGCGTGCAGTCGGCGGCCTTGTCGTCATTGGTGATGGTGGGCGGGGTCTGCATGCCGTCGATGTAGACGACACCCTGGTCCGTGCTGAACTTCACGGTATTGCCGAAGGCCGTCTTCTTCGACGCCCCTTCGCTCATCTTGGCGGTGATTTCCTGCAACGTCATGGCTTGCTCCCGGCTTCGAAGGACCCGTTCCGCTTACTTGACCTTTACGTAAACGTCAACTACAGCCCGAACAACGAACCGCACATCACAACATGCTTTGATGCACGGGCCGCCGGCCGATAAGAGCCGGGGACAAACGCGGAGGAAACATGTCGTATCGCTCGGTCTTCAAGCCGGGGCTGTTTGAGGGCCAAACCGTCGTCGTGACCGGTGGCGGCAGCGGTATCGGACGCTGCACGGCGCACGAAATCGCGGCACTCGGCGCCCACGTCGTGATCACCGGCCGCAAGGCCGAGAAACTCGGCACCGTGAAGGCAGAGATCGAAGCGGCAGGCGGCTCGTGCGAAAGCCACGCCTTCGACATTCGCGAAGAAGTCCAGGTGAAGGAGGCGATCGAGAAGATCATCGCCGCCAACGGCCGCATCCACGGGCTGTTCAACAACGCCGGCGGTCAGTTCCCCTCACCCGCCGCCAGCATGACCGCCAAGGGCTTCGACGTCGTGGTGCGCAACAACCTCACCGGCGGCTTCATCGTCAGCCGCGAGGTCTTTACCCAATCGATGGAGAAGCACGGCGGCTCGATCGTCAACATGGCGGCCGACATGCGCAACGGCTTTCCCAACATGGCCCACACCGGCGCCGCCCGCGCCGGCATGGTGAATCTCTCGATGACGCTGGCCCACGAATGGGCCTATGCCGGCGTGCGCGTGAACGCCGTGTCACCGGGCTGGATCGCCTCATCGGGCATGGACACCTACGAGGGTGAATTCAAGGAACGGATTCCCAAGCTGAAAGACTTCTGCCCACTCGGCCGGCTCGGCACCGAGAGCGAGGTCTCGGCTGCAGTCTGCTTCCTCTTGAGCGATGCGGCGGCCTACATTACCGGCACCGAGATCCGCATCGACGGCGGCGTGCCGCTGGGCAACCGCTCGATGGACCTTGTAACGACCGACCGGTCAAAACCCTTCGACGGCTTCCACCTCGCCACGACGCCCAAAGTGCTGGGAGGCGAGTAATCCATGCCGGTCCTCGAAAGCCAGATCGATACCAACAGCGACGAGTTCAGGCGCAATCGCGAGAAGATGCTGGCGGCGATCCAGGAATTCCGCGACGCCGAGGCCGTCGTCCAGGCCGCCACCGAGAAATCCCGCGCCCGCTTCGCCAAGCGCAAGCAGCTGATGCCGCGCGAGCGAATCGCGCTACTGCTCGACCGCGGCGCGCCGTTCCTCGAGTTGATGAGCCTGGCCGGCTACCGCATGTACGACGACAAGGACGGCACCGGCGCGGGCGGCGGGGCAATCGCCGGCATCGGCTACGTGCAGGGCGTGCGCTGCATGGTGTCGGCTTCCAACAGCGCGGTGAAGGGCGGCACCATCTCGCCGTCGGGCCAGCGCAAGGGCCAGCGCATGCAGCAGGTCGTGATGGAGAGCAAGCTGCCGCTGGTCTACCTGGTCGAATCGGGCGGCGCCAACCTGATGTACCAGGCCGAGATCTTCATTCCGGGCGGCCGTGGCTTCGCCAACCAGGCGCGCATGTCGGCGCGCGGCATCCCGCAGGTGACGGTGGTGCACGGCTCCTCGACGGCAGGTGGCGCCTATCTGCCGGGCCTCTCCGACTACGTCATCATGGTGCGCAACCAGGCCAAGGTCTTTCTGGCCGGCCCGCCGCTCCTGAAAGCCGCGACCGGCGAGATCGCGACCGACGAGGACCTGGGCGGCGCCGAGATGCACGCCACCGTCTCGGGCGTTGCCGAATGGATGGCCGAGAACGACGCCGACGGCATCCGTATGGCGCGTGAGGTGATCGCGAGGTGGCACTGGAACGACAGGCTGCCGCCGCGCCGCGACAAGCCGTTCAGGCAACCGCTCTACGACATCGAGGAGCTGTGCGGCGTCGTTCCGCCCTCGCACAAGGATCCGTACGACGTGCGCGAGGTGATCGCCCGCCTGGTCGACGGATCGGACTTCCTCGAATTCAAGGGTCTCTACGACCAGCAGACGATCTGCGGCTGGGCCGAGATAGAAGGCGAGCCGGTGGCCTTCATCGGCAACAACGGGCCGATCACCGTCAAGGGATCGGTGAAGGCCGCCCAGTTCATCCAGCTCTGCTGCCAGCAGGGCACGCCGATCGTCTATCTGCAGAACACCACCGGCTACATGGTCGGCACTGAGGCCGAGCGCGGCGGTATCGTCAAGCACGGCTCCAAGATGATCCAGGCGGTGGCCAACGCGACCGTCCCACAGATCACAATCGTGATCGGCGGTTCGTTCGGCGCCGGCAACTACGGCATGTGCGGCCGCGCCTACGATCCGCGCTTCATCTTCGCCTGGCCCAACAGCCGCACCGCCGTCATGGGCGGCGAGCAGGCCGCCGGCGTCATGAAGACGGTGACCGAGCAGAAGTTCCTGCGCGAGGGCAAGGAGCCGCC
>JACPVT010000179.1 GCA_016191685.1 Rhodospirillales bacterium | reverse complement strand
GCTTGAAGCGGTCGGGCTCTTCCCGGCCTTCGCCCGTGTTGGAGCGGCCGCCGATGCGGTTCAGGGCGATGGCGAGCGTGGTGTGGGCCTCGCGGCTGATCGAACCGAAGCTCATGGCGCCGGTGGCGAAGCGCCTGACGATATTGGCCGCCGGCTCGACCTCCTCGAGCGGTATCGCCTTGTCGGCCCACCTGAAGTCCATCAGGCCGCGGATGGTGAGCAGCCGTTCGCTCTGTTCGTTGATGGTGGCGGCGAAGGCCTTGTATTCGTCGGGCAGGTTACCGCGGACCGCATGCTGCAGCTTGGCCACGCTCTCGGGCGTCCAGGCGTGGTCCTCGCCGCGCAGCCGGAAGGCGTAGTCGCCGCCGGGATCGAGCATGGTGCGGTAGATCGGGTTGTCGCCGTAGGCGTCGCGGTGGCGGCGCACCGTCTCCTCGGCGATCTCGGTCCAGCCGGCACCTTCAATGGTGGTGGCGGTGCCGGTGAAGTACTTCTCGACGAAACCCGAGTGCAGGCCGACAGCATCGAAGATCTGGGCGCCGCAGTACGATTGGTAGGTCGAGATGCCCATCTTCGACATGACCTTGAGCAGGCCCTTGCCGACACCCTTGATATAGTTCTTCTGCACTTCGTAGGCCTTGACCGGCAGGCCGTTCTGAACCCGCACCTGCTCCAGCGTCTCGAAGGCGAGGTAGGGATTGATTGCCTCGGCGCCATAGCCCGCCAGGCAGCAGAAGTGATGGACCTCGCGCGCCTCGCCGGTCTCGATCACGAGGCCGGTCTGGGTGCGCAGCCCGCGGCGGATCAGATAGTGATGCACGGCCGCCGTCGCCAGCAGCGCCGGGATCGGCACCCGCTCAGCCGACACGGCGCGGTCCGACAGGATCAGGATGTTGCGGTCGGCCAGCACCGCGTCGGTCGCCTCGACGCAGATGCGGTCCAGCGCCTTCTCGAGGCCGGCGGCACCGTCGGACGCGGGCCAAGTCGTGTCGATGGTGGCAGTACGGAAGGCGCCGTCGAGCAGCTCCTCGATCGAGCGGATCTTCTCCAGCTCGGCATTAGTCAGCACCGGCTGCGCCACTTCGAGGCGCTTGTGGGTGCCGGCGTGGCGGCCGAGCAGGTTGGGCCTGGGGCCGATCATCGACACCAGCGACATCACCAGCTCCTCGCGGATCGGATCGATCGGCGGATTGGTGACCTGGGCGAAGTTCTGCTTGAAGTAGTTGTAGAGCAGCTTGGGCTTCTTCGAGAGCACGGCGATCGGCGTATCGGTGCCCATCGAGCCGATCGGGTCGTCGGGTTCCCGGGCCATCGGCTCGAGGAAGAAGTTGATGTCCTCCTGTGTGTAGCCGAAGGCCTGCTGGCGATCGAGCAGGGTCGTCGGATCGTTGGACGGCGCCGGCATCGGCGGCTCGGAAAGCTCGCTGAGTTCCTCGAGCTTGTACTGCGTCTCCTTCAGCCACTCCTCGTAGGGCTCGGCTTCGGCCAGGGTCCGCTTCAGCTCCTCGTCCTCGACGATGCGGCCCTGCTCCAGGTCGATCAGCAGCATTTTGCCGGGCTGCAGGCGCCACTTGCGCACGATCTTGTCGTCGGGGATCGGCAGTACACCCGACTCGGAGGCCATCACCACCTTGTCGTCGTCGGTCACCAGGAAGCGCGCCGGGCGCAGCCCGTTGCGGTCGAGCGTGGCGCCGATCTGGCGGCCGTCGGTGAAGGCGATGCAGGCCGGCCCATCCCACGGTTCCATCAGGGCGGCGTGATACTCGTAGAAGGCCTTGCGCTTGCCATCCATCAGCGGATTGCCGGCCCACGCCTCGGGGATCAGCATCATCATGGCGTGGCTGAGCGAATAGCCGCCACTGACCAAGAGCTCGAGCGCGTTGTCGACGCAGGCGGTGTCCGACTGGCCGTGCGGGATGATCGGCCACATCTTGTCGAGGTCGGCGCCGATGAGATCCGACTCCATCGTGCGGCGGCGGGCGTACATCCAGTTGACGTTGCCGCGCACCGTGTTGATCTCGCCGTTGTGGGCGATGAAGCGATAGGGGTGCGCCAGCTTCCACGACGGGAAGGTGTTGGTCGAGAAACGCTGGTGCACGAGGCAGAGCGCCGACTCGCAAAGCGGATTGCGCAGGTCGGCGTAGAAGCTCTCGACCTGCGGCGCCAGCAGCAGGCCCTTGTAGACCACGGTGCGCGACGAGAAGGACGGCATGTAGAGCTGGGCCAGGCCCGGCAGCTTGTGCTTCTTCTCGAGATCGGTGAGCGGGTTCTGGGTCTGCTTGCGGATGGCCAGGATCTTGCGCTCAAAGGCATCCTGATCGACGAGCTTGGCGCTGCGACCGACGATCGCCATCCGGATCACCGGCATCTTCTCGATGACCGACTTGCCGAGGCCGGTGAGATCGGTCGGCACATCTCGCCAGCCGACCAGCTTCTGGCCCTCGACCTTGACGAAATGCTCCAGCCGCTTGACGGCGAACTTCCGTGCCGCCTCGTCCTGGGGCAGAAAGCACATGGCCACCGCGTAGTGGCCGGGCGGCGGCAGATCGACGGCAGCCTTGCGCGCCCAGTCGCGCAGCAGGGCGTCGGGGGTCTGGATCATACAGCCGGCACCGTCGCCCATCAGCGGGTCGGCGCCGACGGCGCCGCGATGGTCGAGATTGACCAGAATCTGCAGGCCCTGGCGCACGATGTCGTGCGACTTGCGGCCCTTGATATCGGCCACGAAGCCGACGCCGCACGAGTCGTGCTCGTTGCGCGGGTCATACAGTCCCTGTTTCTCGGGCAATCCCATCGACTTACTCTGTCCTGCTGGCGCGGCGCCTCAGCATCCCCCCGGATGCGTCGTTCAGGCATTATTAGCCCGGCAGCCGGGCCGGGTGAAAGCAATTGTTGCGGCGCAAAAGGCCCTGTAACTTGGTCGCAGGTCTCCTCAAAGGTGGGAACGAGATGTCGCTTCGGTCTATTCGTCGCCTGTCGGCCGCTGCCGCCACGTCGCTGGCTGCCACGCTGGCCGCCTGTTCGGGCTCCGGTCCGAGCGAGGCCTATACCGGGCCGGGCTGGTATCTGGAGAAGCCCTACATGCTCGTCCTCGGCGGGCCGAAGGTCTTCGCCGGGCCGATGTCGTACGACAAGTGCGAAGAGCAGCGGGCCAAGGTCGGTGGCGATCTGTCGACGGACCTGCTCTGCGTCAATCACCCCGGCAAGCCCACCAAGTACGGTCTCTACTAGCGAAACCGCCGCTGCATGGCGGCTGTAACACAAATCGGCTAAGCCTGAGCCCGGGTCGGGGGTGATCGGGGCGTGGCCGCAATTTCCTTTGAAAACGTGCGCAAGAATTTTGGCGCCGTCGAGGTTCTGAAGGACGTCTCGCTAAGAATCGCCGACGGCGAATTCCTGACTCTGCTGGGGCCCTCGGGCTGCGGCAAGTCCACCCTGCTCCGGATCGTGGCCGGCCTAGAGCGCAACGACTCGGGCTCGATCACCATCGGCACCCGCCGCGTCGATGCCCTGCCTGCTCGCGACCGCGACATCGCCATGGTGTTCCAGAGCTACGCGCTCTATCCGCACATGACCGTGGCGGAGAACATCGGCCTGCCGCTCACCATGCGGCGCATGAACGCCTGGCAGCGACTGCCGGGGCTGGGCCTGCTCCTGCCTGGCACGCGGGCGGCACGGAAAAGCGTCGCCAAGGACGTGGCCGAGGCGGCCGATGCGCTGGACATCGGTCCGCTGCTGCAGCGCAAGCCGTCGCAACTCTCGGGCGGCCAGAAGCAGCGCGTGGCGCTGGGCCGCGCCATGGTCCGCCATCCCGCCGCCTTCCTGCTCGACGAGCCGCTCAGCAATCTCGACGCCAAGCTGCGCGTACAGATGCGCGCCGAGCTCACCGAGCTGCAGCGGCGCCTCGGCGCCACGATGATCTACGTCACACACGACCAGTCCGAGGCCATGACAATGTCGGATCGTGTCGCGGTCATGCTGGCGGGCAAGCTGCAGCAGGTGGCGCCGCCCCGGCAGCTCTATGACGATCCCGAGACGCTCCAGGTCGCCGAGTTCGTCGGCAGCCCCAAGATCAACGTGTTGTCGGTAGCAGGCGGCTTCCACGCCGTGCGTCCCGAGGCGATGGAGGTCGTGGCCCCGGACGCCGCCAGCGCCATCGTGGGCCGCATCCGCCTGGTCGAGCATCTCGGCTCCGAGAGTCTGGTGCATGTCGAGGTGCCCGGTCATGAGCTGCCGCTGATCGCGCGGCTCGAGGCGATGAGCGCGCGCGACCCCAAGCGCGGCGAGGCGGTCGGGCTGCGGCCCCTGCCCGGCCGCGTGCTCAAGTTCGATTCGTCCGGGAGGCGGATCCGTGATTGACGCGAACCCCGCCGACAATCCCGGGGAACGTCGCGCCGCCTACGCGCTGATCTCTCCGGCGTGGGTGATGTTCGTGGTGCTGCTGGCCGGCCCCTCGCTCGCCGTCGTCGTGCTGTCGCTCACCGACTGGCAGCTCGGCGCGCCGACGATGAACTTCATCGGCTTCGGCAACTACGAGCAGCTCTTCGCCGACCGTGTGTTCTGGAAATCGTTCGGCAACACCTTTGTCTATTGCCTGGTCGTGGTGCCGGGCTCGGTGTTCCTGGGCCTTGGCCTCGCGCTGCTGATCGAGGGCGCCACCTTCGGCCGCGCCTTCTACCGCGCCGCCTATTTCCTGCCCGTCACCTCGACCCTGATCGCCATGGCGGTGGTCTGGGAGTTCATGCTGCATCCCAGCGTCGGGCTGATCAACATCGTGCTCGAGCAGGTCGGCATCAAGGGCGGAGACTGGCTGAAGAATCCCAACCGCGCGCTGTTCACCCTGGCAGGCATCGGCATCTGGCAATCGGCCGGACTCAACATGGTGCTGTTCATGGCCGGCCTCAAAGCGATCCCGCCCGACCTCTACGAGGCGGCGGAGATCGATGGCGCTACCTCGGTGTGGGAACGCTTCCGCTGCGTCACCTGGCCGATGCTGGGACCGGCGACGCTGTTCGTCACCGTGGTGTCGGGCTCCCGATGTCGAAGCGCAACGAGCCGCAGCCCTGTCCGTCGTGTCTGTCCGGCGAGACCGAGAAGGTCGTCACGGGCGGTATCGGCACGGTGCTTCGGGGGGATGGC
>JACPVT010000178.1 GCA_016191685.1 Rhodospirillales bacterium | reverse complement strand
TGGGCTCAGGCGATGAGGCAACGAAGCTGTCGATCTTCGTCGACAGGCTCGTCCGCTATGTGCGCAGTCCATCGACGCGCATGGCGGCGTTTGCCGCCCTGCTTTCATACTTGAGCTATGCGTATGCGCACGGCAGTTGGGCAAACCCCGCGCTGATCGGCGTGGCAGTATTCACCGGGGTTTTCATGCCGAGCTACGCCAAGCTCAGCAACAAAGCCGACCTGTGGGCCAACAACCAGTTCGGGTTCATTACGGCCGGCCGATTCGGACGGTTCATCCCGCAGTTTGCGTTCAACCTGGCGGTGTTCGGGGTCTTGCTGTGGGGAGGCGCACTGAACCGCGATGGAATCGCGTCGGTGGGCGGGTTCGCCTTGGCCGCACTCGTGACGACGCTCGCCTCGCAGGGTCTCCAGTATCTCGGCATGTACCTGGTCTCGCGCGGTATCGGCGACGCCACGCGCAACGTGCTGGTGGGCCTTTCGATCAACATCGTCCTGACGTCGTTCGGCACTGCCGGCCTGCCGATCGCCCGCGAAGCCTTCCTGGTCATGGGCTTCGGTTTCGGCGCTTTGCTGTTTGGTATCGGGCTGTTGTCGGATCTGCGCTCGGTGATGGCGCCAAAGGGCGGCATCGGCCTCTTCTTCGGCACCTTCAACCCGTTCCACAACACCCATCTCGCCCTGGTGCGGCGGGCGCTCGACGAGCGTGGCCTCGACAAGATCGTGATCCATCCGACGCTGGTGCCGCGGGTGCATGCCGATGCGTTCCGCAAGGGCGAGATCCGGGTGGCGCGGCTGGAGAACGGCTTCCAGATCTACGAACTCACCGACAAGGCCGATTTGAACGCCGACTACTTTCCCAGCGGCCGGATGTTCCTGCCGCCCGAGACGCGCAAGATTCTGATCGATCTCGCCTTGGCCGAGGCCGGCCTTACCAATCGCGTCGAGGTCACCTTCTTCCGCGAGACCTACAACAAGAGGGGCTTCCAGGGCGTGATCGCCGAAATCAAGAAGGCGAACCCCGGAGTGCGGCTGCACGGCCTGCACAGCACGGATGCCGGCGGCGTGGCGGTGCGCCAGATCTACGACGAATGCGGCTGGATCTATCCATGGCGTGTGCTGCGCCGCGATGGCGTATCGGCGACGGCGATCCGCAAGGGTGCCAAGGGAATGACGTCGGCCGTCGTGACCGATGTGCTTGCGCAACTGACTGCAAATGTTCCGGTGGTGACGGCTGGGGGCCGCCGCTTCCGGAACGACAACGGAGTACTGACCGAGGGGGACTAGCATGACCGAACAGAATATGGCCGGGACGGCGAACCGTCCTGTCGTGACCATCAAGCTCGCATCGACGTCGGACGAACTTCTGCATTGCTACATGCTGCGCGCCGCCGTCTACATGGGTGAGCAGCATTGCCCATACTGGGAGGAGTACGACGGCAACGACTACTCGGCGAGCCACCTCGTCCTGTACGTCGACGGCGAGCCCGCCGGGTGCATGCGCGTGCGTTGGTTCGCCACCTTCGCCAAGCTCGAACGCGCCGTCGTCCTGAAGCGCTACCGCTCGATGGGTCTGTTCGTGCCGTTCATCGTCTGGGCCAAGGAGTTCGCCCGCCGCAAGGGCTATCCCAGGGTCTACGTGCACTCCCAGCATCGGCTGTGGCAGATCATGGAGCGCAACGGCTTCTACCGGGTCGACGACAAGGTCTTCCATTTCTCTGACCATGAGTACGGCGCCTTTGCCTGCGACCTCGATATCGACGGCAAGACGCTGCCGACCGTCCGGACCGATCCCATGGTGTTGAACCGGCCGGAAGACCAGCTCGACATGCCTGGCATCCTGGAACAGTCGACAGACCGGGGCGCGTCCAATCCGCATGCGGCTTGGGCGGAGAACCGCGCCAACTAAGGGGGACACAATGAGTACTATGACGCAATCGATCACAGACGAGGCGGTCACCACCAGGCTCGCCATGAGAATGGAAGACTCGCTGCAAGCCTTCGCCGTGCGCGCCGCCTGCTTCATCGGCGAGCTCGATATGCCGTATTCCGAGGAGTTCGACGGCCACGATTTCAGCGCCACCCACGTCATCGCCTATGTCGGCGACGAACCGGTGGGTACTGTCCGCGTGCGCTGGTTCCAGTCGTTCGCTATGCCGGAACGGCTGGCCGTCATCCAGCGCTTCCGCGGTCACAACATCGGGCAGATGCTGCTCGAGCGGTGCCGCAAGCTGGCCGAGGGGCGGGGCAGCAACATGCTCTACGTCCAGGCCCTGCCGGGCGACGTGAAGTACTGGGAGAAGCAGGGCTGGCGCCGCCTGGTTTCCGAGGAGGCGAGCTCGGGCGCCAAGCGGATCGTGGCGATGGTCAAGGCCGTCGACCCGAGCAAGCCGCTGCCCGACGTCGAGGCTCCGGAGGCGATCGTGCTGGGCCACGAGTCGCAGCTCGATGCCACCGGCCTGCCGCGGGGCACCGCCTCGAACTGACTTTGGCGAAGGGACGGACGTCGCGACGGACCACCGTCCTGCAGGCTGCTTCTCGGGGGAGAGCAGCCGGCAGGTGGTTCGGCCGGGGGGTGAAGGCGACGTCGCCCGCCCGCCCGCGCACCGGCCACAGCCGGTGCGCGGGCGCGGCGACATTTCATTTTCTACCGGTGGCGAGGGTCGAGCGCGTCGCGCAGACCGTCGCCCAGCAGGTTGAACGACAGCACCGCCAGGAAAATCGCGAAGCCCGGCCAGAACGCCATCCACGGTGCCTGGGCGATGAAGCGCTGCGCCGAGTTCAGCATGCTGCCCCACGATGGCGCCGGCGGCTGCTGGCCGAGCCCCAGGAATGACAGCGCCGCCTCGGCGATGATCGCGCCGGCGATGGCCAGCGAAGCCTGGACCAGCAGCGGTGGCACGATGTTGGGCAGGACGTGGCGAAGCGCGATGCGCCACTGGGGATTGCCCACGGCGCGCGCCGCCTCGACATAGTCCTCGACCTTGGCGGCGAGAAGCGGCTCGCTCATTTGCGCTCGGCCGCCAGGCTCCTTTCAATGCCGGCGTCGATCTCGGCGCGGTCGTAGATGCCGGCGGGGTTTTCGCGGGTCGGCACGAAGGCACGGAAGTGCGTCCAGCGCTCGCGGCTCACCGCTTCGAGTCGCGCGAGTTCGAGCAGAGGTTCGATGTGATCGTCGACCCTGAGATCGAGCTCGGAATATTCCTGGTCGCCGTAGATGACGAGCGCAGCCGACTGCTTGCCGCGCTTGTCGCCGCCGGCTGCTTCGCCGGCCCGCATGGCCGCGATCAGGCGGCGCGGCAGGGCGAGGTCGGTGCGCTCGCGCAGGACGCGGACGGTCTCCGAGACGACCGCAGGCCCGGCCAGCATGTTGCCGGCGACCGACATGTCCTCGCCGATCCAGTGACCGCACCACGGCACGCACTCGGTGCCGGTATGGGCGGCGAAGCGGCCGTCGGCGCCCATGACGTGGAGCTGGCGGTGGTCGCGGCCGGCGTCCGGCTCGAGAAGGAGGCGCACGACGTCGACGGCGCCTATGCCCTCCCTGATCAGCCTGAGTCCGCGTGGACCGTAGAGCGGGTTGGTCAACGCCTGGGTGCAGACCGCACCCTTCTGCGGCTCGATGTTGGGCACGCGCGCGCCCACGGCGAAGAACTTGGTCGCGACGGCAATGCCGATGCGGCCGGTCGGGCGCTCGTGGAAAATGATCGACCAGGTCATACGTGCTTCAACAGCCCTTCATCCAGGTCTGCCATCAACGTCCGGCGGCGTAACCCTGCATGCCGCGCGGGTTGGCCGCGGCCTTGCGCCAGGGATCCTCGCGCGTGGCGGCGGTGAGGCGGCCTTCCGACCATTCGTCGTTGATCTCGACTTCATGGCCGCGGCGACGCAATTCCTGGACCGTTTCGGCGGGAATACGGCCTTCCAGCACGAGCACGCCCGGACGCGCGGTGCGCGGCCAGAACGAGGAGGGGAAGTGCTCGCTGTGCCAGGCCGGCGCATCGATGCCCTCTTGCAGGTTCATGCCGCAATGGACGTGGCGCAGGAAAAGCTGGGTGATCCATTGCTCCTGCTGGTCGCCGCCCGGAGAACCCCAGACCATGTACGGCTCGCCGTCGCGATGGGCGAGGGTGGGCGTCAGCGTGGTGCGCGGCCGCTTGCCGGGCGCCAGAGATCCCGGCAGGCCCTCTTCCAGCCAGAACATCTGGCCACGCGTGCCGATCGGGAAACCGAGCTCCGGCACCACCGGCGAGCCATGTAACCAGCCGCCCGACGGCGTCGCCGAAACCATGTTGCCGTCCTTGTCGACGATGTCGAAATGGACGGTGTCGCCGCTCATCTGCCCCATGCGGCCGACCGTCGGTTCGCCGGCGCCGCTCGCCGCTACTGCGGCACGCGAGCCATCGGCGCGGCGGAGCTTCACCACGCCGCCATAGCCCTCGACCTTGCCCGGCCGCTGCTCGAGCGAGGCCTTGGTCGGATCGATCAGCTTGCGGCGGTCTAGGTTGTAGGCTTCCGACAGCAGGGTCTGCATCGGCACGTCGACGAACCTGGGGTCGCCGTAGAAAGCCTCGCGATCGGCGAAGGCCAGTTTGCTCGCCTCGACGACGGTGTGGATGAAGTCGGCGCTGGTCGGATCGGCGCCGTCGAGATTGAAGCCTTTCAGCAACGCCAGTTGCTGCAGCGTCACCGGGCTCTGCGCCCACGGGCCCGCCTTGCACACGGTATAGCGGCCGTAGTCGTAAGTGAGTGGCGCCTCGACGGTGGCCTGCCATCTGGCCATGTCGTCGCCGCGCAGCAGGCCTTTGTTGCGCTGGCCCGAGACGTCCAGGATTTCCTGGCTGGTGTAGAAGCGATCGATCGCCTCGGCGACGAAGCCGTGGCTCCAGCTCTTGCGGGCGCGCTCGATCTCGGCCTCGCGGCCGCGGCCGCCCGCTTCGGCTTCCTTCAGGAGGCGGACGTAGGTGTTGCCAACGACGGTGTTGCGGAACAGCGAGGCCGGCGCCGGCACTTTGTTGCCGGGCAGGTACACCGCGGCGGAGGTGGGCCAGTTGTCGCGGAAATTCTCCTGCACCGTGGCGATGGTGGCCGAGGCACGCTCGACCAGCGGATGGCCGTTCAGCCAGTAGCCGATCGCCGGCGCGAGCACGTCGGCCACGCGCATGGTGCCGTAGTCGCGCAGCATCAGCATGTAGGCGTCGAAGGTGCCGGGCACGCAGGCCGGCAGCAGGCCGGTGCCGGGGATCAGGTCGAGGCCGAGACCCTTGAAGTGGGCAATCGAGGCCTTGGCCGGCATCACGCCTTGGCCGCAGATCACTTCCGTCTTGCCCTTCTTCACCGCGTGGAAGATCAGCGGCACGTCGCCACCCGGGCCGTTGAGATGCGGCTCGACCACCTGCAAGGCGAAGGCCGTGGCGACGGCGGCATCGAAGGCGTTGCCGCCCTTCTCGAGGATGCCCATGCCGACCGCGGTGGCGATCCAGTGGGTGGAGGCCACGACGCCAAACGTGCCGACGATCTCCGGCCGTGTGGTGAAGGGATTTGGATTGATCAGTTTCACGGAGCGATCTCCTCGCGGGCTTGCGCGCGAGGCGACCTTAGGCCCGACGGGCTAGGGCGGCTAGAGGCTGCCCTAGTTCTTCTTCTTGTTGTTGACCGGCTGGAATGTGTTGATCCGGCCGAAGGTTCCTTGGGTGGCCCCAGCATTCCTGGCCGCATTGATCTGCTGCGGCTTGGCAATTGCGGGAGGCGGCTTGAAGTTTTTAGGCCCTTGAGGGCCGCCTGCCTTGGTGGACTGTCTTGGCGGCGGCCCTTGGCCGTCCTGCCCCGATCCCCGCAAGCCCTGCTGAGGATTGAAATGGGTGGCAATTTTTATTTGGCCAGGAGGCACGCGGGAGTTCTTCTGCCCAAAGGACGACTTGTCGAAGGCGTCATCGATCGACGCCGCCGTCGGCCGGACAAGCGGCGTGCTCGAGCCGGCCGGTGGCGGCGCGGTGGCCCCGCCCGAACCCGTCTGCCCACCCGGCGGCGGCGGTGCGCTCGCCTGCTGCTGTTGGAACTGCTGCTGTTGCTGCAGGTTGTTCTGATTTAGCAATCCCTGGAGCGGCGGGCCCGGCGGCCGGCCAGCACCGCGCTCGAACGGCATGTTGCCGCCGGGCCGTCCCGGCGGGCGAAGGGTCGGCGGCGACGGTGGCGCACCGGGGGCGGCGGTGATTTCCGATCCGCTGCGTGTTGCGATCTGTGTCGCGCCCACGGCAGTGACGCGCATCGCATCGCCATAGATGAAGTGGGCCTTGGTGGCGCCTCCGTCCGCCACTTCGACCGTGGCGATGCCACCGCGGATGCCGATCGTCGCCGACGGTGTCGTGATCGTGACCTCGGTGTTCTTGCTGATGGATCCACCGACGAAGCGAAACACGCCCTTGGTGGCGCTGAGCGCCATCTCGCCGGTCTTGCGGTTGGGATCGTAGACGTACCTGTCGATCACCAGCACGCTGTTGGGGCCGACCGTCAGCGCCGTGCCGTCGAGGAACACGACGTGGGCGCGATCGTCGGCCTTGGTCGTGACCCGCTCGTTCGCCTGCACGTCGAGGCCGACCCGCAGAATGCGTTCGGGTTCGGCCGGCGGCTGGCCCAAGGGCTCGCCGTCAGTCACCGAGGTGACGCCGACCCGCGCCGATGCCGGCGCGACGGCAAGACTCGCCGCGATCGCCGCGGCGAGGATAGTAGTGCCAACGCGTTGCATGATTGTCTCCGAGGCTAGAATCGCCACCCGATTCCAACAAGCGTGGTGAACGCTTCGTACGCGTAGGTGCTGAGTGAGGCCGTTCTCTGCGTGTAGTTGGCCTGTCCAATCAGGGCCAGACTGTCATCCAGGGGGATGGTCAAAATAAGGCCGAGATACAGGTCGTTCTGGCTTCGTACCACCAAGGAATTTACGGTGGGATCGGCGGCGTCATAGGTCGCCTGAGCCATCGCGGCGCTGGCGGTAGCCGTCCAGGTGCGCCCGTTGATGCCCAGGGGATCGGCGAAGCGCACTTCCATCCCGCCGCCGAAGCCGAATTCCGTATAACTCTGCGGCTGTGACACGGCCACGAACCGGGTGAAGTTCGCACCCAGCGACATCGTCATGTAGGAGGTGAGTTCGACGCGCAGGTCGAGCACACCCACGCCCTCGTTGCCCGAACTCTGGTTGTTGGTCGGTGCATTGGGATTGTTGAGGAATTCGCGCCGCCGGCCGAACACGCTCAGGATGCTGTTGATCTGGGGGCCGATCGGTGTCGTCGTTTCAAGGCCCGCGCCCCATGCCCAGTAACTCACCTGATCCTGGACGGCGACGTAGCGGCCCGTGAGCATCGGCCTCACGGTCAGCTCGTCGAGCATTCCGCTCTCGAACGGCGAGGAACGTGGCCCGGTGGTGAACTCAACGAGGGTGACGTTGGCTTCCGACACCTGGAACTGGCGCGCCGTATAAAACGAGAGTTCGCTTTCAAGCGCGCCATTGTCCTGGCGGTCGAGGTCGTAGCGATGCCGGATCGTGGCCGCGCCAACGACGTTGAAATCTGGCCGTTGCGAGACGTTCGGGTTCGTCACGGCCGTGGCGCCAAAGGTTTGGCTGATACTGCCCGGTCCGCTGTTTGCGTTGGAGGAGTAGCCGAGGCCGAACAGGAGGTCGCCTGAGAACTGCGATTTGCTGACCTTGCTGTCGACCTCCTTCAGGTACTGGCTGGCCCGGTCCTTGATTTCAGGCGAAGCGCGACCTGAGCCGCGGGCGCTTTCGAGGTATGTCCGGGCTGCTTCATAGGAACCTAGGCGGTAGTAGAGGACACCCAGTTCGAGCTTCACCTTGGGCTGGTCGCCGTCAATCAGCAGCAGCCGCTCGAGCGCCGAGATGGCGCCTTCAATATCGCCGACCTGGACCGCGAGGTCGGCGTAGCGCAGCAGGGTCGGCGGGTCGGTGGGATTGCGCAGTGTTTCATCAAATGCAGCGTCATAGGCGGCACGGGTCTGCGTCGAAGGGGTCGCCTGTTGGGCTGCTGCCGGGATCGCCGCGATCAGGCCGACGAGGGCAGCGGCCATTCTGAATGTCCGCATGTCCTATGCATGATAGGCGAATTCCAGACGCTGTCCAAATTTCGCCGCAATGTGGCGGCGCCAGCTAGGCCAGGCGCATCCACGGCGGGATGGTGGGAATCAATTGCACTCCGGCTGCGGTCAATGGCCCAGGGCCGCGCGCGGCTTCCGTTTGCAGGAGCGCCAGCGCGCGCCGCCCCGAACCCGAGCGCAGCTCGCCGACTTCCTGCCCGTCGAGGTGAATGGATGTCCCGGGTGCCGGCAGCGTGCCTTCGACGCTGACTGGAAACAGTCGCTTCCTCACGAGCGCACGGTACTTGGTACGGGCCGTCAGCTCCTGACCCATGTAACAGCCCTTCTTCCAGTCGACGCCATTCAGCTCGTCGAAGCCGCTCTCGAGCAGCAGGGCCTTCTCGACCTTGAGGTCGCGGCTGCCGTCAGGCACGCCCAACTCGAGGCGGAGCGCATCGTAGGCCTCGAGAGATGCCTCGGTGATGCCGCGCGCCTGCAGCAGTGCGGACGCCGTTCCGGCCGGTGCCAGCACCCGGATTCCGAGCTCGGCGAGCCGGGGATCGGCGAAGGCGATCGCACCACCGGGCGTGTTGGCGATCGGCAGCATTTTGTCGGCGCCGGCGCCGAATACGACGGCAACGTCCATCGCGGCGCCTCGATCCTCGACCGTCACTTTGGATCGCAGCTTGTAGAGCGCGAGCTTCTTGGCGAGTGCCGGTGCACGCTCGCGCTCGGTTTCAAGCAGCAGGGTGTCGGCCTCGCCTCCGGGACCGGCATCGACGACGAACATGTCGTTCAGGAACCGGCCCTGCGGTGTCAGCAGCGCCGCCCAGATGGCGCGACCGCGGGCTACCTTGGTGGTGTCGTTGGAGATCAGCCCCTGAAGGAACTCGACCCGGTCGGCGCCGCCGACGGCGATGACGCTGCGATGGGGCAGCAGAGTGAATTGAAGAGAGGTCATGACCCCGAACAGTTGGGGTCATGGCCGCCTCTTGGCAAGCGTCTCGCGCGGATCAGGTGCGGTAGAACGGCTTGTCGCCGCAGACCGTCACGCGATGGCCGTAGCGGCGATGTGGGTAATAGTCGAACATCGCGTGGTGCTGGGCGCAGCGGTTGTCCCAGAACGCGACCGAATTGGCCTGCCATTTGAAGCGGCACTGGAATTCCGGCGTCTCGATGTGGCGATAGAGCATCTCCAGCAAGGCGTCGCTTTCGGGCTTCCTGAGCTGCGGGATGCGCAAGGTGAAGCAGCGGTTGACGTAAAGCCCCTGCCTGCCGGTCACCGGGTGGGTACGCACCACGGGATGCTCGGCGTTGGGAAACTTGATGTCGTCGCGGTCGGTCGCTTTCACCCGATAGTAGTGCGCCTTGGAACTGTCGTGCAGCGCCGTGAGGCCCTGCAGCATCCGCTTCAGCGGATCGGAGAGTGTCTCGTAGGCGCGGTACATGTTGGCGAACAGCGTGTCGCCGCCGCCGTCGGGCGGCACTTCTGTGAGGTAGAGGATCGAGCCCATCGGCGGTTCGGAGTCGCACGACACGTCGCTGTGCCATTCCTCGCCGGCGACATGCTTCGACTTTTCGTCGGCCTTGATCACGAGGATCTCGGGATGGTCCTTGAATTCTATCGGCGCATTGGGATGGGTGTGCAGCGGACCGAAGCGCCGGCCGAAATCCTTGTGCTGGTCGATCGTCATCTTCTGGTCGCGGAAGAAGATCACCAGGTTCTCCATCAGCGCGTCGTGCACCTCCTGGAACTGCTGGTTGCCGAGCGGCTTGGCGAGGTCGACGCCAAAGATCTCGGCGCCGATGGTGGGCGTCAGCTTGCGCACGTCGATCGACTGGTAGGCCATTGTTCGTTTCCTCCCGGGCTCGGGCTCGTATGGTGCCAACCTACGCCCGCTGCCGCACGGCGCCCGCGCAAAGTCGACAAAGTCCGTATTGCGGACTAGGATTGCCAAATGGCTTCCGGGGCAGTCATCGAGCCGGTACGCCGCAGTTTTGCGGTGCTGGAAGCGCTCAGTCGCCGGCGTAGCTCCACGGTGGGGGTGTTGACCGGCGAGACCGGCCTGCCGCGGCCCACCGTGGTGCGCCTGCTGCATACGCTGATCGGGCTGGGCTACGCCGCGCGTATCTCGCGCGAACAGGGCTATCGCCTCACCGAGCGCGTGCTGGGCCTGGCGGGCTCGATCCGTTTCGTCGATCACCTGGTGGATGCTGCCATCCCGCACATGAGCCGCTTCACCGCCGAACACGGCTGGCCGCTCTACCTCGCGACCCTGGGCTACGGCGCCATCACCATCCGCCATTCCACCGCGCCGGAGAGTCCGATGTCGTTCGAGGGCGCGGGGCTCAACCTGCCGCGCCCGCTTCTGATCAGCGCCCTCGGCCGGGCCTGGCTCGCCTTCTGTTCCGAAGAGGAACGGCGGAGCATCCTCGCTGATATCGTCGGCCTGACGCCGCGCCAGGAAGCCGCCTTCAGGATCTTGCTCGCGGGCGTCCGGCGAGACGGCTATGCCTTCACCCAGTCGCCGCGGGCCTCACGCCTGCAGGGCATCGCCGTGCCGATCCGTCAGGGGAGCAGGGCAGGCACGCGGGTGCTCGGCAGTCTTTCGATGCGCTTCCCGCGCTCGGCCATGACCGATGCCGAAGCAGGCCAGCGCTTCGGCCGCCTGCTGCAGCAGCTCGCCCGCGCGATTGCCATCGACGCGAAGACGAAGAACGCAGGTTGAAGCCTGTCAGTCGATGACGCCGCGGTCGCGCAGTACCTTCATGACGGTCTCGATCTCCTGTTCTAGTGGCATGTCGGGGGTACGGAGATGGATATCCGGGGCCTCCGGCACCTCGTAGGGCGAGTCGATGCCGGTAAAGTTCGCGAGCTTGCCGTCACGGGCCCGGCGATAGAGCCCCTTGGGATCGCGGCGCTCGCACTCGGCCAAGGGCGTATCGACGAAGATCTCGACGAATTCACCTTCGGTCATGCGCTCCCGGGCGAGTTGCCGTTCGCTGCGGAAAGGCGAGATGACCGACACGAGCACGATCAATCCGGCCTCGCAGAACAACCGGGCGACCTCGATGACCCGCCGGACGTTCTCCACCCTGTCGGCATCGGTGAAGCCCAGATCCCTGTTGAGACCGTGCCGAACGTTGTCTCCGTCCAGGGAAAAGGTATGGCGGCCGAGTGCCAGCAGCCGCTTCTCGACGCCATCGGCGATCGTCGACTTTCCGGCTCCCGAAAGGCCGGTGAACCATAGAACGCAGGGTCGCTGCTGTTTAATCCGCGCCCGGGCGGTCTTGTCGACGGTGAAGGTCTGCCAGGGCAGGCTGGAAGCGCGGCGCAGCGGGAACCGGATCATGCCGGCGCCAACTGTCGCGTTGCTCGTCCGGTCGATCAGGATGAAGCCGCCGGTGTCCCTGTTGTCATCATAGACATCGAAGGGGGCCGGCCGGTCGAGCGCGACATTGGCGAAGCCGATTTCGTTCAGCGCCAACTGCTTCGTCGCCTCGTGGATGCCGGTCTCGACGTCGATGCGGTGCTTCAGCTCGGTCACGGTCGCCGTCAGCGTCGCGGTGCCAAGTCGCATCAGATAGGACCGGCCCGGCAGCATCGGCGAGTCGTCCACCCACACCAGATGGCAGGCGAACTGGTCGGCCACGTGCGGCGGACGGTCGGGAGCGGCGAGGACGTCGCCACGCACGATGTCGACCGGATCGGTAAGGGTCAGAGTTATGGCCTGGCCGGCGACGGCCTCGGCGAGGTCGCCGTCGGCCGAGACGATGCGCGCGACATGGCTGCGCGCACCCGACGGCTGCACCACGACCTCGTCTCCGGGGCGGATGCCGCCGCCGAGTACGGTGCCGGCATAGCCGCGGAAATCCGGGTCGGCGCGGCTGACCCACTGCGCGGCGAGACGAAACGGTTGCGTGTCGCTCGTCTCGATGCCGACCCTTTCGAGATGATCGAGCAGCGTCGGGCCGGGATACCAGGGCATGGCTGCGCTGGGCTTGATCACGTTGTCGCCCCGCAACGCCGAGATCGGAATGGCGACGGTCGAAGCAAGCTGCAGTCGCTTGGCGAGGTGCGAGTAGGCGGCCACGATCTCGGCGAAGCGCTGTTCGCGATAGTCGACCAGGTCCATTTTGTTGACCGCCAGGACCACGTGCCGGACGCCCATCAACGAGACGATGGTGATGTGCCTGCAGGTCTGCGCCAGCAGCCCCTTGCGCGCGTCGACGATGACGACCGCCAGGTCGGCGGTCGAAGCACCGGTCACCATGTTGCGCGTGTATTGCGCGTGCCCAGGGGTATCGGCGACGATGAACCTGCGGCGCGCAGTGGAGAAGATCCGGTAGGCGATGTCGATCGTGATGCCCTGTTCGCGTTCCGCCTGCAGCCCATCGACGAGCAGTGCAAGATCGGGCGAGTCCCCGACAGTACCGTAGCGTTGGCTGTCGCGCGCCAGAGTCTCGAGATGGTCGTCGGGTACGAGACGCGCATCGAACAACAGCCGACCGATCAAAGTACTCTTGCCGTCATCGACACTGCCGCAGGTGATGAGGCGCATCAGATCCTTGTCGGCAGGGTCGGGCGCCGCCGCCATCAAAAGTATCCTTCCCGCTTCTTGAGCTCCATGGAGCCGCTCTGGTCATGGTCGATCGCCCGACCCTGGCGCTCGGACATCCGGGCAGTCGCCACCTCGGCGACGATTTCGGGCAGGGTGGCCGCGCGCGATTCGATGGCGCCCGTGAGCGGGTAGCATCCGAGGGTGCGGAACCTCACCCAGCGTCGCTGCGGCGTCTCCCCGGGCCTTAGTGTCAGCCTGTCGTCGTCGACTTTGATCAGCATCCCATCCCGTTCGACCATGAGGCGCTCTGCCGCAAAGTAGAGTGGGACGACAGGAATATTCTCCCGCTGGATGTAGGTCCAGACGTCGAGTTCGGTCCAGTTCGACAGCGGAAAGACGCGAATGCTCTCGCCTGGATGGATGCGACCGTTGTACAGGCGCCAAAGCTCGGGGCGCTGGTGGCGCGGGTCCCAGTGATGGGCGGCGCTTCGAAAGGAGAAGATCCGCTCCTTGGCCCGCGACGCCTCCTCATCGCGCCGCGCGCCGCCTATCGCGGCATCGACGCCGTGCAGGTCCAGCGCCTGTTTCAACGCTTCGGTCTTCATGATGTCGGTGTGGACAGCCGCCCCGTGGGAGATCGGGCCAATGCCCCGGGAGGCCCCGTCGCGATTGACGTGGACGATCAGCTCGAGACCAAGTTCGCCGACGCGCCGGTCGCGAAAGGCGATCATCTCGCGGAACTTCCACAGGGTATCGACGTGCAGCAACGCAAATGGCGGCTTGGCCGGATAGAAGGCCTTCTGAGAAAGATGCAGCAGGACGGAGGAGTCCTTGCCGATGGAGTAGAGGATTACGGGCTTGCGAAAATTGTCCGCCGCTTCCCGCAGGACATGGATGCTCTCTGCTTCGAGTGCTTGCAGATAGGAGTTCGAGACTGGCACGAAAGCTTGTCTTTCCTGTACACGACTACTCCGCTGCAACGGCCTGTTCTTGCGGCGGAAAATCCCCGGGATCATTGGCGGCCGGCCAGACGAACTGATCGACGTCGATGCCCATGGCCCGCAACAGTCCGATTGCCTCGTCGCGGATTGCGCCGCCGAGCTGCTCCTTGAGACGACCCTGGCGCATGTGGCTGCCGTTGCCGACGCGGGTACCGTCGAGCGAGCGGCCAAGTTCGGCTTCGATCGCTTTCAGATGTTCACGTCGCGCGAGGCGTACGGCGTGATGAAGGTTGGGCCAATCGCTGCGGGGCGTCCCCGAGAGGTGGTTGAGGAGATCCGCTAGAACCACCGCCGGTCTTGCCATCAGGTGTTCATAGGGGACGAGGCGGACCAAGCCGGGATGACGTTCGGCCATTGCCTGGAAAGAGACGAACTGTTTGGCATAGGAAGGCAGCGCGCTGCCGAACAGGTAGTCGCGAAACGAGATGTCGGCGAGGGGCCGACCCCTGAGCGTATTGTACACTGGGCTCGCATGCGCGATGCAGTAGCGAAAGTAGGAGGCAGCTTGCGCCAGTGGATTGCGATAGACCAACGCCAGGGGAGCGCCTCGACCGGCCGACGCGGCCTTCTCCAGTGCCCGGACGGAAACCGGCGTGTACCGATCATGTGCAAGGTCGATGGGCGTGTAGTCGTAGTTCAGCCCTTCGTGCAGATAGTCGTAACCAGGAACGTGGAAGGCGGTTTTCGACCACCAGGCAAAATTGCCAGCGATATCTGCAAAGCCGGGGCACGCCGTATGTCCGATGAATATCTGATCGTACCGCATCGTCTTGCGTGTCAGGAAAAGTGGCCCGCCTCTGAAACGGCGAAAATCGAACGGGGCACCTGAAGCGGAACCAACGATTTCACCGGTAATGCGATCCTCCATTCGCCCGCCTCGGTCGAGGTGGCTGAGGAACGACACCGCGTAACGCAGGAACCAGGTTCCAGAGCGCGGGATGGTCGACAGAACAGGGAGTTTCTTTCTTAGGCGCATTCGTAACCATCCATACGGCTGCGCAGACTCCACCATCCCTGCACCCGATTTATTTTTTGCTGACATACGCTCACGCGACCACGATCCTATACATTATTGCATAGACTATGCGATTGTGGACAAGCAACCACGTATGGTTGTGAAAAGCTGGGTTGCAGATTTCGATGCTCAGATGGGTCAAATTCTGAGTCGCGGCGGAATTCATCGCAAGTCTGTGTCGCCGCATATCTGGAGCCTTGATACAACGCGGCCAACAAGTGCGGAGAGGAGCCCCAATGTCGTTTCGAGCGCTCATTCTTAGCCAAGGCCCCGACCGCAGAGTAAGTGGCGCCATCGAGACCCTGTCAGAGGACAGACTGCCGGCGGGCGATGTCACGGTGGCGGTCGAACATTCCACACTCAATTACAAGGACGGATTGGTGCTCACCACAGGGGGCGGGTTGGTGAAGACTTGGCCGCATATCGGTGGCATCGATTTTGCTGGCACGGTCGAGAGTTCCGAGAACCCGACTTTCAGTCCCGGCAAGAAGGTGGTGCTGAACGGATGGCGGGTGGGTGAGCTGCACTGGGGCGGCTTTGCCACCAGGGCGCGGGTGAAAGGAGACTGGCTGGTCGAGTTGCCGCCCTCGATCTCGACCAAGCGGGCGATGGCGATCGGCACTGCGGGCTACACGTCGATGCTCTGTGTGATGGCGCTGGAGAAGCATGGCATCAAGCCGGCTTCGGGCGAGATCCTGGTCACCGGCGCGGCAGGCGGCGTCGGGTCGCTCGCCGTCGCGATCCTGGCCAAGCTCGGCTACTCAGTCGTCGCCGCGACCGGGCGGCCGCAGGAGGGCGACTACCTCAAGTCGCTGGGCGCGGCGACCGTCATGGACCGCAAGGAACTCACCGAGGCGC
>JACPVT010000177.1 GCA_016191685.1 Rhodospirillales bacterium | reverse complement strand
ATCACCGGCGGCAACGGCGGCATCGGCCTCGGCATGGCGGAGGCCCTGGCTGAGGCCGGCGCCGACGTCTGCATCTGGGGCACCAATGCCAAGAAGACTGCCGACGCCGCCGAGAAGCTCAGGCGCCACGGCGGCAAGGTCCACAGCCAGATCGTCGATGTCGGCGAGGAGAAGCAGGTCCAGGCGGGCTTCGCCGAGACGCTGAAGGCGATGGGCCATGTCGATAACTGCGTCGCCAACTCAGGCGTCTCGGGCCGCGGCAAGGGCGCCATCCTCGAGATGACCTACGACGAATGGCGCCGGGTCATGCGGGTCAACCTCGACGGTGTCTTCTTCACCTTCCGGGCCGCCGCCAAACACATGGCCGAGCGCGGCAAGGGCGGCTCGCTGGTGGCGATGGCCAGCACCGCTGCCATCGAGGGCGCCGCGCGTTCCAGCCACTACGGCGCAAGCAAGGGCGGCGTCACCGCCATGGTCCGGGCGCTGGCGGTCGAGCTGGCGCGCTACAAGATCGCCGTCAATTCGATCCTGCCGGGCTGGATCGAGACCGAGATGACCGCCAATGCCTTCGGCAACGAGAAATTCGCCGGCAACGTCATGCCACGCATTCCCGAGCGCCGCTGGGGCACTGGCGCCGATTTCGGCCCGATCGCCGTCTACCTGGCCAGCGACGCCACGGCCTATACGACGGGGCGCGACTTCGTTATCGATGGCGGCTATACGTTGTTCTAGTCCGTCGAATTCTGGGAGAGATGGGAAATGTTCAAGAAGCTCGCCGCCTGCCTCGTCGCCGCCGTGGCACTTGCCGCCATGCCTGCACTGGCGCAGCCCGCCAAGCCGGCACCAGCCGCCGCGCCGGCCGCCGAGGACAAGTATGTCGGCTACTACTACCCCAAGCCGACGACGGTCGAGAACTACACCTCGCCGATGCAGACGATCGCCGGCGCCGAGCGCCAGCAGCGCGTCCAGTTCGTCACTGTCGTTTCGCAGGGCACCATCCAGTCGGCCTACCGCGTGCCCTATTCGGTGTTCGTCAAGGGTGACAAGGCCGAGAAGATGATCATCGTCGGCCTGCAGCCGGGCGAACTGGCATCGATCTACCGGATCCGCGCGATCCTGGCGAACATGACCACGATGTCGCGTCTGTCGCCGTTCTTTCAGGAACGCACGGTGGCCGAAGACGCAAATTTCTACGATCTGCTGAAGATGCTTGGCTTCACCCAGCTCACCGCCACCGACGGCGAGAAGCTCTCCTACCAGGTGAATATTAAGTAAGGCGCGTCGAAGACGCGCCGGCGGGCGGCAGCGCTTGTAGTCAAGCGCGAGAGCCCGCACGGTTGGAATGGCGCACAGGCTTCGGCTTCGCCATTCTTTCTGCACGGTGCGGCGCCCGCGCTTCGGTCGCTCAGCGTTTTGCCGACTACGTCGGCAGAACGCATAGCTCCCTGCAGCGCTATGCGCCGCCGCCAGTCGCCTACGGCGACTGCAGCGCCGCGTCGATCTCCTGGTGATACCAGCCGAGCGCCTTCTCGAACTTGCCGAAGGTCTGCACGCGGTTGGCGCCGCTCCTGAAATTCGCCTGGATGCTGGCGCCGACGGTGAAATCCTCGTCGAGCGCGGACAGGATCAGATCCTGGTTGGTCTTCCAGTAGCTTTCCGGCTTTTTCGCCCGCTCCACAGGATCGACCAGAATCGAGACGTTGATCAGCGCCTCGTCGGGCGACACCGGGTAGCTGGTGAAGACGCCGCAATGATCCTGGGTATAGGCCAGCACCGTGTTGGGGAAGAGGTTGTAGAGCACCACAGCATGGTCGCGGAGCTGCCAGGTCTCGCGCAGCTGGTTCTCGACTTCGAGGATCGATGGCTTGCAGACGGCAAAGCGGGAATGACGCTCGCGCCGTTCGTAAGCGGTGATGTTGTCGAGGAACAGCGGCGCCACGCTGGCGCCGTGCAGGTAACGGAAGTGGTAGAGCTCGAGGAAGGTATCGATCACCAGCTTCCAGTTCATGCGCGGGCGGATCGGCGTCGTGCTTTGCACGTCCCAATCCTGCATATCCCAGGACGCGAGATCGGCCTTAACCGGCCCGAGAAAGGCATCCATGTCGATGTCGGCGCTCTGGCCCGGTTCAAGCGCCGTCGGCACCACGAAGACCATGCCGCAGCGCTCGGCGACGGCGAGCGGGCGCAGTCCATGCGTCGCGCGATCGACCTCGCCGAACCAGGCCCCGTCGGTGATGCCAACCAGCCTGCCGGTGAGGTCATAGCTCCAACCGTGATAGGGGCAGACGAAGGCGCGCTTGTTCGAGCCGCAGGGCTTCAGTTCCACGGTGGCGCTGCGGTGACGGCAGACATTGAGGAAGGCGCGCAGCTTGCCGTCGGTGCCGCGGGTGACGAGGATCGGCTGGCCGCTGTCGGTGTTGGCGACGAAATCGCCTGGCTTGCGCAGCTGGGCAGAGAACGCGACCACGACTGGATACTTGCGGAACAGCAAGGCCTTCTCGCGCTCGAAGCGATCGGCGTCGAAATACTCCTCGACCGACGTGTGACTGACCTGCCCGTCGTCGCGCGCATTGGCGCGCGCCATGCCGTGCATGCGTTCGATATAGGCCACCTGGTCGGCGTGCTGCATCGTCTGCTCCGCAATCAGATCGCGTTCATGCCGCCGTCGATCACCAGCTCGGTGCCGGTGACGAAGCGGGACTCGTCGGAAATCAGATAGAGGATACCGTAGGCGATGTCCTGCGGCGCGCCGAAATCGCCGATCGGGATGCTGCGGCGCACCCGCTCCTTGGCCTTGTCGTCGGGCATGATGCCCTCGCCCATCGGCGTCAGGATGACGCCGGGATGCACCGAATTGCAACGTACCTTGTAGCCCTTGCGGGCACAGTCGATGGCAACGGTCTTGGTGAACTGGCGCACCGCGCCCTTGCTGGCGCCGTAGGCCGCGAGGTTGGGGGTGCCGAGGAAGGCCGCCAGCGAAGAGAGGTTGACGATGGAGCCGCCGCCCGAGCTTCGTATCGCCGGCACGCCATGTTTGCAGCCAAGGAACACGCCCTGCACGTTGATCGACAGCATGCGCTGCCACTGCTCGACCGTCTCGCTCTCGAAGGTCGAAGGATAGGGCCCAGCGATGCCGGCGTTGTTCACCAGCCCGTCCAGCCTGCCTTCGCGCGCCAGGATGTCGTCGATGACTTGCTTCCAGTCGGCTTCGCGGGACGTGTCCTGTTCCTCGAAGCGCGCACGGCCGCCAATCTGCTGGACGGTTTCGAGCCCGCCGGGCCGGTTGATGTCGGTCACGATCACCGTGGCGCCCTCGTCGGCCAGCAGCCTCGCCGTCGCACGGCCGATGCCCGATCCTGCGCCGGTGACCAGCACGACTTTGCCCGCAACCCTGCTCATGGCTTCCTTCCCGATCTTTTCTTGTCGCCAAGCTAGAAGCGGCGCAGGCTTGTCACAAGACGAGAGGATCGCATGACCCGCACACTGGAATTCTATTATGACTACGGCAGTCCCTACAGCTACCTGGCCGACACCCAGGTTGAAGCCATCGCCAGGCGCGCCGGCGCCGCGCTGGTGCGCAAGCCGATGCTGCTGGGCGGCGTCTTCAAGGCGACCGGCAACGCCTCACCGATGACGGTCGAGCAGAAATCGAAGTGGAGCGCCTTCGACATGCCGATGTGGGCCAAGCACTACGGCGTGCCGTTCCAGCGCAATCCGTTCTTCCCGGTCAACACGCTGGCCCTGATGCGCGGCGCCGCCGCAGCCCAGCTCGACGGCCTGTTCGAGCGCTATCATCCCGCCATCTACAGGGCGATGTGGGTGGAGGGCCGCAATCTGAACGACATTGCCGAAGTGGCAGCGGTACTCGCCGCGGCGGGCCTCGATGCCAGGAAATTCGCCAGCCGCATCCAGGACCAGGACGTCAAGGATCGCCTCAAGGCCACGACCGACGAAGCGGTGGCGCGCGGCGTCTTCGGCGCGCCAACCAGCTTCGTGGGCGATATGATGTTCTTCGGCAACGATCGTCTGCCGTTCGTCGAAATGGCCCTCAAGGGAGACCTCCAGTGAGAAAATTCGCTGTGCTTGTCGCCGCCGGCGTCGTCTTCGCCGCGCTGCCGTCCTTCGCCCAGACGGTCGGAACCTGCCCGCGCGGCGGTGGCGGCAACCAGCCGCCGCCGGCGCGGGTTCTGTTCGATCTAGGCAGCGCCCAGATCAGGGCCGATAACAAGCCGGTCATCGCCCAGGCGGCGGCCACGGCCAAGGCGCGACAGGTGTCGGTCATTTGCCTGATCGGCCACACCGACAAGCTGGGCGACAAGGCATTCAACGAGAAGCTGGCCCGGTCACGCGCCCAGGCCGTCGCGGCACAGCTGATCCGCGACGGCGTACCGGCCAATCATCTCTATATCGTCGCCGATGCCGAAGCGTTCGGGAATATGAGCCTCGGCAAGGAGGACGCTTCGGTGGTTGACCGCAAGGTGACGATTTTCTTCTCGCGCTAGATCAGTCCCGATCAATCAGATCGGCATCTCGATCACCGCCTTGCCGACGACCTTGCGGTCGATCAGGGCACGGAAGGCGTCGGCCGCGCGCTCCATTGGAAAGCGATGCGAGATGTACGGTC
This sequence comes from Rhodospirillales bacterium, assembly GCA_016191685.1. Lineage (GTDB taxonomy): Bacteria > Pseudomonadota > Alphaproteobacteria > Reyranellales > Reyranellaceae > Reyranella. Next base: position 19,192 of record JACPVT010000177.1, on the reverse strand, counting down.
GCATGACTCCGAGAGCTGCAAGTTTCGGCAGCTCGGCGTAGCTGTATCCCATCTGTGGCAGACGCAGCAGCGTCTCGCCGGCGCGGATGCCCAGGATCGATAGTCCCTTGATCAGCACGTGGTTGGACATGAGCTTGCTCGGTCCGCCCGAGGTGAAGCCCACGACCAGTAGGCGAGCGCCATAGGCCGCCGCACGCATGGACTTTTCCAGCACCTCGCCGCCCACCGGATCGTAGATGACGTCGGCACCCTTGCCGCCGGTCAGTTCCTTCACGACAGCGACGAAGTCCGTGGTGCGGTAGTTCACGACTTCGTCGGCGCCATTCTGCTTCACGACGGCAAGGCGCTCGTCGTCACCCCCGGTTGCGATCACGCGCGCGCCCAGATGCTTGGCGAGCTGCACGGCCGCCAGCCCCACGCCACCCGACGCGCCATGGATCAGCGCGACCTCGCCTTGACGCAGAGCGCCGCGATGAATTAGCGAATGGTAGGCGGTGGTTGCGGCAACACGAAAACCCGCACCCTCGGCAAACGACCAGCCTTCGGGCAGGCGCAGCAGATGGCCCTTGGGCGTCACGGCCACATACTCGGCGAAAGCGCCCGGACGGATGCCGAAGATCACCTTGTCGCCGACCTTCCAGTCAAGACGCTCAGCGCCCACGGCGTGGACGATACCGGCGCCTTCCATGCCGGGCACGAAAGGCAAATCAGGCTTGTGCTGATAATCGCCCGAAACGGTGAGCACGTCGGGAAAATTGACCGAAGCCGCGCCAACCTTCACGACGATGTCTCGTGGCCCCGGCTCGGGAAGCGGCCTCTGTTCAATCTTCAGGACAGACGGATCGCCGAGGCGATCGCAAACGACTGCCCTCATTGGACTAATCGAGCTCGAAGGCGTTCTTGTAGTCGAGCTTCAGCGCCGGATCCTGGTCTTCCTTGCGCAGCAGGCAGTTGCCGATAACCAGCACCTCGATCTCGCTGCCCATGAAGCAGCGGAAGGCGTCCTCGGGCGTGCAGACGATCGGCTCGCCGCGCACGTTGAACGAAGTGTTCACCAGCACCGAACAACCGGTCTTGGTCCTGAACGATTCAAGCAGCTCGTGGAAGGCCGGGTTGGTTTCCTTGTGCACGGTCTGGATGCGCGCCGAATAGTCGACGTGCGTGACGGCCGGGATGTCGGAGCGCGGCACGTTCAGCTTGTCGATGCCGAACAGCGCCTCTTCCGCCGCGGTCATGGGGCGACGTCGGTCCTCGTTCACCGGTGCCACCATCAGCATGTAGGGGCTGTCGGTCTTTATGTCGAAATACTTGCCGAGGTCCTCGCGCAGCACCGCCGGCGCGAAGGGCCGGAACGACTCGCGGTACTTAACTTTAAGATTCAGCGTCTTCTGCATCGAGGGCGAGCGGGCATCGCCCAGGATGGAACGGGCGCCCAGCGAGCGCGGGCCGAACTCCATGCGGCCCTGCATCCAGCCCACCGCCTTGGAATCGGCCAGCGCCTGCGCGGTCTGGTCGATCATCTGTGCATGATCGAGGCGCGTGAACTTGGCCTTGGCCGCCGTCAGGCGTTCGGCGATCTCGTCGTCGCTGTACTCGGGGCCGAGATAGGAGCCGGCCATGCCGTCCATGTGGCCGTTGAGCTTGCGCGGCTGGCCCATGAAACCGTGGTAGGCGGCATAGGCCGCGCCGACCGCGCCGCCGGCGTCGCCGGCCGCCGGCTGCACCCAGATGTTGTCGAACACGTTCTCGCGCAGGAGCTTGCCGTTGGCGACGCAGTTCAGCGCCACGCCGCCGGCCAGACAGATGTTCTTGGCGCCGGTTTCCTTCCTCACCGAGCGGCCGAGCCTGAGCACGATCTCCTCGGTCACGGCCTGGATCGACGCCGCGAGATCCATGTGGACCTGCGTCAGCTGTTCCTCGGGCGTGCGCCTCTTGACGCCGAACACATCGGCGAACTTGTCGTTCGTCATGCGCAGGCCGGTGCAATAGTCGAAATAGGTCTGGTCGAGACGGAAGGTGCCGTCCTCCTTGAGGTCGACGATCCTGTCGAGGATCAGGTCCTTGAACCGGGGCTCGCCGTAGGGCGCGAGACCCATGACCTTGTATTCACCCGAGTTGACCTTGAAGCCGGTGTAATAGGTGAAGGCCGAGTAGAGCAGTCCCAGGGAGTGCGGAAAATGCAGCTCCTTCAACATTTCGAGGCTGTTGCCCCGGCCGTAGCCCAGCGAGGTGGTCGCCCATTCGCCGACGCCGTCCATCGTCAGGATCGCGGCCTCCTCGAATGGCGAAGGAAAGAACGCCGAGGCGGCGTGGCTCTGGTGGTGTTCGCCGAACAGCAGGCGCTTCTGCCAGTCGAAGTCCGCTTCCCAGCGCTTCATCTCGTCGCGCAGCAGCGTCTTCTGGAAGAGCTTTTCCTTCAGCCACAACGGCATGGCCATGCGGAACGAATTGAAGCCCCGCGGGGCGTAGGCGAGGTAGGTCTCGAGCAGCCGCTCGAACTTCAGGAACGGCTTGTCGTAGAAGGCCACATAGTCGACATCGGACATCTTGATGCCGGCCCGATCGAGGCAGAACTGTACGGCATTCTGCGGAAAGCCAGAATCGTGCTTCTTGCGGGTGAAGCGCTCCTCCTGCGCGGCGCCGGCCAACCGGCCATCCTCGATCAACGCCGCTGCGCTGTCGTGATAGAAGGCCGAGATGCCCAGCACCCGCATGCGACGCGTCCGCTCTGCCTAGAACAGGGTGTAGATGAAGGGAGCGATCGCCGAGCCCTTGGTCAGCACGATCAGGCCGCCGAAGATCACCATCATGATCATGATCGGCAGCAGCCAGAACTTCTTGCGCTCGCGCATGAAGGCCCAGAGTTCGACGATGACGGAGCCCATGATCCGGTCCTTTCCAAATCAGAATTGGTTGCGCATCGACTGCGGCGGCGGCCCCGGCGGGGTACGATCGATCCAATAGCTCTTGGCGTTGCCATCGAGCCGCAGCCGCAGAAAATCCTTGCCGAAGGCCCGCATGACCAGGCCGATTGGCATGATGGTCACGAAGAACAGCAGACCGAGGATGAGCGGGTTCATCACCTTGTAGAGCAACAGGCCGAATTTCAGCCACAGCCGGTTGAGTGGCCCGAGCAGGCGCGGATAGACCAGCGCAACCAGCAGAAACGCGATCGCCAGCGGCAGCGCCCAATGCCAAGTGGCGCCGCTCCTCCACAGCGAGATCGCGCTGACGATGCCGAAAAAGCCGGCAAAAACGAACCCGAAACCGCGATCGGAGCCCGCCTTGACGTGCTCCTCCCGCGAAAAGTCCTCATGAAGCTGGCTGGTCGCCATTTGCAACGCGTTGGAATGTCCGGACAGGGGCCCCTAAGTCACTGATCCCAATCGCCAAGTCAATCGGCACCGCCTGGGGAATCTACTCCGCCGCGGTAGCGGCGAAGCGGTGGGCCAGCAGAGCCGTCAAGGTCAGGCGCCAAACAGCCGCCGCGCGCTCGAAGCTGAGGCCGTCCCGGCGGCGTAGAACGATCCAGGCATCGAGGGAAAGCGCCGCACCGATTGCGTCGGCCAGCTCCTCGCGGGCCTGCTCGCTCAGGGCGCCGAACTCGGGCGCGAACGCCTCGAAAGTGGCGGCACGCAACTCTTGCTTGGATGCCAATCCGCGCTCGATCAGCGCCGGATGGCCGGCGAACTGGCCGGCAGCGACACGCAGCGGGACGATCTTGTCGAAGATTTCGGCCAGATTCTGCACGACCGACGAGATGCGTTGGGACAGAGGCCGGCTGGCCGGAGTGGGCGGTGGCACCACAATGTCCTGCCGGACCGCATCCATGACAGTTACGAAAAGTGACTCAACATCGCCGAAATGCTGAAACACCGAACGAACCGAGACGTCGGCCCGCTTGGCGACAGCCACAACCGTCGGGGCCGTGCTGGTCTCCGTGATCATGGCCTTGGCGGCCGCAATCACCTTGCGGCGCGTCTCGACCGCGCGCCGATTGCGCCCGTCCGAGCGACCCGTTCCAGCTGCATTGCGATCGCCTTCGTGAACCACTGCGTTGCCGCGCGTCATGACCGCTGCTTCGCTCATTTCGTGTTCCTAACTGGAGTGATGGCAAACGATGGCCAATAGCCAACTCGTCGCCTATGGAGGGCATCAGATAAGGGCCGACTGGGGCAGGAACAAGGTAAAGACGGTCGCACCACCATGAATACGAGCCATGCAAAATTCCCCCAAGCCGTTCTGTGGGATTTCGGAGGAGTCATCCTCAGCAGCCCCTTCGAGGCCTTCAACCGCTACGAGGCAGAGGCGGGGCTTCCCAAAGATTTCATCCGCAGCCTCAATGCACGCAATCCGGACACGAATGCCTGGGCGAAAATGGAACGAAGCGAGGTTTCCCTAGAAGGTTTCGTCGCGCTGTTCGAGGAGGAGGCGCTCCACCATGGTCACCGGGTCGACGGCTGGAGGATTTTGCAGGCACTGAGCGGCGACATTCGGCCGCAGATGGTCGAGGCGCTACGCCGCTGCAAGGCGGCATTCCGCGTGGCCTGCATCACCAACAACATGAGGTCCGGCGAGGGCCCCGGCATGGCGCGCAGCCCGGAGAAGGCCAGGGCCGTCGCCGATATCATGACTCTGTTCGAGCATGTCGTGGAATCGAGCAAGCTCGGGTTGCGCAAGCCCGACCCGCTCATTTATCGCCACGCCTGCAAACTGCTCGACGTGCCGCCGCAGAGTTGCATCTACCTCGACGATCTCGGCATCAACTTGAAGCCGGCACGGGCCATGGGCATGCGCACCATCAAGGTCGGCGATCCCGACCTCGCGATCGCCGAACTGGAGGCGATGGTCGGCATTCCCCTGCGAGGCTGAGCGATGAAACGGATCGCTCGTCCGATTACAGCGAAGTATCTCCAGAACGCCGCGGCGTTCTACCTCGAGCGCTATCCCAGTACGGCAGAGGGACTGCGCCGCGTTCTGAACCGGCGGGTCGCCAAAGCCAGGATGCTCGAAGCGCCGATAATGGAAAACGTGCGACAGGCGATCGACGCCGTCGTCGCCAAATTCGTCGACGCCGGCGTGATCGACGACAAGGCCTTCGCCCAGACCAAGGCGCGCGCCATGCACCGACGCGGCACCTCGAGCCGGCTGACGCGCCAGAAACTCAAGATGGCCGGTGTCGACGGCGATACGCTGGACGAGGCGATGGAAGGTCTCGATGTCGAACTGGACGTCACACCTGCCCAGCGCGAGCAGCGCGCGGCGGCGGCCCTGGCGCGGCGGCGGCGGCTCGGGCCCTACCGGCCGGCCGAGGACCGCAAGGACCATCGCCTCCGTGATCTCGCGACGATGGCCCGCGCCGGCTTTGCTTACGACGTCGCCCGGAAGGTGGTCGACGCCGCCACCCCGGACGCGCTGGACGAAATCTGATCGTACGGCCATGGTCCGTTCGGGAGTTTCTGCATGACGATCACGATCTGGCACAATCCACGCTGCAGCAAATCGCGTCAGACTCTCGAATTGATGCGCAAGAACGGCGTCGAGCCGGCGGTGCGGGAATATCTCAAGGAGCCGCCCAGCAAGGCCGAAGTCGAGAAGTTGATCGACCTCGTCGGTGGCGATCCGCGCGATCTGATCCGGGATGGCGAGCCGCAGTTCAAGGCCTTGGGAAAGTCGAAGACCGACCTCGGCAAGGCCGACATCGCCAAGGCGATTGCCGCGAATCCAATCCTGCTGCAGCGGCCAATCGTGGTGGCAGGCTCCCGCGCCGCGATCGGCCGACCGCCCGAGGCGGTATTGCCGCTCCTGAGATAGCGCCATGGCCGGACGGATCCGCCTCTGGTCGGGCTATGTCCTGTTCTTCTACGTCGTTACACATCTGCTCAATCACGCACTCGGGCTGATCTCGCTGCGCGTGCTCGAGGCCGGACGGATCTGGTTCGTCCTCATCTGGCAGAATCCGATCGGCCAAACCGTTCTCTACGGCGCGCTGCTTGCCCACTTCTGCCTGGCGCTGTGGTCGTTGTATCGACGCCGGACACTAAGGCTGTCACGTTGGGAATGGACACAGTGGATCCTGGGCGCATCGATCGTGCCACTGGGCGCGATCCATGTCGTCGGCACGCGACTCGCACATGATCTCTATAACGTCGAATCGGGTTACCCCTGGGTCCTCGGCTCGCTTGTCAGCAACGACTGGATGGGTATCGTCCGTCAGTTCTCGTTACCTCTGGTCGTCTGGTTACACGCCTGCATCGGCCTGCACTTCGCCTGGCGCCTGCGCCCGTGGTACCGCGCGTGGCTGCCGGTGCTCTACGCCTTCGCCTTGCTGGTGCCGATCGCAGGCGTCGCCGGCGCCGGTATTGCACTGCGCGACGTCGCCGAGCTAGCGCAGCGGCCAGGTTTCCTCAACGAGCTCTTTGTTCGTGTGCGGGCGCCGGCGGCCGACCAGATCGCCACGCTTTATTCGATATCCGATGCCCTTCAGTTTGCGGTGCTCGGCCTTCTCGTCGCGCTGCTGCTGGCGCGCCCGGCCCGCACGCTGTGGGAGCGCCGCGCCGGCGTCGTCCATCTGAGCTATGGCGAGCGGCGGACGGCCTCTCATGCAACAGGCCTCACCGTCCTGGAGATGAGTCGCATCGCCGACATTCCGCATGCCTCGGTCTGCGGTGGACGCGGCCGCTGCTCGACCTGCCGCGTGCGCATCGGCGGCGAGGATCGGGCCAAGCTGCCGCCGCCCTCGGCGGAGGAACAGAAAGTCCTGTCCCGCGTCGGCGCACCGGACAACGTGCGTCTCGCCTGCCAGCTCCGGCCGCCGCCGGGCCGTTATCGCGTGACGCCGCTGCTGCCGGCGTCGGCGGGCCCGGTCGAGGCCTACCGCCGCCAGCCGCAAGCCCATGGAGGCGAACACTATGTCGCCATCCTGTTCGCCGACATCCGCGGCTTCACGTCGATTTCCGAGGGCAAGCTGCCCTATGACGTGGTGTTCCTGCTCAACCGGTATTTCCGCGCGACCGGACAGGCGATCGAAGCAGCCGGTGGCCGCCTCGACAAATTCATCGGCGATGGCGTGATGGCTATTTTCGGGCTCGCCACCGACCCCCAGACGGCATGCCGCCAGGCGCTCGATGCGGCGCGACGCATGTCGCTGGCGCTCGACGACCTCAATGAGGCCATGTCGGGCGATCTCGATCTGCCGCTGCGCATCGGAATCGGCCTGCATGCCGGGCCGGCCATCGTCGGCGAAATGGGCTACGAACGCGCTGCCCAGATCACGGCGATCGGCGACACCGTCAACACCGCGAGCCGGCTCGAGACGCTGACCAAGGAGTTCGGAGTAGAACTGGTCGTGTCGCAGGAACTGCTCGACCGCGCCGGCGTGGACCTTGCGACGGCCCCGCACCACGACGTCGAGATCCGCGGGCGGCAGGGCCGATTGGCGGTTCGTGCGCTTAAGAGCGCCTCCGAACTCACGGCAATGTCATAAGAATTTCGTTGCCCCGAGCAACCAAGGGGCAACAATCCGCCAATTCAGGAGGCAGACCATGCGCTCGACCCTAATCGCTCTCATCGCCGCTTTCGGCTTCGGTCTCACGGCCAGTGCTTTCGCCGCAGGCGGCGGCGGTGGCGGCACGGAGCAGCCCGCAGCCAAGCCGGCCGATCCCAACTACACGCGCGCCAAGGCGATGATCGAGGCCCGGGACTATGCCAACGCGCTGCCCCTCCTGCAGCAGGTCGTGGCCAGAGACCCCAAGAACGCCGACGCCTACAACCTGATGGGCTTCGCCACGCGCAAGTCAGGCAATCCCAACGGCTCGCTGCAGTACTACCAACAAGCCCTGGCCATCGACGCGCGACATCTCGGGGCCCACGAGTACATCGGCGAGGCCTATCTGATGCTCGATCAACCGGCCCAGGCCGAGCAGCATCTCGCACGCCTCGACTCGCTCTGCGTGTTCGGCTGCGCCGAGTACCGCATGCTCAAGGCGGCAGTCGCCAACTACAAGGCTGGCCGGAAGCCGACCAACTAACCCATCGCGGCCAAGAGCGAAATTTGGAGCAGCGGAAGGCCTTCGCGGCCTTTCCCGCTGACGGCCCGGCCCGCTATGCTGCCGGCGGATAAACGCCCGTTTACGCCGCCGCCACCGGAGGGCCTTCCGCGATGAGCACCGCCGTCACTCCAGTTCCACTCGTTTTCGGCGACTACGCCCTCGAGGATCGCTACCGGCTCGACAAAGGCCGCGTCTATCTCACCGGGATCCAGGCCCTGGTGCGCCTGCCGATGATGCAGCGCCAGCGCGATCTGGCGGCCGGCCTCAACACCGGCGGCTTCATCTCGGGTTATCGCGGCTCGCCGCTCGGCATGTACGACAACGCCCTGTGGGGCGCGAAGCGTTACCTGAAAGAGAACAACATCCACTTCCAGCCGGGCCTCAACGAGGATCTCGCCGCGACATCCGTGTGGGGCAGCCAGCAGGTCAACCTCTTCCCTGGCGCCAAGGTCGATGGCGTCTTTTCGATCTGGTACGGCAAGGGCCCGGGCGTCGATCGTTCGATGGATGTGCTGAAGCACGGCAACGCCGCCGGCAGCTCGCCGCATGGCGGCGTGATCGCGCTCGCCGGCGACGATCACGGCTGCCAGTCCTCGACGCTGCCGCACCAGAGCGAGCAGGTATTCGCCGCCGCGATGATTCCGGTCGTGAATCCAGCCAACGTCCAGGAGTATCTCGACTTCGGCATCCTGGGCTTTGCCCTGTCGCGCTATTCGGGCTGCTGGGTGGGTTTCAAGGCGATCTCGGAGACCGTCGAGTCCGGCGCCTCGGTATGGGTCGACCCCGAGCGCATCAGGATCGTACTGCCGACCGATTTCCAGTTGCCGCCGGGCGGCCTCGGCATCCGCAATCCCGATCCGCCACTCGAAGCGGAGCGGCGCCTGCACGGCCCCAAGATGGATGCCGTGAAGGCGTTCGTGCGCGCCAACGGCTTTGACAAGACGGTGATCGATCCACCCCGCGCGCGCATCGGCATCATGACCACCGGCAAGGCCTATCTCGACACACGCCAGGCGCTGGAGGATCTCGGCATCAGCGACGAGCGTGCCAGGGCACTCGGCATCCGCCTCTACAAGGTGGGCGTCACCTGGCCGCTGGAACCCGAAGGCGCCAAGCGCTTCGCCCACGGCCTCGAAGAGGTGATCGTCGTCGAGGAGAAGCGCTCCAATCTCGAAGATCAACTCGTTCGTCTGCTCTACAACCTTCCGGCCAGCGAGCGCCCACTGGTCATCGGCAAGACCGACGAGACCGGCCGCATCATTCTCCCGAGCGACGGCGAGCTGTCGCCGACCGGTGTCGCCATGGTGATCGCCGGCCGTCTGATGAAGCACGGCGGCGAATCGCCGGAGCTGAACCAGCGCCTGGCGCGCCTCGAAGCCAAGGAAAAGCTGTTGAACGCGCCGCCGCCGAAAGTGGCGCGCACGCCGTTCTTCTGCTCGGGCTGCCCGCACAACACTTCGACCAAGGTGCCGGAAGGCAGCCGCGCCATGGCCGGCATCGGATGTCATGGCATGGCAATCTGGATGCCGGAGCGCCGCACGGCGCTGATCTCCCACATGGGTGGCGAGGGTGTGGCATGGATCGGCCAGGCGCCGTTCAGCGGCGACAATCACATCTTCCAGAATCTCGGCGACGGCACCTACTACCACTCCGGCCTGATGGCGATCCGCCAGGCCGCCGCCGCCGGCGTCAACATCACCTACAAGATCCTGTTCAACGACGCCGTCGCCATGACTGGCGGCCAGCCGCACGATGGGCCGCTGAACGTCCCGGACATTACCAAGCAGGTGGCGGCCGAAGGGGCCCAGCGCGTCGTCGTCGTCACCGACGAGCCCGACAAGTACGGCATGAGCCCCGGCTTCGCCGAGGGCGTGACGATCCGCCATCGCGACGAGCTGGATGCCGTTCAACGCGAGTTGCGCGAAATCCCCGGGCTCACCGTCCTGGTCTACGACCAGACCTGCGCCGCCGAGAAGCGCCGCCGCCGCAAGCGCGGCACCTTCCCCGATCCCGCCAAGCGCGTGTTCATCAACGACTCGGTGTGCGAGGGCTGCGGCGACTGTTCGGAGAAGAGCAACTGCGTTTCGGTGAAGCCGCTCGAGACCGAGCTCGGCCGCAAGCGTCAGATCGACCAGAGCAACTGCAACAAGGATTTCTCCTGCATCAACGGCTTCTGCCCGAGCTTCGTGTCAGTGCATGGCGGTGCCGTGCGCAAGGCCAGGCGCCCGCAACTCAAGGCCGTGCAGGACGATCCCTTCGCCTTGCTGCCGTTGCCGGCCGTACGGCCGATGAGTGAAGCCTACGGAATCCTGGTGACCGGCATCGGCGGCACCGGCGTGATCACCGTCGGCGCGCTGATCGGCATGGCGGCCCATCTCGAGGGCAAGGGCTGTACGGTCCTCGACTTCACCGGCCTCGCGCAGAAGAACGGTGCGGTGATGAGCCATGTGCGCCTGGCGCCGAAGCCCGAGGACCTGCATGCGGTGCGCATCGCCGCCGGCGGCGCCAATCTCGTCCTGGGTTGCGACATGGTCGTGGCGGCCTCGCCGGCGGCGCTGTCGCGCATCGAGCCGGGCGTCACCAAGGCCGTGATCAACGGCTACATGCAGCCGGTCGCGGCGTTCGTGCTTAACGGCGACATGGATCTCGGCGCCGAATCGATGATGAAGTCGATCCGCGACGCCGCGGGCGATGAAGCGGCGACCTTTGTCGACGGTACCGGCCTCGCTACCGCGATCCTGGGCGACTCGATCGCCACCAACCTCTTCATGCTGGGCTATGCCTGGCAGAAGGGCCTTGTGCCGCTGTCGCTGGATGCCCTGATGCGTGCCATCGAGCTGAACGGCGTGGCGGTGGAATCGAGCAAGCGCACCTTCGACTGGGGCCGGCTTGCCGCCCACAACCTTGCCGCCGTGCAGGCTGCCGCCAAGCCAACGCTCCGGATCGAAAAGCAGGTGGCGCGGACGCTGACCGACATCGTCGCCAAGCGGATCGAGCTGCTGACGGCCTACCAGGACAAGGCCTACGCCGAGCGTTACCGCGCCTTCGTCGACAAGGTGGCGGCGGCAGAGAAGGGCAAGGCGCGCGGCCGCAGCGGGCTCGCCGAGGCGGTCGCCAAGTCGCTCTACAAGCTGATGGCCTACAAGGACGAATACGAGGTCGGCCGCCTCTACAGCGACGGCGATTTCCTGAAGAAACTCGGGGCGCAGTTCGAAGGCGACTACAAGCTGACGTTCCATCTCGCGCCGCCGTTGTTCGCCGATCGCGACCCGACCACGGGCGAACTCAAGAAGCGCGAGTACGGCAGCTGGGTAGTGCCCATGTTCCGCCTGCTCGCGTCGATGAAGCGCCTGCGCGGCAGCAAGCTCGACATCTTCGGCTACACCGAGGAGCGCCGCATGGAACGCCGGCTCATCGGCGAGTACGAGGCCACCGTCGAGACGCTGCTCGCGACGCTGGACCAGAACAATCACGGTCTGGCCCTGCAAATCGCGGCACTGCCGGAAACCATGCGCGGCTTCGGCCACGTCAAGGAGAAGAACGTGAAGACGGCCAAGGAGCGCGAGACGTCGCTGCTCGCCGCCTATCGCGCGCCGGCGACGGCGAAGCAGGCCGCAGAGTAACGTAGGAGTAGACTGAAGTGATCTGGTCCAGTCGATTGGCTTTGCCGGTGTTCTTGTTGCTTGCCGGCGCCGCGATCCCGGCGGCCGCTCAATCACCGGGTGGCGGCGAAATATTCAAGTCCTGGATCGGCAAGACGCTCGATGCCGAAACCGCCAAAGGGGCAAAGGTTGCGCTCGTGTTCGCGGCCGATGGCGCAGCGTCGATATCAGGGGCGTTTTCCGACAGCGGGAAATGGCGCCTCACCGACGACGGCTACTGCACCACCTGGAAGAAGTCCCGCAGCGGCCGAGAGGAATGCTACAGCGTCGTACCCGACGGCAAGATCTTCTTGATTCGCCTCAAGAGCACCGGAGAGCTGAGCGGTAAAGTCACGCCGCCATAGTCCGAACGTCGGAGACCCGGCTTCAGAAATAAAGTTCGGGACGCCCGCGCTCCCGAATGGGGTTGGGGAGGAAGCGAAGGCGTCCCGGGTACGCGTGCCCACCGCGAAGGGAGGTTTGCGGGGGCATGGGTTCGCCTATAAGCCGATTTGCCTGGGGATTGTAAGCACAATCAGGGGTCGCAAATCGCACACCTGCAGCACCTGTCAGGCACGGCCCGTCTGGTGCGAGAACGACGCCAGATCGAACCGTCCGCCCGGACCGCCCTTGCCGCCCAGACGATCGAGTGCGCGCTGCCACTTGGCGGCAAAGTCGGCGTCGAACACCAGCTCGGCATCGCCATCGACCACGAGCCAGGCGTTGTCCTGCATCTCGCGGTCGAGCTGACCTGGTGCCCAGCCGGAATGGCCGAGGGCCAGCCATGCCCTTTGAGGTCCGCTGCCGCCCGCCATGTCCTTCAGGATCTCGAGCGACGCCGTCAGCGCCATGCCGCCCTCGATCAGCAGCGTTTCATCCCGCTTGTAGTCGGCCGAATGCAGGACCAGTCCACGCGACGTCTCGACCGGCCCGCCGAACAGCACCGGCCGGTCGGCCTCTGCCGACGGCACCTCGATGCCGAGTTGCTTGTAGACTTGGCCGAGCGGCAGGTCGTCGACGCTGTTGTGGGCAGGCCGCGCTGCGGATCGATTTTCACGTTCGGGTCCGTGTAAGGGCCGCTCGTGTCATAAAGGCGGACAGGCGAGCGCTCGTCTGGCATGGACGGCGCGGCAACCAAAAAGCGACCAACCAACGAGGCCGCGGGGGAACTGGATCCGGGCATGATGAGATGATCCCTCAAATCCATGGGGATTGTCCGGTCAAAGGTCAAGGTATGGGGGCGTGCAATGGACAAAGCAAAAGGCCCGTCCTAGGGTCCGCCGGTCGTAAAACCGCCGTTTCGGGCGGCATTTGAAGGAGCGGAAGAATGGCGAAAGTTGGCGACAAGGTGCCCAGCGCCACGTTGCGCACGATGGGCCCTGAGGGACCCAAAGCGGTCACAACCGAGGAGATTTTTGCCCCCGGCAAGAAGGTTGTTGCCTTCGCGCTGCCCGGGGCATTCACCCCCACTTGTTCAGCAAAGCACGTGCCCGGGTTCGTGGCCGAAGCAGCTGCTCTGAAGGCTAAGGGTGTCGATATCATTGCCTGCATTTCCGTGAATGACGCGTTCGTGATGGGTGCCTGGGGCAAAGACCAGAAGGCCGGCGACAAGGTCATGATGCTGGGTGACGGCAACGCCGAATTCACCACCGCCATGGGCCTCACCATGGATGGCTCGAAGTTCGGCCTCGGCACGCGCAGCCAGCGCTACGCCATGGTCGTCGACGATGGCGTCATCAAGCATCTGTTCGTCGAAAAGCCCGGCGCCTTCGAGGTGTCTGCCGCCGAATACGTGCTGAAGCATCTCTAGCGCGGCGCCTCCGGGACCGCCAAGATCAGCGGCGGGACGCAAGTCCCGCCGCTTTCCATTTCGGGGCAATATGATTTCGGCAGAACCTCCCGTCTTCACCGGTCTCTTTCCGGTCAACGGCACCACCCGCCTCTACGGCACGATCGGCGATCCCATCCGTCAGCTGCGCATGACCGGAATCATGCCGCAGGTCTTTGCAGCGGTCGGCGCCAACGCCGTCTGGCTGCCGTTCGAAGGCGGCGCCGATCTGCTGCCGGTCATGCTCGAGGCGCTGGCCAGGATGCGCAATCTCGGTGGCTTCACCGTCACCATCCCGCACAAGACCGGAATCCTGCCGCTGCTCGACCGCACGACGCGGCGCGCCGAGGCCTCGGGCAGCGTCAATCTGGTGCGGCGCGAGCCGGATGGCGTCCTGGCCGGCGACATCGTCGACGGCACCGGCTTCGTGCGCGGGCTCGAGGCACAGGGCCATCGTGTGCATGGCGCCAGCGTCTGGCTGGTCGGCCTGGGCGGTGCCGGCGGCGCCATCGCCGCCGCGCTCTGCGAGGCCGGCGTCGGACGACTGCTGGTCACCGAGATCGACGCCGAGCGGGCGGAAATCGCGATCGACCGCCTGCTGCGGTGCTATCCCGACGTGCCGGTGGCCGAAGTCATGACACCTCCCAAGGGCATCCACATCGCCATCAATGCCACGCCCCTGGGACTTCGCCCCGACGATCCGCTGTCGTTCGACCCGATGACGCTCGATTCGGACGCGCTGGTGGCCGATGTCATCATGAGTCCCGTCGAGACTCCGCTGCTGCGACGCGCCCGCGCGCACGGACGGCGGATTCACCACGGCCGCCACATGCTCGACCATCAGATCCCGCTCTATCTCGACTGGTTCGGCATCGACTCCAAGGGCGTCGATATCGTGGCGCTGGTGCGCTCGATCGGCACCTGAGGTATTTCGCGACGCCTGAACGTCGGGAAAAGCGGCCCGCGGTCCCAAGCCCTTGATCCGGCAGCAGGATTGGCGACCGTTTCCCGACACCCTCCTGTCGATTTAATGGCCTTGGTGTCGGAAAAATCGGCCTACAGCGTCACGCCGCCGTTCACGTGGATCGTCTGGCCGGTGATGTAGCTCGCCGCCGGCGAGCAGAGGAATGCGATCGCCGCCGCGACCTCCACGGGTTTGCCGTAGCGGCCCATCGGCACCAGCGCACTCATCTGGGCCATGCGATCGCGCGACAGGGCGACATGGCCGTCTGCGTCCTTTTCGATCAGTCCCGGGGCCACGCAATTGACCGTGCCGCCTGACGGCGCGATCTCGACGGCAAAGGCGCGGGCCAGCGCTTCCACGCCGGCCTTGGCCGCGGCGGAAACGGGAAAGCTCGGCAGGCCACGGGCAAAGGCATGGGCCACGAAGGACGACACGCCGACCATGCGGCCGCCTTCACCGGCCTTGATCAGCCACGGCTTGGCCGCCGTCACCAATTCGTAGAAAGCCGAAGTCATCGCAGCGAGGCTGGCATCCCAGGCGGCACGATCGACCTCGCCGATCGGTCGGCGGTCGGCGAAGCCTGCGTTGCTCACCACGACGTCGAGCCGTCCGAATTTGCCGGCGGTCTCGTCGACGAGGCGGCGCGCCGTGCCCGGCTGGGCGAGGTCGCCTTCTAGGATCAAGGCTTCGGCGCCGGCAGCGCGCACGACGTCGGCGACTTTCTCCGCGCCCCTCAGGTTCTTGCGGGCGTGCAGCCCAAGGGCCGTGTTCGGCGCGGCAAGGGCACGGGCGGTCGCGGCGCCAATGCCGGAGGAAGCGCCGGTGATCAGGATGACTCGCTGGAGGGAAGGCATGGTCGAAGGAGTAAGGTCCCGCGCGCCTAGCGGCAAGCCTCGCGCACGGCCGGCGCCAGATATCCGGCGAAGCGGCGCGCCCCGTCGGCCGAGAAGTGGCCGTTGTCGACGAAGTCGGCGCCGGTGAAGGCATCGGGCGGCACGCCGACATAAATGTCGCCCAGCGCCTTCGCCGTACGTTCGAGGATCGCGTTCAGCTGCTGCAGCAACGGCCAGACGTCGCGGTCGCGCACCAGGGGCAGCCAGCCATAGCGTCCGTCGCCCTGCAGCTTGTCGCGGTTGACCAACTGTCCGACCCAGATCGTGGCCACCCCGCGCGCGCGGTTGATGGCCGAGATCGACCGGATATTGCGTTCGTACAGCGACTCCAGCGCGGGGTCGTTGCCGCTCACCGGCTCGCGGCCGTAGGGATCGGTGAAGTAGCGGACCGTGTCGGTGTTGGTGCTGACGAACCGCGCCAGCATGGTCAGCAACGGCGAAATCGTGACATGCGAGCCGCCGATCCGGCGCACTTTTAGCGAGTCGACCTGGCTCGGCAGGTGGAAATCGGCATAGGCCGGGTCGAGCTTGGCAATGTGGGCGTTACGCAGGTCGTTCCAGCCGACGTAGTAGATCGCGCAGCGCGGCGGCTTGCCGAACTTGGTCTGGTAGAAGGCCGTCTGGGCCAGGTGCTCGACGGTCGAATAGCCCGGCACGCCGTGGTTGACCACGAAGGCGCGATCCGGGCCGAGCGCCTCGCCCAGGCGATCGCTCCAGGTGTCGCCCTCGCCCGCCCCGATATCGTAGGTCGTCGAGCCGCCGAACGTCGCCACGACCGACCGCCCGTCGAGTTCATTCGGCGCCGGATCGCGCCCGCGCGTGCCCTCGGAGGTGTGGCTGATTGCGAGCCCGGTCGGGCTGGCGATCTGCAGCGAGGGAATGGGCACGGCCTGCAGCAGGGGATGCCACTGGAACCGCGCCGGCTCGGCGACGACCGGCGGCAGCAGCACGGCGACGTCGTAGCCGGCGCGCTGCAGCAGACGGGAGCCCATGCCCCACGACAGCTCGACCAGGGCGAGGGCCAGCAGCACCATCGCGAGCCACGGCCAGCGGGCAAACACGATCGCAAGGACCAGCAGGAACAGGAGATAGAGGAAGTAGAGCGCGCGCGGGCCGGTGCCCAGCCGGTCAGTTGCCGCCAGCCACCCAGCCGCGCCGACGACGACAAAGAGCAGAAGCAACGCAAGTAGTACCGGAATTGCCCGCTCGAACCGGTAGGGCCGGTGGAGGCCTGCGTAGGCGAGGAGCGGCTTGAACATGGAGACCGGGAAGAATGGCGCGCCCGAAGAGATTCGAACTCCTAGCCTTCTGATTCGTAGTCAGATGCTCTATCCAGTTGAGCTACGGGCGCACGGCCGGAGCACCTCCCACGAGGCACCCGGCAAGAAGGCGCGCACCCTAATGAAACTGCCCCCATGTTGCAAGCGATCGAAGGCTTGCAGGAACGCCCGTAAAATAGTGCACAATGTGAGCCAAGTGCCTCTGCTGCCTTGGAAATAGTCGCTTGTCGGTTTCCCTTGCTTTCAAGTAGCATCACAGGCATCTGGATTTGGGGGCTGGTGCCCCGAATCGAGCTGGTTTGTTTTGTCGGCCAGCCGATGCGGAGGCGCCCAATTGAATGATGCCAGGGCAGTTTCGAGGCCAACGATGGCGCTAAGAGTCCAACGATCCGTGCTTCTCTTGGCGGCGGTCGTTTTGAGCGGGTGCAACGAAGGGGGCATTTTTGCGCCCAACGTCAGCACGGCCTCGTCGAATCCGGCCATCAGCCAGACCGGCACCCAGACCGTGAAGCAGCGCATCCAGCAGTTGCGCTCGGATCAGGCGGCCCTCGCCAACGGCATCTCGCAGCAGCAGGCCCAGCTCAACGCGACACGCAGTCAGATGTCGAGCGACTCCTCGGCCTATGGCGGCCTCGTGAACGGCATCACCTCGCGCCTGCAGACCGGCACGACGCCGGGCAATCCCGAACTGGTGAGCCAGTGGAACGCCGCACAAGCCAAGCTCGACGCGATCACGCTCGGCGTCGGCAACCTGAATTCGCTGGCGAGCCAGGTGACGACGCAGGCGTCGGTCGCGGGCTACCTGCTCGAGAACGTGCGCGCGACCTTCGCCGTCGGCGGCGCGGTCGACGAGGACCACCGCAACCTGCGGTCCATCGAAAGCGAGACCACGCGCTCGATGCAGCAGATCGACCGCCTGATCGGCGACCTCAACGCCCAGATCGGCCGCGAGAACGGCTTTCTCGCCCGCGAGCGCACCAACCTGGCCGCCCTCTCCTACGGCGTGAACCTCGGCCGGCTCGGCAATCCGGGCGCGCAGCGGGTCACCACCGTCACGCCGCGGCGGCCCGTCCCGCTGCAGTAGCCCGCCCGGTCCGGGTCGTGGCCTTTCGTCTTTTTGCCCTCCTCGGTTTGATCGTCGCTCTCGCCGGCGCGGCCGAGGCGCAGCAGCCGGATGTATCGGCGGCCGACAAAGCAGCGATCCGCGAGGTCATGGCTACGCCTCGCCGATGATCCAGCGCATGTTCGGCCACTCCGACGTCTTCATGGACATGGTCCGCCAGGGTTATCGCCCGGTGTACCGGCCCAAGGTCTTCGACTTCCGCGAGATCGTCGAGCTGCACGGCGAGCTCGCGCAGAAGGTCCATGTTGTCGGGCCCGACGGACGGCCCGTCACCGCGGTCTATCCGATGACGCGGCTGCCCGACGGCAGCTGGCGCATCAACGGCTGCTACCTGCTGGCGCCCGACGAACATCAAGCCTGAGTCGTCATGACCCGCGTTTCGCCCAAGGTGCTGGCGCTGCTGGGCGCCCTCACCCTGGTGTGGGGCACCAACTGGCCGCTGTTCCGCATCGCCCTCGACGAGCTGCCGGTGTGGACCTTCCGCACCATCGTCATGAGCACCGCGATCCTCATGCTGACGGCGATCCTGCTCGTCCGCCGCGAAAGCTTCGCCGTGCCCCGGGGCAAGTGGCCCGCCCTGATCGCCGCCTCGGCCATGAACGTCGGCGTGTGGAACATCGCGACGTCCTTGGCCGTGCTCTACATCCCCTCGGGCCATGCCTCGGTGCTAGCCTACACCATGCCGCTGTGGGTGGCGGCGATCGGCTTCGTGGTGTTCGGCCAGCGCCTGACGCCGCGCCTGCTGGCCGCGATCGCCATCGGCGCGGCCGCCGTCGTGGCACTGATGGCACCTAATTTTCGCGACTATGCCCAGGCGCCGTGGGGTCTCTTCTGGGGCCTGCTCGCGGGCTTCTGCTGGGCCGTCGGCACCTTCATCGTCAAGCGCACGGCGTGGCCCGGCATGGGCCTCTCGCTCACCTTCTGGCAGGTCGCGATCTGCCTGCCGCCGATCGCGCTGGGTGCGCTCCTGATCGAGGGCCTGCCGCCCCACGCGCCCAGCCACTGGCCCTCGGCCAAGGCGCTCATCGCCACGATCTACACCGGCGCCATCCCGATGGCGCTGGGCACCGCCACCTGGTTCGCCCTGGTGAAGCTGCTGCCCGCCCAGGTGGCCGCGCTGTCCTCGATCGCCATCCCGATCGTGGCGATCGTGAGCGGCATCCTGATCCTGCACGAGCCGCTGTCGGGCCTGCAGGCCGCCGCCATCGCCTCGACCGTGATCTCGCTCTGGCTGGCGCTGGTGCCCGGCCGGCGGGGCTGAGCCGCGATTTGGGTGAAGACGCGGGCAAACTCCCTGCCCGAGTCCTCGGCCAAGCCCCACATGGTTTTCACTGCCGTGAAGCCGTTCGATGCCGTGTTTACACGGCCTTCTCGCATTATTTCTGGACGCCTGAATGTAACAAGTTCTGTCC
>JACPVT010000176.1 GCA_016191685.1 Rhodospirillales bacterium | reverse complement strand
CGAGAAAATCCGCCATGAAGTCCTAACGCGTCTCGCCGCGGAAGCGGCGGGACCGCCGCCCGAGCCGCCGGCGCCGCCGCCAGTGCCCAAGCCGCCTGGATTCGGCAAGAAGCTGTTCGACTTCTTCAACAGCTCGGTCGGCATGTGGCTGCTCTCGTCGGTCGTGCTGACCGGCGGTGCGGCCATGCTGCAGAACATTCAGCACCAGCATGAAGTCGACATGAAGAACAGGGAGACGATCTCGGCCCACAATTTCGAGCTCATAAACCGCATCGACCACATGCAGCATGCTCTCTACCGCGCCAAGACGGCCGGTGACGCCAAGGCCGCCATGGACGGGATGTTCAAGAGCAAGTTCCCGCTGACACCCGAGTTGCAGAACAAGAGCCTCGGGTCGCTCCACCTGACGGTTATCCAGCTTCTCCCCGATTCAGATCCGCAGAAGACGACCAAGGCGATGAATTTCATCCGTCAGCTCGAGGACGCGGAACTATCCCTTCAGTCCGAGCCGGACGACAAGCCGCTCAGCAAGGGCGAGAAGGAACAGGCACGGCGGCGGGTTTAAGGGAAAGGCGGCGGCGGCGCAAGACGGCGTTTCGCTCGATTTGCCGGCTTGTTTCGACGACGGCCGAAGCATGCGCGGCGGCGGCAGGCTATAGAAGCCCGCCATGACGACAAGCCTCGCCCTCCTGCCACTCCTCCTGGTGATCGGCCTCCTCGCCTCGGGCCGCGCCAGCGCCCTGGTGGCGGGCCTCGCCGGCCTCTCGGCCACGCTCGCCGCCTCGGCCGTCATCGTCACCCAGCAGCAGGGCGGCGCGGCGCTGGCCGGCCTCTTCCTGCGCGAGACCTCGGCCGGGCTTTGGCTCTCCTGGCACGTCATCGCCATCATCGCCGCCGGCATGTTCTTCCATCGCTGCCAGCAGGCGCGCGGCGCGCATGCCAACGGCGGCACCCTGGAAGCCAATCCGCGACGGCTGTGGTCGGTGTGCTTCCTGCTGGCGCCCTTCGCCGAATCGGTCACGGGCTTCGGCGTCGGCTACATCATCGCCCTGGCGGCGCTCCGCCGGCTGGGGCTGGGCGGCATGTCGGCACTGCTGCTCGGCCTCTACAGCCAGTCGCTGGTGCCGTGGGGCGCGCTCGCCACCGGCACCACCGTGGGCGCCACCCTGGCCGGCCTCACGCCCAACCAGCTGGGCCTGAGCTCCGCCCTGCTGCAGATCCCCATCCACGCCCTCTATCTCGCGCTCTATTGGCGCTTTGCCCGCGAGGCGGGCTTTGCCACGTCGCTCGCCCAGAAGCTCGACGATGCGCTGTGGACCGCGCTGCTGCTAGCGCTGATCTGGCTGTTCAATTTCTACAGCGACGTCGAGATCGCCGGCGCCGCGCCGACCGCGCTGCTGCTCGCCGCGCGCTTCTGGCGCGACGAGCGGCCGGATGCGGCGCGGCTCCGATCGGCGCTGCATGCCAACGCGCCCTATGTCGCGCTCACCCTGGCGCTCTGCGCCACGCGGCTGGTGCCACCGCTGCGCGATTTCCTGAAGCCCTTGTGGGCGATGCGGCCGTTCGACAACCAGCCGGCCTTCGCGCCGCTCTATGCGCCGGGCTTCTGGCTGGTCTCGATCGGCGTCGTCGTGGTGTTCCTCGCCCGCGCGTCGATCGGCCGGGTGCTGGCCGAGACTGGCCGCGGCGCCTGGCGTTCCTGCGCCGTCACATTGCTGTTCGTGGTGATGGCGGAATTCTATGTCGGCTCGGGCATGGCAACGTCGATCGCCGAGGCGCTGCGCGCCGTGGCCGGCCGCGGCGCCGCGGCCAGCGTGCCGTTGTTCGCCGCCGTCGGCGGCTTCCTGACCGGCGGCGGCTCGGCCGCCAACGCCATGCTGATGCCCATGGTCACCGCGCTGGCGCATGCCATCGCGGTCGACCCGGCGTGGATCGCCGCGGTCCAGAACAGCGTCTGCACCAACCTCACCATGCTGTCGCCGATCCGCGTGTCGATGGGAGCGGCCATCCTGGCGCTGCCGGTCTCCGATGCCGTGCTCTACCGCCGCGCCTGGCCGCTCGCCCTGCCGCCGCTTGTGACCGGTTTGGGCGCCGTTCTGGTGCTGCTGGCATCGCCCTGATTTGGCTTTATGATCGCGCCCGCAACACAGGAATTGTGGGAGAGAACGATGGCCAAGGTGGCATTTCTGGGTCTGGGCGTAATGGGCTTTCCGATGGCGGGGCATCTCGCCGCCAAGGGCCATGACGTCACCGTCTACAACCGTACCTTCGCCAAGGCCGAGGCCTGGACCAAGAAGCACAAGGGCAAGGCCGCCAGGACTCCGAAGGAGGCGGCGGCCGGCCAGGAGATCGTGTTCTCCTGCGTCGGCGACGACAACCATCTGCGGGCGGTGATGCTGGGCGACGACGGCGCCCTGGCCGGCGTGGCGAAGGGCGCGATCCTGTTCGACAACACCACGGCCTCGGCCGACATCGCCCGTGAGCTGCACGCGGCGGCGAAGAAGATCGGCGTCGAGTTCATCGACGCACCTGTTTCGGGCGGCCAGGCCGGCGCGGAGAACGGCCAGCTCACCGTGATGTGCGGCGGCGAGCAGGCGCCGTTCGACAGGGCGAAGCCGGTGGCCGACGCCTTCTCCAAGGCGGTGACGCTGATCGGCCCGCCGGGCTCGGGCCAGATCACCAAGATGATGAACCAGATGTGCATCGCCGGCCTCGTCCAGGGTCTGGCCGAAGCGCTGAACCTCGGCCAGCGCGCCGGCCTCGACATGGACAAGGTGATGAGCGCCATCTCCAAGGGCGCGGCGCAGAGCTGGCAGATGGACAATCGCTGGCAGAACATGATCGCCGGCAAGTTCGACTACGGCTTCGCCGTCGACTGGATGCGCAAGGACCTCGGCATCGCCATGGCCGAGGGCAAGCGCTGGAAGGCGCAGATGCCGGTGGTCGCCCTCGTCGACCAGTTCTACCAGCGAGTCCAGGAGCGCGGCGGCGGACGGTGGGACACGTCGAGCCTGATCCAGCCGCTGCAGAAGCCGTAGGCCCCATGAGCGGTAACACCGGCGGCTACACGCTCTGGGGACGCCCCGGCTGGGGCTCGGCGATCGTCGAGGCCCAGCTCGACTGGTACGGGCTGCCCTTCACCTTCGAGCCGGTCGAGGATCTCTTCCGCACGCCGGGCGCCAGGGCCCGGCTCGAGAAGGTCAATCCGCTGGCCCAGGTGCCGACCCTCGTGCTGCCCGACGGCGGCATCATGAGCGAGAGTGCCGCCATCACCTTGCTGCTGGCCGACATCACCGGCAAGGACACGCTGGTGCCGGCGGCCGGTGCGCCGGAGCGGGCGAAGTTCCTGCGCTGGCTGGTCTATATGGTGGCCAACATCTATCCGACCTTCACCTATGCCGACGATCCGTCGCGCTTCATCTCGGTCAGTTCGGCACGCGATCCCTTCCGCGCCGCCACCGACGCCTATGCGCAACGCCTGTGGCACCAGGTCGAAAGCGAGACCGGCAGCCCGTGGTTCCTGGGCGAACGCTTCTCCGCCCTCGACATCTATATCGACGTCATGACGCGTTGGCGGCCCAAGCGCGGCTGGTTCGAGGGCGAGACCCCGAAGCTCTTCGCCATCGCCCGCCGCGCCGACCGGGTGCCGGAACTCGGGCCGGTGTGGGCGCGCAACTTCCCGACGACGTGACGTGACATGACGTGCATAGGATTGATCGGCGGGCTGGGCGTCGGTGCCACCGTCCACTACTACGAGAAGATCACGGCCGCCTGCAAAGCCCGCGGCGTCATCCCCGATCTGGTGATCGCCCACGCCGACGTCGACACCGGACAAGGCCTGGTGCGCGCCGGCAAGCTCGACGAGCTGGCCGACTACCTCGCATCGTTCATCGACCGGATGGCCAGTGCCGGCGCCGAGGCGGCGGTGATCCCGGCCGTCACGCCGCACATCTGCATCGCGCAACTGCTGAAACGCACGCGCCTGCCCCTCATCAACATCGTCGATCCGATCGGCGCCGAACTCCGCGCCCGCAGGATCAGGCGCGTGGCGCTGTTCGGCACCGTCTTCACCGTCGAGGGCGGCCTATGGGGCCAGCTTGCCGGCGTCGATATCGTGAAGCCCCGGCCCGACGAGATCGCCTTCATCGGCCAGGCCTACCAGCGCATCCTCGACACGCAGGCCGGCAACGAGGCCGACACCGCGGGGCTGCGCCGTATCGCCGCCGACCTGCAGCGGCGCGACGGCGTCGAGGCGATCCTGCTGGCCGGTACCGACCTCGCCGTGATCTTCGACGAGGCGACGGCGGGCTTTCCCGCCATCGACGTCGCCCGCCAGCACATCAACGCCATCGTCGAACGGCTGGCCGCACCTTAGCGGCCCGCCATCGATCCGATACGTGGCCGGCATTGGAAGGCGGGCGTGCCACCGGCTACCGTCGCTGCCACCGATCCTGGGAGTGCAGCACATGGCCAAGGGCTACTGGATGTTCCATGTAACGATCACCGACCCCGAAACCTACGCGAAGTACGTCGAACTCGACGGCGAGCCGTTCGCCAGGCACGGCGCGCGCTTCCTTGCCCGCGGCGGCGAATTCACCGCCGTGGAGGGCACGGCGCGCGAACGCCACGTGATCATCGAATTCGACTCCTACGAAATCGCCAAAGCCTGCTACGAATCGCCCGAGTATCAGGCGGCCTCGGCGTTCCGGAAGGCCGCAGCGATCACCGACCTGGTGATCATCAAGGGAACGTCTGCCTGACGCCCACGATCTGGCTGAGACAGAGGCCGACATGCTCGGCGGTGTCGGGCGCCAGGCCCTCGACCTCGATCTCGACTGAGAGCTGATCGTCGGCCGCCTGGGCGAACACGCGGGCCGGCACCAGGCCGCGCTTGGCCAGAAGTTCGAGCGCGCGCGGCAACACACCCGGCTCGATGTCGGCTTCGAAACAGTATCGGACGGTGGAATTGCTACGCTTGAGAGCGAGGACGGAAGACATCGGACGATTCCCTGGACGAAATGAGGGCGAACGCGGCTACGCAGCGGTTTGCGGTGCAAACCGTGGTGCTAATTCGCCGTCCAAGGAGGTCCATGCCGACCATGCAGCCAGTATAGCGCCGAGGCCCCGCGGCAGGCTACCTTTCCGGCAACGGCTCATCGGGAAGGAAACAAAAATGCGTTCGACGCCCATCTACGAGGTCCATGCGGTCAAATATGCCCACCTGCCACGCAAGGCATGGGAAGTGCAGATCACCCCCGACCCGCACGACGCCGACTTTCCCATGGACTATTTCGTCTGGGTGGCGATCCCGCTGGACGAGAACGGCCATCGCACCATCGGCGGCAAGCCGATCGTGATCGACACCGGCTTCAATGCCACCATCGGCAAGCAGCGTGGCCGCGAGGTGAAGAAGAATCCCGCCGACCTGCTGACCGAAGTCGGCGTCGACGCCAAGACCGTCGAGGACGTCATCATCACGCACCTGCACTACGACCATGTCGGCAACTGGGACCGCTTTCCCAAGGCGCGCTTTCATCTCCAGGACAAGGAGATGAACTTCGCCACCGGCCGGCACATGTGCAAGGACCCGTTCCGCCACGCCTACGAGGTCGAGGACGTCGTCGGCATGGTGCGCGCCGTGTACGGCACGCGCGTGGTCTTCCATGACGGCGACGAGGAGATCCAGCCCGGCATCTCGGTGCACCTGATCGGCGGGCACACCGCCGGCATCCAGTCGGTGCGCGTGATGACCCGGAACGGCTGGCTCGTGCTCGCCTCCGACGCCAGCCACTATTTCTGGGGCGTCAACAACGACAAGCTGTTCGCCATCGTCTACTCGGTGGCCGACATGCTGGCGGGCTACGACAAACTGAAGAAGCTGGCCGACGGCAGGATCGAGATGGTGATCCCAGGCCACGACGCCGAGGTCATGAAGCGCTACCCGGCATCGCGGAAGGGTCTTGAAGGCGTGAGCGTGCGGCTCGATTAGCTCTCGTCGTCTCGACCGGAGCCGAGCGCAGCGAGGCGTAGCGGAGAGACCTTGCCCGGTGGAGGCAAGACCCTTCGACTACGCGCTACGCGCTTCGCTCCAGGGCGGAGGTTACTCCGCCCGCGGTGACCGCTGCCGCGGTCACTTCTTCTCGACGTTCCACAGCGCCAGCGATGGCGTCTGCAGCAGGCCGTCGAGGTTGGCGCGGATGGCCGTCGGTGTCGTGAACTGGCCGAGCGGCACGTGCGTGGGGTACTCCAGCACGCGCAGCTGCACGGCCTCGGCGATCTGCTTCTGCTTGGCCGGATCGGTCTCCTTGGCGTAGGCGTCGCGCAGCTTTTCCAGCTCGGCGTCGCACGGCCAGCCGAACGTCGCCTTGTCGCACGAGGCGTTGAGGAAGGCCGCCGACACCGGGTTCAGGACGTCGGTCGCGCCCCACGAGGTGAAGAAGGCGCCCCAGCCGCCCTTGTCCGGCGGGTCCTTCTTCGCGCGGCGCGTCACCAGGGTCTGCCAGTCCATCGGCTGCAGGTCGATCTTGAGGCCGGTCTTCTCGAGCTCGGCCTTGGCGATGGTGGCGAGGTTGTTGTGACCGGACGTGTCGGTCTGGTGCAGGAACACGACCGGCGTGCCGTCGTATCCCGCCTCGGCAAGCAGCGCCTTGGCCTTGGCGACGTTGCCCGAGATCTTGTCGTCCCAGCCCTTGGTCGATTCCAACGGCGAGCCGCAAGGGAACAGCGACTTGCACTCCTTGTAGTAGGCCGGGTTGCCGACATTGGCCTCGAGGAACTCCTTCTGCGACAGCGCGTAGAGCACGGCCTGGCGTACCTTGGGATTGTCGAACGGCTTGAACTTCACGTTGAAGCGCATGGCGTACTGCCGGCCTGCCGTATTGACGACCATGACCTTGACGTTCTTGTCCTTGGCCAAAAGCGGCAGCAAGTCGGGTGGCACGATCTCGACCAGGTCGACCTCGCCGTTGATCAGGGCATTCACCTGGGTCGAGGTGTCGGGCAACGTCAACCATTCGACCCGGTCAACCTTGGCGACCTTGCCGCCGGCCAGACCCGAGGCCGGCTCGTTGCGCGGCTTGTATTTGGGATTCTTGACGTAGACCGCCCTCTCGCCTGCCCGCCATTCGTCCTTCTTGAAGATGAAGGGGCCGGAGCCGATCGAGTCGGTGATCTGCGCGTTGGGATCGGTGCTCGCCACCGCCTTGGGCATCATGAAGGGCACGTTCGAGCTCGACTTGCCGAGCGACTGGAGCACCAGTCCGTAGGGCTCCTTCAGCACCATCTTGATGGTCTTGGCGTCGGGCGCGCTCAAGTCGGCCACGACGCCCATCAGCTTCTGGCCCATCGAATCCTTGGCGCCCCAGCGCTTGATCGAGGCGACGCAATCCTCGGCGGTCACCGGCTTGCCATCGTGCCACTCGAGGCCGTCGCGCAAGGTGAAGGTCCAGGTGAGCTTGTCGTCGGAGACGGTCCACTTGTCGACCATCTGCGGTTTGACCTCGAGCTTGCCGTCGAGCGCGAACAGCGTGTCGTAGATCATGTAGCCGTGGTGGGTGGAAATCAGCGCCGTCGTCCAGACCGGATCGACGATCTTGAGATCGGAGTGCAGTGCCACTTTGAGCGTCGTCTGGGCGGCGGCAGGTGCTGCAAGCGCAGCGACCGCGGCAAACGTGCAGACGACACGACGACCGATCTTCAACATGGCAATCTCCTCCTGGCTTCCGCGCCGGCAACCAACACATGCAACAATAGGGCCGTCAGGCACCCCCGTCAGGTGCCTTGGGCGACCTCGAGAAGCGTCTGCCATTCGGTCAACTTCACGCGAGGCCGGCCCTGGGCGGCGCCAGCAGCAGTTTCCGCCTTGTCGATGCGATGCCAGCCGTCGGCGTCGATGCAGAGCGGCAGCGGGTCGGGCCCGCTCTTGGGATCGCGCGCCTTCAACCAGACCGCGACATCCTTGGCGACGGCATGGCTGTCGGCGCGGTTGGTCGGGATCGTGCCGCTGGGCCCGCGCTTGGCCCAGCCGACCGCGAACACGCCCTCGGCCTTGGGAAAGTCCTCGCCGGTGTAGCCGATGCAGGTGATGACGAGATCGACCGGCAACTTGCCGGTCGTGAGCTCCAGTTCGCCGGACCGAAAGGCAACCGGCGCCGCATTGAACCGGAAATGCACCGTGACCGGCTTGCTGCCGGGCTTGTTGTGGGCAAAACCCTTCAGGATCTCGAGGTTCTTGGCCTTGCGCAGCCGCTCAGGCGTCGGATCCGACGCCGGCGGGTGGCCTTCGAGCGCCGCGGCATCGGCCACCGACACCGCCCGCGCGAGACGGCCCATCTCGGCCAGTTCGTTGCTGGTGAAGGAAGCGTGCTCCGCTCCGCGCCGGCCGATCACGTGGATGTCGGTGAGCGGCGCGGCGGCGATCGCCGCGGCCGCCGTGGGCACGATGTCGCTCTTGGCCATCTCCTCGGCGCTCTTGGCCAACAGGCGGGCAACGTCGAGGGCCACGTTGCCGTTGCCGATCACCGCCACGCGCCGCACCTGGGAGAGATCGGGCCCCTGGCGGAAGTCGGGATGGCCGTTCAGCCAGGCCACGAACCGCCACGAGCCCCAGACCTGCGGCTGGTCCTCGCCCGGGATACCGAGCTTGCGGTCGATCACCATCCCGGTAGCGACGATCACCGCGTCGTATCCCGTCCGAACCTCGTCCCAGGAGAGGTCGCGGCCGATCTCGATATTGCCGGCGAACCGGACGTCGGGCTGGGCCAGAAGTCGGTCGAACTGGCGGGTGACGGCCTTGGTGCCCTGGTGGTCCGGTGCGACACCGGCCCGCACCAGCCCATGGGGTGTCGGCAGCCGGTCGATCAGGTCGATGTGAAGGTCGGGATTGGCGCGTAAAAGCCCGTCAGCCGCATAAAAGCCGGAGGGGCCGGCGCCCACGATGGCAACCCTGTGAGTCATGGCGGCTCGCTTAGCATATGATGGCGGTGGAGTTGAAGGTGAGGCCGATGGCAAGAAAGTACGGACATCTGACACAACTGGGCCGCCCCGCGGCGTTGCCGGCGTCGCCCGACAAGGCGGTGCTGGAGACGGTGCCCAATGCCAATCCACGCGACCTCTATCTGGTACGCTTCACGGCGCCGGAATTCACCACCCTCTGCCCGATGACCGGCCAGCCCGACTTCGCCCATCTGGTGATCGATTACGCGCCCAAGGCGAAACTGATCGAGAGCAAGTCGCTGAAACTCTATCTCGGCAGCTTCCGCAACCATGCCGACTTTCACGAAGCCTGCACGCTTGCCATCGGCCAGCGCCTGGCCAAGGCGCTGGCGCCGCGCTGGCTCAGGATCGGCGGCTACTGGTATCCGCGCGGCGGCATGCCGATCGACGTCTTCTGGCAGACCGGCCAGTCGCCCAAGGGCCTGTGGCTGCCCGACCCGGGCGTCGCGCCCTATCG
Organism: Rhodospirillales bacterium; assembly: GCA_016191685.1. Taxonomy (GTDB): domain Bacteria; phylum Pseudomonadota; class Alphaproteobacteria; order Reyranellales; family Reyranellaceae; genus Reyranella. Next base: position 14,018 of record JACPVT010000176.1, on the reverse strand, counting down.
CGGCCGGGGATAGCGGAGCGACGATGGCGCGGCTGCCACCGACGCCCAAGCGGCCGCCTAGGCAGGCAACGCCCAGCGAACTGCGCGACGTCATCCGCGACGAGGCCTTGCGGCTGGGCTTCGACGCCGTGGGCTTCGCCGCCGCGACGCTCGCTCCCGAGGCGCGGGCCGAGCGTCTGGCGCAACTCCAGCAGTTCGTCGAGCTCGGCTTCCAGGGCGACATGGGCTGGCTGGGCGAGCGCACCCTGGAGCGCGCCGATCCGGCAACGCTGTGGCCGGGCGCAAGAACCGTCGTCTCGCTGGCGATGAACTATGGCCCGATGCGCGATCCGCGCACGCTACAGGACGAGCCCGCGCGGGGCGCGATCTCGGTCTATGCCCAAGGCCGCGACTACCACGAGGTGATGAAGACCAAGCTGAAGGCGCTGGGCCGCTTCATCTGGGACAACTACCGCCACTCCATAAAAGTCTTCGTCGACACCGCGCCGCTGATGGAAAAACCCTCGGCGCAGGCGGCAGGCCACGGCTGGCAGGGCAAGCACACCAACCTCGTGTCGCGCCGGTTCGGCTCGTGGCTGTTCCTGGGCGAACTGCTGCTCTCAGCCGAGCTGCCGGCCGACACGGCCGAGAGCGACCATTGCGGCCAATGCCGCGCCTGCCTCGATGCCTGCCCGACCGCGGCCTTCCCGGCGCCCTACAAGCTCGATGCAAGGCGCTGCATCTCCTACCTCACGATCGAGCACGAGGGGCCCATCGACCGCGAATTCCGTGGCGCGCTCGGCAACCGCATCTATGGCTGCGACGATTGCCTGGCCGCCTGCCCATGGAACAAGTTCGCGAAAACGGCGCAGGAAGCGGCTTTCCTGCCGCGACCCGAACTCACCGCGCCGACGCTGGCGGAGCTGGCCAGCCTCGACGATGCCGCCTTCCGCCGGCGCTTCGCCGGCACTGCCATCAAGCGCATCGGCCGCGATCGTTTCGTGAGGAACGTCGCCTATGCGCTGGGCAACAGCGGGGCGCCGGACACTGCGCTGCCCGCCGTCGAACGGCTACTGGCCGATCCCTCGCCTCTGGTGCGCGGCGCTGCTGTCTGGGCATTATCGCAACTGGCACCGACCGCGTTCGAACGCCGGCGCGAATCGACAAAGGAAATCGACAGCGGCGTGCGCGCCGAATGGGAGGCCATGACATGACACGATTGAGTTTGGTGCTCGTGATGTTGATCGGCTGGGTGCTGCCGGCGCTGGCCGACGGTTGCTACATCTGCACCGCGGGCAGCGGCTGCGGCCAATACTGCCGCTACAGCGGCGCCGACAACGGCGACAACCGCAAGAAGTGCACCGCCGCCAACTGCAAGATCGGCGGCACGGCCTCCTGCCCGACCGGTGTCAACATCAAGACCTGTTCGGCTTCGCGTCCACTGGACCGCCTGCATCAGCTAGCGACGTTCGCGGAAGAACGCCCGCAGTAGATCGGCCGCCTCGACCTCGCCGACGCCGGGATAGAGCTCGGGCCGGTGATGGCAGGTCGGCTGATCGAAGATGCGCGGGCCGTGCTCGACGCCGCCCCCCTTGGGGTCGGGAGCGCCCCAATAGACCCGTCTGAGACGTGCGAAGGAAATCGCCTGGGCGCACATCGGGCAGGGTTCCAGGGTGACGTAGAGATCGCAGTCGACCAGCCGCGGTGAGCCGAGCTTCTGGGCCGCCGCGCGGATCGCCAGCAGTTCGGCATGGGCCGTGGGATCGCGGTCGGCCTCGCAGCGGTTGCCTGCCTCGGCCAGCACCGCGCCGTCGGACGCCACGATCACGCAACCGATCGGCACCTCGCCCCGCTCTGCGGCTGCGCGCGCCGCGCCAAGTGCGCGTTCCATGGGGGAGGTTCTTGCCGGGCCGCTCATTAGGGGGAAAATAGCGGCAACGAGAGCGGCGCGATACGGGAGGAGTAGCCATGCGTTTCAGTTTCACGCCGGAGCAGGATGAGTTTCGCACCAGCCTGCGGCGCGCGCTGGAGGCGCGGTCACCGACCAAGGAAGTGCGGCGCCAGATGGCGACCGAACAGGGTTTCGACCGCGAGGGCTGGCAGAAGCTCAACCGGGAAATGGGCCTCAGCGCCGTGCATATCCCCGAGACCTACGGTGGCGCAGGCTTCGGCTACGGCGAATTGGGCATCGTGCTCGAGGAAATGGGCCGCAGCCTCTTGTGCGCACCCTTCTTCTCGACCGCCGCGCTGGCCACGACGGCGATCCTGAACGCCGGCACGGACGCGCAGAAGAAGGCGCTGCTGCCGAAGATCGCGTCCGGTGATGTGACGGCAACGCTCGCCTTCTCCGAGTTGGGCGGCCAGAACGATGCGGCGTCGGTCGCGCTGACCGCCCGAGGCAATCGTCTGAACGGCACCAAGAGTTTCGTGCTCGACGGACATACGGCCGATCTGATCGTCGTGCTGGCGCGCAGGCCCGGCTCCACGGGTGATGACGGCCTCTCCTTCTACACCGTCGACGGCGGCGCCAAAGGCCTCACGCGCACTCCGCTCAAGACCATGGACGAGACGCGCAAGCTCGCGCGGCTCGAGTTCAAGGACGTCGAAGGCAAGCTTCTCGGCATCGAGGGCGCCGCCGCCGCACCATTCGCCAGGACCATGCAGCAGGTGCTGATCTGCCTCGCCAACGAGATGGTGGGCGGGGCCGACCGGCTGCGCGAGGATGCGCTCGCCTACGTGCAGATGCGCATGCAGTTCGGCCGCGCGCTCGCTTCGTTTCAGACCATGAAGCACAAGGCGGCCGACATGCTGGTCGATGTCGAGCTCGCCAAGTCGGCGGCCTACTATGCCGCGGCGGCGCTCGACGAGGGCGACAAGGATGTGCCGATGCTCGCAGCACTCGCCAAGGCAGCCGCCTCGGAGGCCTATCTGCAGACGGCGATCCATGCCGTGCAGATGCATGGCGGCATCGGCTTCACCTGGGACAACGACACCCATCTCTGGTTCAAGCGCGCCAAGAGCTCGGAAATTCTGTTCGGCGATGCCAATCTCCATCGCGAGAAGATGATGCAACACTGGGGAGACGCGCGATGAGCGAACCCACTGAAGAGGCTGTGCGCGCCGAAGTGCGGGCCTGGCTGGAAGCCAACTGGAACCCCGAACTGGGCCTCGTCGAATGGCGCCTCAAGCTCTGCGAGTCGGGCTGGGGCGCGCCGCACTGGCCCCGGCAATGGTACGGCCGCGACCTGCCGGTGAAGTTCAACTCGGTGGTCGACGAGGAGTTCGCGAGGATCGGCGCCGTCGGAGTCGCCAAGGCGGGCATCCGCACGCTGGCCGCCGCCACGATCCTGGCGCACGGCACGGACTTGCATAAGGAGAAGTTCCTGAAGCGCATCCTGACGGGCGAGGACACCTGGTGCCAGCTCTTCAGCGAACCCGGCAGCGGCTCGGACCTGGCGGGCGCCGTGACGCGCGCCGACCGTCGGGGCAACAAGTGGGTGATCAACGGCCAGAAGGTGTGGACCACCAGCGCGCACAAGGCACATTGGGGTCTGCTGCTCGCCCGCGCCGACTGGGACGCGGTCAAGCACAAGGGCCTCGCCTACTTCATCCTCGACATGAAACAGCCCGGCGTCCAGGTCCATCCCCTGAAGCAGATGAACGGCCATGCCTCGTTCAACCAGGTGTTCTTCACCGACGCGATCGTCGAGCCGGAGTTCCTGGTGTCCGACGTCGGCGACGGCTGGAAGGTCGCCACCACGACGCTCATGCACGAGCGGCGCGGCGCCGATGGATTGCGCAACTGGGCGACCGCGGCAGGAAAAGCCGGCCGCATCTACGAGGAGGAGAAGGCCGAGGTCGCGACCACCATGGAACCCTACAAGTGGTATCCGCAGCGCGCCGGCCGCGTCGACCTCGTGATGCAGCGCGCCCGGGAGACGGGCAAGATCGACGATCCCGTCGTGCGCCAGGAAATCGCCAGGCTCCTGATCATGTCGAAGGCGGCGGAATGGACGGCGCGGCGCGCGCGGGCGGCGCAGGAACAGGGCAGGCCGCAGGGCCCCGAGGGCTCGCTCGGCAAGCTGGTGTCGAGCCACATCGCGCGCCAGGCGGCCCGCGTGCACACCTACATCACGGGCGCCGACGCGCTCCTGAGCGGCAAGGATAGCCCGATGGATGGCGTGATCGCCGAGATCCTGGTGTCGGTGCCGGCGGGTTCGATCGCCGGTGGCACCGACGAGATCCAGCGCAACATCATCTCCGAGCGCGTCTTGAAGATGCCCAAGGAGCCGAGCGTCGACACCGACCGGCCGTTCAAGGACGTGCCGCGCAACATCGCGGCGTCGTAGCCACGGGCTGAAATGTGATATCCTGCGAGCATGCCCCGTCCCCTGATCGGCGTGACCCTGGATGCTGAAAAGTCCGGCGGTTACTCCAAGTTTCCCTGGTATGCGCTGCGCCAGAACTACCTCGACGCGATCGACGCGGCGGGCGGCCTCGCCGTCGCCCTGCCGCACGAACCCGACCGGGTCGCCGATTATCTCGAGCGCATCGACGCGCTGGTGGTGACCGGCGGCGCCTTCGACGTCGACCCCTCCTACTATGGCGGCGGCGCGCGCCACGCCACGGTGATCACCAAGGACCGCCGCACCGCCTTCGAGTTCGGCGTGACCAAGGGCGCCCTCGAGTGCAACAAGCCGGTCCTGGGCATCTGCGGCGGCCAGCAGCTCCTGCATGTCGTGCTGGGCGGCAAGCTAGTCCAGCACATTCCCGATTCGATCGCCGACTCGCTCGCCCATGAGCAGCCCAACCCGCGCGATGAGCCTGGCCATCTCGTGAAGGTGGCGCACGGCACCAAGCTGCACGGCATCGTAGGCACCGACGAGCTGCCGGTGAACAGTGCCCATCACCAGGCCGCGGCCGACGCGCCCGAGGGCGTGGTGGTGAACGCCACGGCGCCTGATGGCGTGATCGAGGGCATCGAGGCGCCGCGCTATCGCTTCTGCATCGGCGTGCAATGGCATCCGGAGTTCCTGATCTCCGAGGGTGACGCGAAGCTCTTCCGCGCCTTCCTGGGGGCGGCGGCAAACAAGTGAGCGAACCGGAGAGGATCGCCAAGCGGCTGGCGCGCGCCGGCCTCTGCTCGCGCCGCGATGCCGAGCGTTGGATTGAGGCCGGCCGCGTAAAAGTCGACGGCCAGGTGTTGGCCTCGCCTGCCTTCAACGTCACCGATCAGAGCGTGATCGAGGTCGACGGCAAGCCCCTGCCCCAGGCCGACCGGCCGCGCCTTTGGCGCTACCACAAGCCGCCCAGCGAGATGGTGACGGCGCGCGATCCCGAAGGCCGGCGCACAATCTTCGACTCGCTGCCGAAGGGCATGCCGCGCGTAGTCACCGTCGGCCGGCTCGATTTCATGTCGGAAGGGTTGCTGCTGCTCACCAACGACGGCGGTCTCGCCCGCCGCCTCGAACTGCCGGCCAATGGCTGGACGCGACGCTACCGGGCGCGCGTCCACGGCACGGTCGACGAGGCGCGCCTCGCGGCCCTGGCCAAGGGCGTGACGATCGACGGCGTGCGCTATGGCGCCATCGAAGCCAGCATGGACCGCCAGCAGCGCTCCAACGCCTGGCTCGACATTGCGCTGGGCGAAGGCAAGAACCGCGAGGTCCGCCGCGTGCTGGCCCATCTCGACCTGCCGGTGGTGCGCCTCATCCGCGTGGCGTTCGGACCGTTTCATCTCGGCGAACTGGAACGCGGCCACGTCGAGGAGATTCCGACGCAGGCGATGGAGAGCCTGCTGGGCGTCAAGCGGCCGCCGCGCAAGCAGGGCTGGGCCAAGCCCAAGCCGCGGGGCCGCTGATGCTGAAGATCATCGGCGGCAAGCATCGCGGCCGGGCGTTGGAAGCGCCCGAGGGTCAGGACGTGCGCCCAACGTCGAGCCGCGCCCGCGAGGCCCTGTTCAACATCCTGGCACACGCGAGCTGGCACGAAGGCGACACCTCGCCGCTGATCGACGCCCGCGTGCTCGACGCCTTTGCCGGTTCCGGCGCGCTGGGGCTGGAGGCGCTGTCGCGAGGTGCCGCCCATGTCACCTTCCTCGACAACGACGCGCGCTCGATCAAGCTGATCGGCGAGAACCTGCGCAAACTGGGTGAAATCGCCGCGGCCAAGGTGGTGCGCGGCGACGCTACCCGCCCGCCGCCGGCCCGCGAATTCTGCGATCTCGTCTTCCTCGATCCGCCCTACCGCAGCGGTCTGGCCGCCCCTGCCCTTGCGGCGTTGGCCGAGGCCGGTTGGCTGGCACCGGGCGCGATCGTCACGGTCGAACTCGCCCATAACGAGGACATCGTGCCGCCGGGTGTCTCATTGGCTAGGGGTTTCGAGCAGATCGACGAGCGCCGCTATGGCGCGGCCAAGATCGTGATCCTGCGCCGGACATGACGGCGACGCCCGGTCTCGTCTTCCCGCTCTACATGCTGCGCCATGGCGAGACGGCGTGGAACACCGAGCGGCGCATGCAGGGCACCAAGAACTCCGACCTCACGGAGCGCGGCCGCATCCAGGCACTCGCCATGGGCCGCGCGCTCAAGGCCGAACTCGCGCGTGAACCAGGCCCGACCATCTTCCTGCGCAGCCCGCTCGGCCGCGTGAGCGAGACTTCGGCGATCATCGGCCGCGAGCTGGGACTGGGTCCCGCAGAATGGCGCGACGACCCGCGGCTGGCCGAGCTCGGCTATGGCGACTGGGAAGGCTTTAGCTGGCAGGAGATCGAGGTCACGCATCCCACGGCGCTGGCTGACTGGCGCGCCGACCCGCACGGCTACTGCCCACCCGGCGGCGAGACGCATTTCGAGCTTCGCCGGCGCTCGGCCGCGGTGCTGGCCGATATCGTGGCCTCAGGGACGCGCACGGTGGTGGTGGGTCATGGCGTCAGCGGCGCCGTGATGCGCGGCCTCAACCTCGGCCTCGACGCGCGCGCCATGTTCGTGCTGGAAAAGCCGCAGGACGCCTTCTTCCGCCTGCTCGCCGGCCGCGAGGAACGAATCGAGGCGGTGTTCGACTAGGCGCCGGCCGCGCTCGAATTACCGGGCGCCAGCACCTTCACCAGCCGCCGATTCAGCTCGAACAGCACAAGCCCATGGAGGCTTCCCAAGCCGCCGCCGATCATCATCGATACGACAAGTGGCACAAGGATAATGAGCCACGAGACCGGGTCCGAAAATGAAACATCGTCCCAAGGATTACCCGCTGCATGGGCAAGACGATAACCGAAGGTCCAAATCCATACAGTCGAAACCGATAAGGCACCGCATAAGAAGCCGTCGCGCGCCGCGCGGCGCGATGATCCCATTCCGGCAAGTGCCAGACGGACATCGATGAGGCCACGCCACGCAACGAGTAGCGCGGGGAGAATCAATGCACTGAGAACAATGAGTAGCTGCCTCGGTTCGTCGGAAACGAAAACGCCGATTGCCAGCCAGAAGCTGAAAAAGACGGCCGCATCGATCGCGCCGATCAGCACCGCCAAGCGATTCGATGACAACGCTGGCCTCCTGGTTGAGTATCTCCATGATACGCCTACCTGAGGCAGATTTAAGGCGTCCTCAACCGCGCGCGAGGCGCACAGTGCGGCGGCAGCCGGCGGTTTCGCTGACGATCAAACTGCCACCGTCGCTACGCGCGGACAGCTTGCCCTCGCGGTGGCTCCTGCCCTTCACCGAGGCGGTGGCGATCAGGGAAAACGAGCCGGTGTTCCTGGCAACACCATGGATCTGCCACAGGCTGGGCGTCGGCTCGGGCGGCGCCGCCCTGGTGGTGTTGGGCACCGGACCACGCGCTGTCGTGTCGTAGGATGAGCCGTCGACAAAGCCGTTCTCGATGGTGAGCACATAGTCGAGCGGGGCGTTGCACGAGCCGCCGTCGCTGGTGCCCTTCCATTGGCCGTCCAGCGCCGAGGCCAGCGCCGGAGTCGGGTTGGCCTGGGATGGCGCAGGGGTTGGCGCGGCCGGTGCAGGCGCGGGCGCGCGTGTCTGGGCCGATGCCACCGAGGCGGCACCGAGGACCAGCAGCAGGGGCAGAAATCTCTTCATCGTCTTCCGAACAGCCACTCGATGTCGGCCAGCTTGAGTTCGACGTAGGTCGGGCGGCCATGATTGCACTGTCCGGAGTGCGGCGTCGCCTCCATCTGCCGCAACAATGCGTTCATCTCCTCGACGGTGAGGCGACGGCCGGCCCGCACCGACGTGTGGCAGGCGAGCGTGCCGCAGACCTGCTCGACCTTCTCCTTCAAGGAAAGATGATCGCCCATTTCGGCCAGCTCATCAGCCAAATCGCGCACCAGCCCCTGGAGGTCGACCTCGCCCAGGACCGCCGGCGTCTCGCGCACCACGACGGCGCCGAGGCCAAATGGTTCGAGCACAAGGCCCATTTCGGCGAGTTCGGCGGCACGGGCGGCGAGCCGCCGCGCGCCGTCCTCGCCCAGCTCGACTACTTCGGGCAGCAGCAACGCCTGCCGCTTCACACCCTCGGCCTCGAGCTGGTTCTTGAGGCGCTCGTGGACCAGCCGCTCGTGGGCGGCGTGCTGATCGACGATGACCACACCCTGGTCGGTCTGGGCCACGATGTAGGTCTCATGCAGTTGGGCCCGCGCCACACCCAACGGAAAATTGCCCTCGGCGATTTCGCCTGCCGGCATTTCGACACGGGCCGACGGCGCATCGAACGGCGCCATGAACTGCGCCGCCGCCTCGGCAAGACCGCGCGGCACGGCAAAGCCATTGCCGCCGCCCCCCATCGGCAAGGCCGTCGAATAGCCCGTGTGCGGCCGGAAGGCGCCCAGCGCCGCATCCGACACCGTCGTGCTGGCGCGATGACCGGCGGCGGCAAGCGCGGTGCGAAGTGCGCCCACGATCAGGCCGCGCACGATGCCGGCATCGCGGAAGCGGACCTCGGTCTTGGCCGGGTGAACGTTGACGTCGACCATCTCGGGTGGCGCCTCGAGGAACAACGCCACCATGGGATGGCGGTCGCGCGCCAGGAAATCCTGGTAGGCGCCGCGCACGGCGCCGGCCAGCAGCTTGTCACGCACCGGCCGGCCATTGACGAAGAGATACTGGTGCTGGCCGGTCGGCCGGTTGAGCGTCGGCAGGCCAGCGAAGCCCGTCAGCCGGAAGCCCTCGCGATTGGCGTCGATGGCCAGCGCATTGTCGGCGAACTCGCGGCCCATGATGGCGCTGAGCCGTTCGAGGCGGGCGGCGTCGCCCTGGAGCAGCGATGGATTGGCCGCCGGCAGGTCGATCAGGGCGCGTTCCTCGCTTTCCAGGCGGAAGGCGATCGCGGGATGGGCCATCGCGAGGCGCCGCATCGCGTCGGCCACGTGACCCGACTCGGTGCGCGGCTCCTTGAGGAATTTCAGGCGGGCCGGCGTGGCAAAGAAGAGGTCGCGCACCTCGACTCGCGTGCCGGACGGATGCGCCGCGGGCCGCGGCTCGCCCTTGAGACCGCCGTCGATCCCGAGACTCCACGCCGACTCGGCGCCTGACGGCCGCGACGTGATGGTGAAGCGGCTCACCGAAGCGATCGACGGCAGTGCCTCGCCGCGGAAACCCAAGGTGCGAATGTCGGTCAACTCATCGTCCGGCAGCTTGGACGTGCAGTGCCGTTCGACCGCGAGCTGCAGGTCCTCGGCGTTCATGCCGATGCCGTCGTCGACCACGGAAATGAAGGTGCGGCCGCCTTCCTTCAGGGTGACGGCGATGCGATGCGCACCGGCGTCGATGGCGTTCTCGACCAGCTCCTTCACCGCACTCGCGGGGCGCTCGACCACCTCGCCCGCGGCGATGCGGTTCACCAGGGTTGTGGGAAGACGACGGAGGAGAGGCGCGCTCATGGCGCCGCCATCCTAGGGCTTACGCCCTGTGGACGGTATGCGGCCGGAAAGATACTGACGGGTCAGGACCTTGGCGTCCTCCACGGCGGGCTGGTCGAAAGCGTCGATCTTCCAGAGATGGGCGGCGAAAATCGTCTCGAGGATGAAATGCATCATCAGCGCGCCCATCGTGCGCTCGTCGACCTCGGCGACCCGGATGATCCTCGTCGGCCGGCCGGCCTTGATGGTGGTTGCCGCCGTGGCGTCGGCTTCGGCCTGCAAGAGGTCTCCCATGGTGCGGCCGGCCAGATAATCCAGCGCCTTGTCGGGGCCGGGCTGCAACACCTGGCCGTGGCCTGCCGTATCCTGGATCAGGAAGGTGAAGAGCTTGTCGGCCGGCCCACCGAGATAGAGCTGGACCTGGCTGTGCTGATCGACGGTGCCGAGCGCCACGGCTGGCGTCGTGCCGTTGCCGTCCTTGCCGAGACTCTCGGCCCAGATCTGGCGGTACCAGAAGGCAAGGGTATTGAGCCGGTCGACATAGGGCATCAGCACCGTGATGTTGATGTCCTTCTCGCGGGCGAGCCCAACGGAGAGCGCGGCGCCGATCGCCGGGGCGATCCCGGTGACGTCATTGGCCGCCAGCACCGGGTCGAGGACGCTGGCCGCGCCTTCGCGCACCGCGGCGCAATCGAGGCCCGCGATCATGGCCGGCAGCATGCCGACCAGCGACAGCGCCGAATAGCGCCCGCCGATCCTGGGATCGTGCTCGAGGACCGTGGCGCCGATGCGCTTGGCGAGCCGGCTCAAGGGATTGTCGGTCGCCTCGGTGATCGCGATGACATGTTGGCCAACGGCCGCCTTGCCGACCTTGGCTTCGAGGGAATCGAGGACAGCGAGGAGCTGCACCAACGTCTCGGGCGTGCCGCCCGATTTGGAAATCGGAATGAATCCGGTGCGCTCCATCGGCAAGCGCGACAGCAGCTCGGCGTAGGTGGCTGGATCGACATTGTCCATGAACCAGAGCTTGGGCCGCCCCTTGAGCGGGCCGAAACCCTGGTCCTTCAATGCCACCAGCGTCTTGCCGCTGAGGCTGGAACCGCCCATGCCCATGACGACGACATGTTCGAACCTGGCGAAACGCTCGGCGTGGGGCTTGAGCGTCGCAAGGTCGTCGCGACGCGCCGGCAGCTTGAGCAGCGGCAGCTCGTTGCTGTCGTGCCAATGACGGATCTTGTCGAGCGCCGGCCTGAGCTCGGCCATCGCCCGATCGAGGCTGGCGCGGGAAAGGCCCTTGGCGCCGACTGAGGTGTCGAGGGCATCATCGATCGAGTGACTGTAGAACATGCAGCCCCTACTCTTTCGGTTCGGAAATGACGCCCACCGGCTTGCCGACGACAACGGTCGTCATCGCCTCGTCGCGCAGCAGGCGGCGGGCGACCCGGCGGACGCTATCGAGCTTGACAGCGGCGATCAGCGCCTCGCGCCGGACCAGGTGGTCGGGTGACAGGCCGTCGATCTGCAGGGAATGCATCAGGCCGGCGACCGAGCCCGATGAATCGAGTGACAGCGCGAGCGCTCCGCTAAGATAGGTCTTGGCATCGGCGAGTTCCTGTTCGGTGACGCCGTCAGTGCGCAGATGCGCCAGCTCGGTCCGGACGATGCGGATGGCCTCGGCGACGCGTTCGTTGGCGCTCGCCGTCGAAATAACCAGCAGGGCAGCCCGCTTGTAGGTGCGCAGCCCACTCGAAACGCCGTAGGCCAGGCCACGCTTCTCGCGCACCTCGTGGAACAGCCTGGACTGCTGCCCCCTGCCGCCCAGGACGTGGTTCATTATCACGGCGGCGTACCAGTCGGGATCGTCGCGGGCGATGCCGGGCAGCGCCATCAGCACCGTACTCTGCGGCACCGGCCGCTCCACGACGATAGTGCGCGGCTTGGTGGGCGGCTTCCATTCCTGTGGCAACGGCTGCACCGTGCCGACGCCGAGACCGCCGAAAGCACGATCGAGCCGGCGAGCGAGCTCGGCCTCGCCAATGTCGCCGACCGCCGACACGATCAGGCCGCTGCGCTCCAGCAGCGCCGCGGCGCGGCGCTTGAGCAACGCCGGCGACAGCATCTTCAGGTCCTCCCGTGTGCCCTCGGGGTCGGCGGCGTAGGGATGGCCCGCGAACAAAGTGGTCATCAGAGTGCGGCCGGCGACCGCCTGCGGTCGCTGGTCAGCCTGGTTGAGGCGGGCGATGGCCTGGGCGCGCCGCTGCTCGACCATGTCCGGATCGAAGCGCGGCTGCGTGAGTGCCAGCCGCAGCAGTTCGAAGCCCTCGTCGCGGTTGGCCGAGATGACGCGCAGCGTGCCGCTCAGCCGGTCGAGCGAGGCGCCGAAGCCGAGCGAGGCGGCGGCATCCTCCTGGCGACGGCGGAACGCCTGGGCGTCGAGCGTACCGGCGCCGTCGGTCAGCAGCGTCGCCATCAGATCGGTCACGCCCGACTGGCCGGCCGGATCCGATGCCGTGCCGCCGGCAAAAGAAAAGGACAGCGCCACCACCGGTGCGCTCTTGTCTTCGACCAGCCAGGCCTTGATGCCGAGCGGCGTGGTGACTTCCTTGATCTCGATCGCCCCGGCGCCGGCCGCGGGCAGCCAGGCCAGCACGGCGGCCAGCACCATCGCGGCGCCACGGCGAAGGCCCGGCGTCATCGGCTGCCCTCCGCCGGCGTGAGGAGCGAGATCACAGCTCCCGAGTCGCGCCACACCGACTGGGCGGCGGCGGCTACTTCGGCCGGCGTTACCGCGGCGATGCGCTCGGGCCAGGCGTCGATGTCGGCCATGGTGCCACCGGTGCTCAGCACCGCGCCGTAGAGGCGCGGGCCGCTGGCCAGCGAATCCTGGGCGTAGATCGCCGCGGCGAGCAGCTGGTTCTGCGCCCGCTCGACCTCGTTGGCTGTCACGCCGCCGTCGATCAGCTTCTTCATCTCGAGATTCACCGCCGTCTCGATCTCGCGCACGGTGCGCTGCGGCGTGGGATGAACGCCGACGCCGAACGAGGAGAGGCCGAGGCTGGCCGGGCTGTAGCCGGCCGACGCCGAGAGGGCGATCTTGGAATCGGTCACCAGCGCCCGCCACAGCCGGCTGGTCTCGCTGCCACCGAACAGACGCGCCAGCACCTGGAGCGCATAGGCGTACTTGGTTTCGCCGACACGGTAGGACGGCGCCAGCCAGTCGCACGACCACCGCGGTTCGACGACACGGGCGTCGGCGCGGCTGACGCGCTGCGGCAGATCGGTGCCGCCCTGCGCCGGCCGGCGGCGCGCCTCGACCTTCCGGTTCGGTATCGGGCCATAGTGCTTCTCGGCGAGCTTTCGGACAATCTCAGGGGTGGTATCGCCGGCCACGATCAGGACCGCGTTGCCGGGAGTGTAGAAGCGGCGATAGAAGGTCGTGAGCTCGGTGATGTTAAGCTTCTTGATGTCGTCGACGTAGCCGATGACAGGCATGGCATAGGGCTTGTGCCGGCCGAAGAGCTGCTCGCGCGCCGCCTCGTCAAGCAGCGCCGCCGGCACATTGTCGATCCTGGAGCGGCGTTCCTCGAGCACGACCTGGCGCTCCGAGATCAGCTCCCTTTCGGTGATACGCAGGCCGGTCATGCGATCGGCTTCCATGCGCATCACCAGGTCGAGGCGGTCGGGCGCCACGATCTGGTAGTAGCCGGTCGAATCGAAGGTAGTGTAGGCGTTGTCACGTCCGCCGTTGCGCGACACGATGCGCGAGAATTCGCCGGAGGCCACCCTCTCGGTGCCCTTGAGCATCATGTGCTCGAGGAAATGCGCGACGCCGGTGCGTCCGAAGGACTCGTCGGCGCTGCCAACCTTGTAGACCATCATCTGGGTGACGATCGGGGCGCGACGCGCCGGTAGCACGACGACCTGCAGGCCGTTGGTCAGCGTAAAGCTCTCGGCCGCCCGGCGACCCACCGTAAACAGCTTGGCCAGTGCCGGAAACGAGGGCGCTGAGACCGCGCTCGCTGCGAGGCCGCCCAGCAAGGCGCGGCGACGGGGCGTCAACGCACTCAGAAGATGCCTTCGAGCAGGCCGCGCTTGCGTCGCGTGATCGTGGGTGTCGCGCCCGCCGGGGTCTGGCCGGCGGCCTGGGCATCGCGCAGCCTCTGCTGCTCCT